>JAHRVG010000006.1 GCA_019090795.1 Paracoccaceae bacterium | reverse complement strand
TCCTCATCTTCTGCAAACAGCTTCAAAAAGCGACCGAGCGGCCCGTCATTTTCGCCGGTATCGCTGTTTTCCGGCGTTTCTAGGGGGGGTAGCGCGTTTTCGCGCGGGTTGGGCTGGTCAAGTGGCGGCTTGGCGCTTGTGGGGGCTTCCTGAGTGCCGTTAGCGGCGGCAAAGCCTTGATCGTACCAAAACCAATCAATCACGGCATCAAAAGCCTTTTCGAGTGACTTGCGGCGACTGACCGGCACGGGGGACGAATTGTTGAAATACCGGCGCAATGTTGTTGGGCAAATCCCGACATCCCGCGCGATGGCTACTTTTGCGCGCCCGTGCTGGTGCCAAGCGTCCGTTAAAGCTGCATTTTGCATTTTCAATCCTTGCTTCCAATTCCCTTTAAAATTGTGACCTATAAAAACCGGTAAAACAATACCATTTAAAGCCAACGCTTTGAAATGTCGTCTATTTATAGGTTTTGCTCGGTTGTTTGGATCATTTTTTTTGCGCTTGGTTATGGCTCAAATTTAACGTTTCAAACAACCACAAGGAAAACACCATGCCTAAATCAATCACGAACATGATGCTCGCAGTCATCATTGGCGGGATCGCCACTGAATTTCTGATCAACCGCACACCTCTGGGAGATTTTATCGACTAATCCAGCCGGATTTCAAACCGGCCTGAGTTGCCGAAAATCACTTTTTTTAAGGAGTTCTGCCCATGCGGAAACGTACAGCAAACCCAAACCGCCCCAGAAATCGACGCATTCGCACCGCAATGCCAAGCCCTGAGGAAGTCAAAGGCACACGCCTTCCACGCCATACCCGCGTTAACGGTCGTGTGATCGAAATCGCCCAAAATTTGGCCGGTGGTAAAAGCCAAGTTCGGCTGGAAACAGGCTCGCCAACATACCGCGCAATTCCGTTTTCGATTGTTTCAGATGCTGAAATCGTTGGGGAAACGACTGAGGTTGCGGGGCGTCACATTGTGGACACTGCCTTTATCTCGAAATATGTGGACAATGTTGCATTGCTTGCCAACGGCGCGCCTATGCAAGACCTGACAACCGACGAATTGATTATGCGGAATAACTTCCATGATCAAGATTTCGGGGAAGGTGTGACCGGCTTCCATTTTCCGGGCGAAAACATGTATCTTTCGCCAGCGGTGCGCGATACTTTTGCACTGGGAACGCGCGGTATGCGCGGCCTCAAGTTGGAACTGTCTCAAACGGCTGCTTTCAACGCCACAACCATGCAAGTAAAATGTATGCCTAACTATGTTCTCATGCCGCGCAAAACCGGCTTTGTGAACACAACCGAACGGGTTATTCAATCCTTTGGTGCTGTTGGCAAGCATACCTTCACAGACTTGCCAGACAGTGACGATTTGCAAAACTTTTGGCTTATCGGTGCTGGGATCACAGATTTGAAAGTTGAAGTGGATGGGGAAGTTTTGATTGACTGCAACCGCCATGAATACAACGCTTATCTGTTGTCTGAGGGCCGTTTTCCGGCGGCTGTTGGCGATAACTGGTTTATCGACCTTCACAGCTCTGGCGAGGCGCGTTCTTTGGCCGCTCTGGACCTTCCCGCCGAAACGCGGCGCGGTGCCAAGGTCAAGATTGATCTGACCACCACGGTCGCGGATACCGAGGTCCAATTTTTGGCCACTCATGCGGGTTTGTATCAAAACATTCGCTAGAAAATCAACCGGCTAGGGCAGGAATTGCCCTAGCCCATAAATGGCAAATGTTATGACGGAAAACACAGATAAATATTTTGATTTCGGGCCGGTAGAGCCTGACAAATACAAAAAATCGCGCGGAAAATTCGATGGGATTTTAGGCTTTTTTGACGGGTTTAGTTCCACTGTAAACAGTGTGGCTCGCACAACCGGATCTTTGGCCGATGCAAGTGAAAGCGTTTCACGCGGCATTGGCGTGCATGATGACCGCCAGCTTGACCGCCAAGAGCGTGAACTGGATATGCAATTGAAAATGCTGACCACGAAACGCGGCGATAATACCAAGCTATATCTGACCGCTGGCGCGGCGGCTGTTGCTCTAATTGTGATTATGAAGTGAGGTAAAAAATGGCAGTTCCACCTTTAGAATTTTCGGCGTCTGTAAATCCGCAATCTGGCACGGGTTCGGATATTCACGAAAAAAACTTTGGTTTTGATTTCGGCGGCATCAGCAATGGTTCCGGTGACAATTGGGTTTCAAAAATCATGCGGGATGCGGTGATCGGTGTAGCGGTGGCGCTGGCCGCAAAATACGTCTGGACAAAAATAAAATGAGCATGAAAGCGAGACTGATTTCAACCGCCTTGCCGCCCGAAATTCTGGCACAACTGGAAACGGTAGAGGCCGAAGGCGCGGCGGCTGTTTCCGCGCGCTCGGATACCTTTTCGATTATCGCCCAGGACGGCGAAAAGCTGCTGGGTTATGCCGTGTTCGGCAAAGATGAAGGCGGGATTGTCGCGGTATATTATGCGCGCTCTTGCGTTCCGGTTTTCGGGCCTATGATTATGAAACAACTCTTTGGCGCGGCCTCAATTCTAGGCGTGCCTGTGCGGGTCCACACTGACAAGGTAGGGGCCATGGCGCGCGTGATGGGGGCAAAGGTTGCAATTGAGGCGGTGGACGCTGACGGGATCCCGCATGGGGTGTTCTCATGAGTTCATCCAGCAACGAAAAAGTCACCGACGAGACAACAAATGTTGCAATTGATCGGCGCGCAGTTATGGAGCAAGGCACTCAAATTCTTGATTCAATAATTATGGATGATAGCCCAGAAGCAATCAAGGAATTGATGCAGGGTTTAGAGGCCACTTGGGAAACCGGCGTCAGGGGTAATTCGCTGAACCTTTTGGAGATTATGGACTTGGGCGACGAGGTTCTAAAACTGGCCTCAAAAAGCCAGATCGGGCTTGATAGCGCGGCACATTCTGCTTTGAAAAACGGCATGGATCAATTCGAGCTGATGATCCGGCAAGGCAATATGGTGGTTGAATTGTCGGATGATCTGGCCGAACGCGCCATAGATTTGGCGGATGATACAACTACCAATGCGCTGGATATAGTTTCAGAGGTGAAAACCGCTGACTTTTCCGACAACCTGAAATCACTTTCATTTGCAATCATGGCTTTTGCTTTGGGCGCAATCTACCTTACAACAAGGAATAATTGATATGACCAAAATTGGATCGTTTGATCGGAAAACTTGGGTTCAATCTTTTGAATTGGCACCCTATCAGCGCATTCGGATCGACGGGGGCAGCGAGAATATTGCCTTGACCCGTTGTGATGCTTTTGCCGTGCAGATCGTTTGTGACGGGCGCGCCCATACGTTGCCAGAGGGTGCAAGCCTTCCTGCCAACGGGCACCGGCGATATATTCGGAACCCATTTGCAACCACAATCACTTGTGAAATTTTGTTCGGGCACCACGTTAATTTCGGGATCATTCCAACGGTAACGGCCAACCAATATTTTCCAGCTTTGAAAACCTCATTTTCTGTTAGGCAAAACGTAAATTCTGCCGCTGAAGAAAAACGCGGCGTGATGATAATGCCAACAACGGGCAGTTATTACGTTTCAGCAACCACGCTTTCAGACCAGCGCGGCGCAATCATTCCGCGCGCCAAACTGGCCTATCTGGATGCAAAACCGGCTGGCCTAATGGATCAAACGGCGGCAGCTTTGCGTACGGATGGTTCGGTTAACGACGATATTACAATTATTCACGGCACGTACACAGATGCAGAAATGGCGGTTTGGATAGCGGCGTCTAGCTGGGAAGCTGCGCCCGTAGATTATATTGACAATCACACCACTGTAGGCGGCGAAGTTAATCCAGATACGGCCCTAATTCTGTGGAATGGTCCGGCGGCAAAAATAGAGGTCAATGCGCGGCTTTATGATCGCGGCAATTGGGATCAGGAGTTATTCAAGTGAAACGGGTTTTGATGCTGGCCGTTGTGGCCGGTGGCGGTTTTTGGGCGTACAGGGAGGGGCATTTACAGCCAGCATTTGACGCGCTTGGAATAGATGTGAAATCGCCTTTCAATGTAAATGGCGCGCCTGACAAAACCGGCATTCACAAGGCAAATATCCGCAATGATTTGGCCCATAGTGCCGCCTCTGGGCGCAACAAAGAAGAAGCCTTTCTTTATGACAACTTGGACGTTGTGGAGGATTGGGCGCTGAGAAACATCACATGGGTTGCGGCGATGATGTGGGCGGAAAGTCGAGGCAATCCCAACGCGGTTTCACCGGCTGGCGCGCTCGGGCTAATGCAAGTTATGCCAGCGACTGCCGGTGATTTATACAAGTGGGGCTATAAGACCTATCAGCCAACGGTTGATAATCTGAAATCGGTTCGTGGCTCGATCTATTTTGGCACTGCATATCTCGAATATTTATCAGAAAAAAGCAAGGATCGGGAATGGATCGCGCGCGCCTATAACGCTGGCCCGGGCGGCAAGCGTTCTGATGGCACATGGCCGCGCGAAACAGTGAAATATCTGGTCGCAATCAAGCAAAAATACACGCAAATTTTGACAAGCAGAAAGGAAACATAATGCCGGTTTTGGTATGGGGAATAAGCGCATTGGGGGCCGCTTTCGGTTTGGCATGGGCTGGGAAAGAAGCCGGTGAAGAAATCGGCAAGAGCGTAGGGAAAACCGTTCCTATGGTTGTTGGTGCTGGTGCTTTGTATCTGGCCTATAAGGCCGTGAAAAAATGAGTGGAATTATTGACACTCTAAAAGGGGTCGGGGATTCGATTTCTGAACGTGCGCGGGTTAAATCCATTCAAGAACTGCCCTTGCAAGGGCGATATTGGTATTATGCGCCGGAGGTCTTAGATGGAAAGGGTGACGTTTCCATAAAGGCCGAATATGGTTTCACATATCAGGGCTTGCAGTGGGCGCTTGGCGGGTCGCTGTTCCTGTTCCTGTTCTTGAAATCGCGGGGGCGCTAGTGGAAGCCCTAAGCGCCCTCAATAGCACGCTGCTTGCGTCCTTGGTGATGCTGCTTGCCTTCACTCTAACGATGGTGGTTGGCTTCCTGATTAAGCGCATTTTGGGCTTGCTGGATGATACCGCATCAACGGTTGAACATTTGCAAACGGGGCAGGGTGTTTTAACCCAACAAATCATAAATTTGGAACGCCATGTATTCCGGCAAAGCGGGTAAACAAATTACAGGCCGATTGATCGAAGCCGAGATTTCGCAAGAAAATAAGTCTTTGAAAACACACAAAAAGGCCGCGCCAGGTTTCGAGCTGAAGATCCCGGCCGGGATTAATATTAGTTGACACTTAGGAAGGTAGAAAACGCATGTGGGGATTTTTCAGGGAGCTGCTCGGAATTGGCAAGGAAGCCATAGCCGCGCGCAAGGAAATCAAGGTTGCAGAACACGGGTTGAAGGTAGCTCACATTAACGCGCAAGCTGCTGCTGCGACACGTCTGGCAGAGGCGGAAAGCGGCTGGGAACAAATGGCATTGCAAGACGCGCAATCAAGCTGGAAAGATGAGTTTTGGACAATCGTTCTTGCCTTGCCGCTGATAGCAAGTTTCTTGCCTTGGCTGCAAGGGTACGTTGCTGCGGGATTTGCCAGCCTTGAGGGGGTGCCCGTATGGTATAAATGGGGACTGTTTGCCGCGTGGTCGCTGGCATTTGCGACCAAAGCCGGACCTTCAGCTTTGAAGCTCTGGAAGGGCAAAGGCTAAAAGTTGTCCACAGAAAATTGTTGACAGTTTGCCGTAAACGCAATTAAAGCGATAGTTGCAGGGAATTGCATAAACCAACGGTAAACGGGAAGGCCGGTCAAGATGAACCAATTTGAAAACACCCTAAAGGCGCATAATCTTTATTATGTTAACCTTGCCATGCGTGGCGAAGCCAATGTAGTTGGCACGAGGAACTATTTTCCCCAATAGTGATATAGATCACATATTTCGCATGCTAAGTAATTCAAAAAGAACCTGTCTAACGACACGATCCAGTTGCTTCCCGAAGTGATGGTTCTATTGCCGAACACGGCAGCGCGTTCTTCCCGGTTCCTGCGCTGCCGTGTTTGGTCTATTAATACCCTCGACAAATGGTTGCTCACAGCGTTTATCTGGCTTTAACTAACCAGAGGCACACGATGACCGCTATCCTGATCCTGAACGGACCGAACCTGAACCTGCTGGGCACGCGCCAGCCTGAAGTTTACGGAACGACGACATTGAACGACATTGAGAAGATGTGCGCGCAAAAAGCCGCTTTGCTGAACATCCGCGTTGATATGCGCCAATCCAACCACGAGGGCGTTCTGATTGACTGGATTCACGCGGCACGTGGCAGTTTTGACGGGATCATCATTAACGCCGGTGCCTATACCCACACCTCAATTGCCTTGATGGATGCCATTTCCAGCGTAGCGATCCCTACCCTTGAATTGCATCTGTCGAACATCCACGAACGTGAAGATTTCCGCCGCATCAGTTACATTGGCAAGGTCGCGTTTGATCTGATCATGGGGCATGGAGCAGCAGGCTATCCGATGGCGCTGGAGCGTATGGTTGAGCATCTGAAAACTACATGAGCACGGTTGATTTCCACGCATATTTTTCCATCTGATCTGGATCAAAGAACTACATATTCGCATATATTAATGAGCGTGGTAAGAATTCAATATACTAGATCCCAAAGGAGGGAGAAAAATGTTCCGATTGGCATCAATCCTCTATTCCCTGATATCATCCACTTTGGCCGGTATCTTCTTTATTATCGCATTAACAGCAGGTTATGATACTCTTTATCCGATCCTGATTGCGGTAGCCTCTGGGTTTATTTTGGCCCTTCCCGTATCGTACTTCGTTTCCAAGCATATCATTGAGGACACCTAGAGCGTTTTAACATCTACTCAAAACGTATTCATGCGAATACGAATAGCCACAAAAAAGCCCCGCCAAACTGACGGGGCTTTTACTTTTTCGGATGATTGTCTTAACCGCCCATTGTTTTCGCAACTTCTGCTGCGAAATCTTCGACCTTTTTGTCGATGCCTTCGCCCACTTCCAGGCGCACAAAACCAATGATTTCCGCGCCCGCGTCTTTGGCCGCTTGGCCAACGGTAATATCTGGGTTCATCACGAAAGACTGATTCACAAGGGTCACTTCGGAGAAATATTTCTTCATCCGGCCCTTGATCATGTTCTCAATGATATTCTCTGGCTTGCCGCTCTCGCGGGCCTGCTCTGTCAGAACTGATTTTTCACGCTCCACCAGTGCCGGATCCAGATCAGCCTGGGACAATGACGCCGGATTGGTCGCAGCTACATGCATCGCAATGTTTTTCGCGGTGGTTTCGTCGCCACCTTTGAGCGCCACCAGAACACCAATTTTGCCCAAACCATCAGCCACGGATCCGTGAACATAGGACGCAACAACATCGCCAGAAATTTTGGCCATGCGGCGTACAGACATGTTTTCTCCGATGGTGGCAATCGCTGCAGTCACTGTTTCGTCAACGGTTTTGCCACCCAGATCAGCCACTTTCAATGCATCAACGTCATCAACAGCCAAAGCAGCGGTAACAAAGCTCATTACCATGTTCTGGAAGTCTGCGTTTTTCCCAACGAAATCAGTTTCGGAATTCACCTCAACAGCAACACCAACACCGTTTTCGACGGCCACACCAACCAGACCTTCAGCCGCGGTACGGCCAGCCTTTTTCGCAGCCTTAGCCAAGCCTTTGGTGCGCAGCCAGTCCATTGCTGCCTCAAGGTCACCATCAACTTCAACCAATGCTTTTTTGGCGTCCATCATGCCAGCGCCCGACAGATCGCGTAATTCTTTAACCAGTTTAGCTGTTACAGCCATTTTCTCTCTCCTAGAATGGGGAATAGCAAACGGGGGCGGTTTGCGCCCCCGTCAAAATCTTTGAAACGAGGGGCGTATTAGCCTTCGGCTTCCAAGGCTTCTTCAACAGGAGCGTCTTCCATTGCGCCGATGTCGATGCCAGCAGAACCCATGGCTGCGGCCATGCCGTCCAGCGCTGCGCGTGCAATCAGATCAGTGTAC
This sequence comes from Paracoccaceae bacterium, assembly GCA_019090795.1. GTDB lineage: Bacteria > Pseudomonadota > Alphaproteobacteria > Rhodobacterales > Rhodobacteraceae > Amylibacter. The sequence goes on along the minus strand of JAHRVG010000006.1, from coordinate 41,447 downwards.
AGGTTGATCGCGCGGGCTGCATCATCGTTGCCCGGGATCGGGAAGTCGATACCTTCAGGTGCCGAATTCGAATCCAGAACCGCAATCACAGGAATGCCCAGCTTGTTGGCCTCGGCCACAGCCAGAGATTCTTTGTTGGTGTCGATCACGACCAGCAGATCAGGAACGCCACCCATGTCGCGAATACCGCCCAAAGAAGCTTGCAATTTGGCCTGCTCACGTTCCATGCCCAGACGCTCTTTCTTGGTCATGCCCTCGGCACCGGTCTCCAGCTGCTCGTCGTAATTTTTCAGACGAGTGATGGATTTGGAAACGGTCTGCCAGTTGGTCAGCGTGCCGCCCAGCCAACGGTGGTTCATGTAGTATTGTGCTGAACGCTCGGCAGCTTCGGCAACCGCTTTGGATGCTTGGCGCTTGGTACCTACAAACAGGATGCGACCGCCTTTGGCAACAGTTTCGCGTGCGACATTCAGCGCCGCGTCCAACAATGGAACGGTTTGCGTCAGGTCAAGAATGTGAATGCCATTGCGCGAACCATAAATATATTGGTCCATACGCGGGTTCCAGCGATGTGTCTGGTGGCCAAAGTGTACGCCTGCTTCGAGCAGTTGGCGCAATGTAAACTCAGGTAGAGCCATTGGAAGTTCCTTTTCCGGTTTAGCCTCAGCGGGAGTAGGGCATTTGCCCAACCGGTGGAGCCTTGAGGATTTCTCCCCCAAAACACGCAACCCCGCCTGTGGATTTAGTAAGCGCGCATATAGTGGGGTTTATTGCGGTTGGCAAGGGGATAGTGCCCTCCCTGCTCACCCAAATGTCACCTGACAAATCTGCCGTTTGAGAATATGCTCTGCTAAACAAAACTTTCGGGTGCTCTATGCGGTTTCTTACCATTCTATTTCTCGTCTTTACAACTCATGCATCTGCCCAAAATCACCTTGCAGGGGAGGCATCCCTTTACCTGCAACAACATGCGGATAACCCTGTGAATTGGTATCCTTGGGGGAAAGAGGCCCTGCAAAAGGCCCGTGACGAGGACAAGATGATCTTCGTTTCCGTTGGCTATGCTTCCTGCCACTGGTGCCACGTCATGGCCGAGGAAAGTTTTGAAAACAAAGCGATAGCCAACCTATTAAATACAAACTTCATCAACATCAAGATTGATCGCGAACGGCGCCCCGATTTGGACGAGCAATTTTCCCTTGTTACAACCGCCCTCACCGGCTCCTCCGGCTGGCCTAACTCAGTGTTTCTGACACCCGACGCTGAACCTTTCTATGCAGGAACATATTTTCCACCCGATACATTCACCCAAATAGTCAACACTGTCACAGATATTTGGGAAACCGACCGCCCTGCCCTGATCGCCGAAGCGTTCGCGATCGCCAGCCGATTGCGTGACTATCTGGATCAAACCGCGGTGCTGGGCAGTTTCCCCCCTGAGGAGTTTCATAAAACCGCTGTCCAGTTGATCCGGGATCTGGACGAGTTTAACGGCGGTTTTGGCAGCGCACCCAAGTTCCCCCGCGAGCCGGAAATGCTCTACCTGCTGGATCAGGCGCTGCGTCATGGCGACGATGATCTTATGAATGCGGTCACCACCACGCTTGACGGGATGCTGCGCGGCGGTATCCACGATCACCTTGGCGGTGGGTTTCACCGCTATTCGGTTGATCCTGAATGGCATGTGCCGCATTTTGAAAAGATGCTCTATAATCAAGCGCTTATCGGTCGTTTGTTGTTGCGTAGCTATAACGCGACCGGAAACCCCGATTACGCTCGTGCAGCAACCCGAACCTTTGATTATGTCCTGCGCGACATGCGCGCGCCGCTTGGCGGTTTTTTCGGATCTGAGGATGCGGATTCGTTGAACGTTAAAAATGAACGAGAGGAGGGCATTTATTATTCCTGGACGCCGAAACAAATGGCTCAGGCTCTTGGCGACAACGCGCAGCCCTTAATTCAGACTTTCGACGTCGTTGAAAATGGCAGCTTTGAAGGCGCGAATGTGCTGCACATGCAGGAACTGCCTCTTATCGCGGCAAAGGATGCTGGATTAAACGCGGCTGATTTTGATTCCCAGCTGGAAACCCTGCGCCTGACCCGCAACAAACGCATAGCGCCGATTAAAGATCAAAAAATCATCCTCGCATGGAACGGTGAAATGATTGCAACGCTGGCAGAGGCATCCTTGGTGCTGAACCGACCTGACTACCTGCAAGCCGCTGAAACTGCGGCTGAATTTATTCTAAGCCACATGTGGCCCGAAACCGGTTTGAAACGCATATGGTTTGACAATCGCACAGATGGTGCCGCGCAATTGCTGGATTACGGCGCTCTTGGCCACGCTTTTGTTGCCTTGCACGACTATTCACAAGGGGATGGAACCCGCTGGCTGAAACCGGCCCAACGGCTTGCAGATACAATGCTAGCCCGCTTTGGAGACGCAGATCAAGCCATGCGGATGACTGCTGAATCAACGGGTCTCGGCCCGTTTCGCCCGCTTGATGACACTGAAATAAACTCTGGCAACGCGCTTGCGCTCGCCCTGTTAGACGGTCTTGACCGCCGCTTTGCCCGCATAGGTGAAGACGCCCCTCGCTTGGCCGCAGCGCTGGCCATTGACGCCCTCAACCGCCCGGCCAGCCGTGCCGGTATTTTGCACGCAATGGCGGTTCAGCAACAAGGCCCAACAGCCCCGATGCGTACCTCAAATGGGGGGGCTGTGCGGGTTTTTGCTACACTTGATCGTGAAAAGGGCCAGCTCGAATTGCAATTCCGCCTTGCCGATGGCTGGCATGTAAACGCCCACAACCCGCTTGAGGATTATTTAATCGGCATGGAGCTTTCGCTTGACGATACCCCTGCCCCGCAAAACAGCTATCCCAAGGCGCAAATCAAGGAACTGGGTTTCAGCGCAACGCCGCTTGCTTTGTATGAGCAGGATTTTGCCCAAATAATTCCTTTCGAACCCGCCGGGAATGGTGCTACCCGCGCGCGCCTCACCCTGCAAGCCTGCAACGAAGAGGTCTGCCTACCGCCCGATGAAATGGTGTTCTGGTTCTGGTAGCCCCTTGCGCGTGTGTCCTTTCCACGCCAATAAAGAGCGATGAAAACAACACCTCCAATCCTGTGCGTTGGTTCTGTCCTGTGGGATATCATCGGCCGCACCCCGCGCAAAATGGCGGCTGGCGAAGACGTGTCTGGCCGCATTCTCCGCATCCCCGGCGGGGTTGCGATGAACATCGCTATGGCCTTGCGTATGCATGATTTGCCGGTGTCCCTTCTCAGCGCGCTTGGTGACGATGCCGCTGGGCGCGAATTGCTGTTGAATTGCGCGGCGCGCGGCATGGAAACGCAGTATGTTACCGTTTCGCCCGAACATCCGACCGATCAATATATGGCGATCGAGGGCACCAACGGGCTGATTGCTGCCATCGCGGATGCCCATTCGCTAGAGGAATTGGCGGGACAAGTTATTTCTCCGTTGCAGGACGGGCGTCTGGGCTGCGCACAAACGCCTTATATCGGTATGGTGATCTTTGAAGGGAACCTGCCGCAAAAAACGCTTACCCACATCGCTCGCGCCCCGGAATTCAGCGCAGCCGATATTTGCCTCGCCCCCGCAAGCCCCGGCAAAGCCGAGCGCCTATCCCCGTTTTTGCAACACAGCCATGCGACGGCTTACCTCAATCTGATCGAGGCAAATATCCTGTTGGGCGAAAACCTTGGAACCTCAACCAAAGCGGCAACCCAGTTGACCAAACACGGGCTATATCGCGCTGTGGTGACTGACGGCCCCAAACCTGCTGCTATTTCGCAAGGAAGCACTGTAATCACTTTGTCCCCGCGGGACGTGCAGGTTTTGCGCGTTACCGGCGCCGGAGATGTGTTCATGGCCTCCCATATTGCTGCTGAAGTCAAAGGGTTGCGTGACGCGCCTGCCCTGCAGTTCGCCCTTGATACCACGGCAAAATACATCTCCACGGAAACTCCACTATGATCCTAACATTGAGCGACGAAATTCGCGATGCGCAAACAGACAGTCGGCCTATTGTTGCGCTCGAAAGCACTATTATCACTCACGGTATGCCCTACCCGCAAAACCTGCAAACCGCGCGCGCGGTGGAACAGGTGGTGCGGGACCACGGGGCAGCGCCAGCAACGATCGCTATCAGTAACGGACAAATCCACATCGGCATGCCTGACGATGCGCTCGATCGTCTGGCCCAAACACCGGAGGCGATGAAACTGTCGCGCGCCGATTTGGCGATTGCTTTGGCTAACGGAAAGACAGGGGCAACAACAGTTGCCGCCACTATGATCTGTGCCGCGCGAGCAGGAATAGAAGTGTTCGCCACTGGCGGCATTGGCGGGGTGCATCGCGGGGCAGAGCAGAGTTTTGACATCAGCGCCGATCTGCGCGAACTGTCCAAAACAGCCGTCACCGTTGTTTGCGCCGGGGCCAAGGCGATCCTTGATCTGCCCAAAACGCTTGAGGTTCTGGAAACTCTTGGGGTGCCTGTTATCGGCTATCAAACCAATGTCCTGCCCGCTTTCTGGTCGCGCAGTTCTGATTTGGCGATTCCGCTACGCATGGAGAGTGCCGCAGAAATTGCCGCCGCCCACCGGGAGCGGGGCGAGATCCGGCTTGAGGGGGGGCAACTAATCGCTAACCCGATACCGATAGAGGCGGAAATTCCGTCTGATTATCTAAACCCGATTATCGCTCAGGCGATAGCTGAGGCTGAAACGCAGGGCATCACCGCCAAGCAAGTTACCCCTTTCCTGTTGGCGCGTATTGTGGAATTGACCGCAGGTCGTTCGCTGCGTTCCAATATTGCTTTGGTCAAAAATAATGCAAAACTCGGGGCTGAAATCGCGGTGGCCTTAAAGGGAATGTAGTTGGGGGATTGTCAGTTCGCTCGGAAACCCATAAATAATCCCAGTCAATTAGCAAAACGGACATCATGGCCAAACCAAATAAACCAGCACCACGTCACCATCGCCCCGGTCTATTCGCAAGGATTCGCGGAAATTTCCTGACCGGGTTGGCTATTGTGCTGCCGATTGCGCTGACAATCTGGATGATTTGGGCCTTCGTTGGCTTTGTTGACAGCAGCGTACTGCCCCTTGTGCCCGAAGCATATAAACCCACAACCTACACTGGCGCCGAAGTGCGCGGATACGGGCTGGTGGTTTTTCTGGTGTTCACCACTATTGTCGGTGCGATGACCAAAGGTCTTTTTGGCCGTCAGTTGCTACGCTACGGCGAAGGTCTGGTCGACCGGATGCCGGTAGTGCGCTCCATTTATAACGGTGTGAAACAGATCGTTGAAACCGTGCTTTCCCAAAGTAACTCCAGCTTTGAGAAAGCTTGTCTGATTGAATACCCGCGCAAAGGTATCTGGGCGATTGCTTTTGTTTCGACCCAAACCAAAGGCGAACTGCTGGAACGGGCGGGAGAAAAAGAAATGTTCAGCGTTTTCCTGCCAACGACACCGAACCCGACCTCCGGTTTTCTGTTATTTTTACCACGCAGGGATGTTGTCTTTTTGGATATGGATGTAGAGGCCGCCGCAAAGCTGGTGATTTCTGCCGGATTGGTCATGCCTCCCAGCCAAGAAGAAATTGCCGCAGGAAAACGGACCATTGCAAAAACTAACAACGGCGCATGATTTCAGCGGCGATTACCGGATATATTACGGCATTTTCCCTGATACTGGCGATTGGCGCCCAGAACAGTTTTATTCTGCGCCAAGGTCTGCTTAGATCGCATGTTTTTGTGCTGTGTCTGTTTTGTGCCTTCTCTGATGCGCTGTTGATTACCCTTGGCGTCGCCGGGTTTGATCAGTTGACAGACTTCATCCCAGGCCTGCCCTTGGCATTGACTCTGTTTGGGGCAGTTTTCCTTTTTGCCTACGGGTTAACACGTTTTCGCGCGGCTTGGTTAGGTGCCTACGAGATGGAATTAAAAGGTGAAGGCCTGAAACTCTGGCCTGCATTGGCTGTAGTCTTTGCCTGCACATGGCTGAACCCACATGTTTATCTGGATACAGTGGGTCTGATAGGCGCCGTATCAGCCCAGTTTAGTGGCGAAGGTCAAAAGCTGGCCTTTGGTGTTGCAGCCTCTTTCGCCTCATTCACTTTCTTTTTTGCGTTGGGATATGGCGCCCGTCTGCTTGCTCCGGTCATGCAAACCGCCCGAACCTGGCAGATATTTGATTTTGGCATCGGTTGTGTGATGTGGGCGATTGCATTGGGGCTGATAATCAGCCTCCTAAAATAGTGGCTAGGAGCACCACAGGAATTCAAAACGGCCTAAAAACAACCCTGTAGGGCGGTTTTCAGACCATTCACAGTTACGCGCCGATGGCAAGTTGGTTTTGCTCAGTATCAGCTATTGGATCACGCAGCACATATCCGCGCCCCCAGACTGTTTCGATATAATTTTCACCGCCCGTCGCTTCGCAGAGTTTTTTGCGCAACTTGCAGATAAATACGTCTATGATCTTTAGCTCCGGCTCATCCATGCCGCCATAAAGATGGTTCAGGAACATCTCCTTGGTCAGCGTTGTTCCTTTGCGCAGGGACAAAAGCTCCAACATCTGGTATTCTTTGCCAGTTAAATGCACCGGCACCCCTTTAACCTCGACCGTTTTAGCATCCAGATTCACCTGAATACGCCCCGTATCAATAACCGATTGTGCATGCCCCTTGGAGCGGCGCACAATCGCATGAATCCGCGCAATCAGTTCTTCGCGGTGAAAAGGCTTGGTCAGATAATCATCAGCCCCAAACCCGAAACCTTTAACCTTTTCCGAGGTTTCGTCATTCCCGGACAGGATCAGAATTGGTGTTTGTACTTTGGCAAGACGCAAACGGCGCATTACCTCATGGCCAGAGAGATCAGGCAGGTTCAGGTCCAGCAGGATAAGATCGTAATCATACAGTTTTGCCAGATCAACGCCTTCCTCGCCCAAATCGGTGGCGTAGACATTCAGATTGGCATTGGCCAACATGAATTCGATACTTTTTGATGTTGTAGGATCATCTTCGACCAGCAGAACCCGCATAACATTCTCCAAACTTTAGCGCTTCACTGGCAACAGGTTGAAGTGAATTGGTTAACCAGTCGTTACGATTGTTAAGAATGTTAGCAAAACACTCTAAAGTTGTCTATATTTCTGCAATGCTGTCGCCCTTAATGCAGCCGTACCGTGTTTTTTCGCCGCAATACACCAGCTGTCCAGCTCATCCGTTGACAAGTCATACAGGTTGCATGCCTCTTTTGGCGTTATCAGACCACCAACCACCGCCATGACCACCCGTGCCTTTCGCCGGGCCACCCAACGCGAAGTATCTTTGGGTGGCAGATCGGATCTGCTAAGCTTTCTGCCATCAGGGAGCGTGATAAACAGCGGTCCCGGTTCTTTCCTGATATACATCTTCCACCTTTAATGTTCACACCTACCAATGCTAATGACCCAATAAGGCTTAACCCTTGGTGAAGTCGGGGATTGAGACTACATAAGGTTTTAGGTAAAGCCGCGTAAAACGAGGATAAGACGATGGCGCTCGATCAAAAAACCAAGCTGAACTCTCTGGGCTTTGCCAAAGCACCGCAAGATACGCGTGTGGTTGTAGCTATGTCCGGCGGCGTGGATAGTTCGGTTGTGGCGGCGCAACTGGCCTGCGAGGGATACGATGTGGTGGGCATTACCTTGCAGCTTTATGATCACGGGGCAGCGCTGGCCAAAAAGGGGGCCTGCTGTGCAGGGCGCGACATTCACGATGCGCGCCGAGTGGCAGATGATATGGGCTTTCCCCACTACGTGCTGGACTATGAAAACAAGTTCAGGGAAAGCGTGATCAACGAATTCGCCGACAGCTATCTGGCGGGGGCAACGCCTGTGCCCTGCATTCGCTGCAACGAAAAGGTTAAATTCCGTGACCTGCTGGAAACCGCCAAAGACCTGAATGCGGATTGCATGGCGACGGGGCATTATATCCAGCGTTTTAGCGGTGCGCAAAAGGCTGAATTACATAAGGCGGCAGACGGCGACCGGGATCAATCCTACTTTCTGTTCTCCACGACGCAAGAGCAATTGGATTACCTGCGGTTTCCACTTGGACACTTAAAGTCCAAGGCGCAAACCCGTGAATTAGCAGTGAAATTCGGCCTCTCAGTTGCAGACAAACCTGACAGTCAAGATATTTGTTTTGTTCCCAACGGCTCCTATGCTGCCGTGATCGAAAAGCTGCGACCAGAGGCGGCTAGCCCGGGTAATATTGTTCATCTGGACGGGCGGGTTCTAGGACAGCATAGCGGCATTATCAACTACACTGTTGGTCAGCGGCGCGGCCTTGGTATTGGCGGTGGTGATCCGCTGTATGTGGTGCGTCTGGACGCTGAAAACCGCCACGTTATCGTTGGCCCCAAAGAGGCGCTCGCGACCAGTATTGTTCCTGTGCGCGAAATCAACTGGCTTGGGGATGAACCGTTTGAGAGCCGCGCCGAGTGGCATGTATCTGTTCGGGTGCGGTCTACACGGCGTCCCAAAGAGGCAATCATTACCCCCCTAAGCGCCACCGAGGCCACGGTTGAGCTGCTGGCACCGGAGGAAGGTGTTGCCCCCGGACAGGCTTGTGTATTTTATGAGACCGAGGGCACGCGCATCTGGGGTGGTGGCTGGATTTGGCGTGGGAACTGACCCTAGGGGCAGGGCTTCCAAATATTAAACTTGTCCCTATTTCAATCGCCGCATTAAGCTGGAAGTGTCCCAACGATTGCCCCCCAAGCGTTGCACATCGCCATAGAACTGGTCCACCAGCGCTGTCACCGGCAGGCTGGCGCCATTATTGCTAGCCTCCGAAAGGCAAATCCCCAGATCCTTGCGCATCCAATCAACCGCAAAGCCGAATTCAAACTCGTCTTTCAGCATGGTGTAGCCGCGGTTTTCCATCTGCCAGGACCCTGCTGCACCCTTTGAGATCACATCCACCACCGCCGCCCCATCAAGACCCGCTTTTTGCGCAAATGCCATTCCTTCAGACAGGCCCTGAACCAAACCGGCAATACAGATCTGATTAACCATCTTTGTGAGCTGCCCTGCCCCTGCCCCGCCCATCAAGCGGCTCGCTCGGGCAAAACACATAATCGCCTCTTCTACCAAGGCGTAGTCGGAATCGGCCCCGCCACACATAACCGTGAGTGCGCCGTTTTCCGCCCCTGCCTGCCCCCCAGACACTGGCGCGTCAATAAAGCCAAAACCCGCCTTTTTTGCAACCGCATCCAGTTCTCGTGCCACATCCGCCGACGCCGTCGTGTTATCGACAAACACCGTCCCCTTGGCCATCGACCCAAAGGCTCCATCATCCCCTATGGTCACCGAGCGCAGATCATCATCATTGCCAACACAGGCAAATACAATTTCGCAGCCCTTCGCCGCCGCTGCGGGGGTTGACGCACTTGCACCGCCGTGTTCCGCAACCCAAGCCGCCGCTTTGGCCGCAGTTCGGTTAAATACCGTTACATTATGCCCATTGGCCGCCAGATGCCCTGCCATCGGATAGCCCATCACGCCCAAACCTAAAAATGCTATATTCGCCATGTTAACCCCGTTTATACCAGTTGCGATTGTCTCCCCAGCTTTGGGCTGCTATTGCGAGGGCGTCAAGGAAAAGAGGCATAGATGGCAAATGTTTTCAGGTGGTTAATGCGGGGGTTTATCGGGCTGAGTGTGATGGCGCTTGGCGCGTTACTACTGGCCTATTACTTTGCGACCCAGTCGATCCCAGACTACAATGCCCAGTACAAAATAGAGGGGCTGAGCGGCCCAATTGAAATCGTACGTGACACCAACAACGTCCCCCATATTTTCCCGTCACAAACCAAGGACGCCTATTTCGGCCTAGGCTTTGCCCATGCACAGGACCGCCTGTGGCAAATGACCATGCTGCGGCGCACAGCCCAGGGGCGGCTGTCAGAAATTTTCGGCGAAAGCACTGTAAAGATAGATGATTTCATCCGCCGCCTTGATTTGGTGGAATTGTCTCGCGCCTCTTATCGGTTTCAAACTGAAGAAACCAAACAGGCGTTGAACGCTTATGCTGCCGGTGTGAATGCGTGGCTGAGCATCGTGCAGCGCGATGCACTGGGGCGCGGATCGCCGGAATTTTTCCTATTTCCGCCCCAAATCGAACCCTGGACCCCGACTGACAGCCTGTCAATCCTGCGGGTTATGGCACTGCAACTCTCTGGCAGTATGAAATCCGAAATCGTGCGCGCACAGGTTTCGCTTGCGGTCGGTCCCGAACGCCTCCGCGATATCTTGCCCGACGCACCGGGTGATGCCATCGCGGCGTTGCCCAATTTTGCCTCTCTTTTCCCTAATCTGCCAAGGGGTCCACAATTTGCAAAAGTTCAGCAACACCCGCTTGATCCAGTAAAACCGCTTGCCATGGCCGGTGCCTCCAATGCCTGGGCCGCAAACGGCAGCCGCTCTGCCTCTGGTGCGCCTTTGCTGGCGAGCGATCCGCATCTGGGCCTGAGCGCACCGGGCATCTGGATGCTGGCCCGCCTTGAATTCCCCGAGGGGGGGGTTATTGGCGGTACCATTCCGGGCATTCCTGCCATTTTGGTCGGGCGCTCTGATGCGCTGGCCTGGGGGCTGACCAGCTCCTACCTTGATGATCTCGATATTTATATCGAACAGCTGAACCCAACGAACGGGCAGGAATTCCGCACGCCGGACGGGTTCAAGGCCTTTCGCCGTAAATCCGTTGTAATCCGGATCAAGGACGCCCCGCCCCAAACCATCCAACTGCGCTGGAGCGATAACGGGCCGATTATTCCGGGCGCGCAATATGATCTGGCCTCGATTACGCCACCTGGCCATGTGACCAGTATTGCCTGGACAGCACTGGATGAAAACGACCAGTCGATGACGGCTGCTATCAACCTGATGCGTTCCAAATCCGTACCCGCTGCGCGGGCGGCATTGGCATTTTCCAAAGCGCCTTCACAAAATGTCACAGTGGCGGATCGCCATTCCGTGCTGTTTCAGCTGGCCGGAAAAAACCCCAAACGCCACCCCAAGCATGCCTCGCAAGGGCGGTTTCCCTCACAAGGATGGGTGCCGGAGAACCGTTGGGACGGCTATTTTAATTTTGATACCAACCCGACAGAGCGCGATCCCGACAGTGGTATCGTAGCCAACACCAACAACAAAACCACTGATGAGCCTTTCCCGCATCACATAGGGTATGACTGGGGCGACACTCAGCGCATCAATCGGCTCACCCGATTGCTGAATGATCGCAAAGTCCATACCCGCGACAGCTTTATCGAGGCCCAGATTGATACGGTTTCCATCACCGCACGCACCATGCTTTCCTTGATTGCCACGGAACTGTGGTTCACAGGCGATCTGGCCCCCAAGGGCACGCCGGCCCATAAACGGCAAGTGGCTATGCAGTTGTTGGCACGCTGGGATGGCGAGATGAGCCACCACATGCCCGAGCCGCTGATCTATGCCGCGTGGTTGCGCAGCCTGATGCGCAAGCTGGCCGAGGACGAGCTTGGCCCGCTAATCGACCATTTCCCGCGCCCTGATCCAATTTTCATAGAACGTGCTTTTCGCGATGTGAAGGGTGCGGGTGTCTGGTGTGATATCCGTCCCACCGCAAGGATTGAAAGCTGCCATGATCTAGCGCGCATCGCGCTTGATCAGGCGTTGCTGGAACTGTCAGAGAAATACGGCGATCACATTGACAGCTGGCGTTGGGGCCAAGCGCATCAGTCACATCAAGACCATCAGGTGTTGGGCAAAATCCCGCTGCTGGCATGGTTCACAAATATCCGCCAAGACACATCGGGGGGCGACAACACCCTACAGCGGGCCCGCACTAGCGGCACCGGCGAAACGCCCTATGCCAACGTCCACGCCGCGGGTTTCCGCGCGGTGGTTGATTTCGCCGACCTCGACAGTTCTGTCTATGTGATTGCAACGGGCCAGTCAGGCCACTTTTTGTCGCGCCACTATGACGACATGTCGGGTCTGTGGCGCCGCGGTGAATACATTCTGATGTCTCTGGATCCAGAACTGGCCCGCGGCGGGGCGGTAGGGGTAACCAACTTAACGCCATTGGCGCCATAATAGGGCAACCTGATTGACGGGAGATACGCTTTAAGAAACTCTATTTTAAAAGCTTTCGTAAAGCGCCGCCAATTTCTTCCTCTATTTTATCCTTTAAAACCTCGTCCCCCGCCTCTTCATTGTCCAGCTCCTTAGCCAGCTTTTTGCGCAGTTTTTCCTTTGCGGTTGCCTTCGGATCTTTGAGTTTCTCCTTGGCTTTTTGCAATTTTTCGCGCGCCTTTTGCACCTCGGCATTATCCTTCAGCTTGCCTTGCAGCACCAGGTCAATCAGTTTGTCCAGATCGGGGCGAAATTTCAGGTTATGCCAGGGGCCTGTGATAAACACGGGCACTGAAACCGCCGCATCACCGCTCAGGGTTGAGGGTGTCACTACATAATCCATAGACCGCCCGCCAATCCCGACCTTGCCTTTGCCCGCTGCCTTGAACAGCGGGCTGATCAGCGACAGATCAACATTCTCCAACACGCCCTTTTTCAGGGAAAAACTGCCGGTCATCGAGGTGAATTCGGTCGCACCTTCAAATCCGCCGAACGCCGATTTGAGGTTCTTCATCATTGCGGCCAAATCAATGCCGCGAAAAGCACCGTTTGCAAATTTAATGTCCCCCGTACCGCTGAGCGAGTTCATCACCTGATGCAGGCTTCCCCCCTGTCCGGAAAGTTTCAAATGTGTGGTGCCGGTACCCGTCAGGCGATCAATACCCAGCATTTGCCCGAGCAACGGCTTTAGCTGCATATTTTTTGCCAACACATCACTGCTAAACGCGATATCCTTGCCGCCGCGAATGTTCACAGTGCCGGACATGGCCCCGCGATAGGCCCGCACATCTATCAAATTCAAGGTCAGTAAACCATCGCGCAGCTTGGCCTTGATATCCACCTTTCCCAGCTTACTTGTGCCCAGATTTACGGAACCCGCCTTTAACAACACATCCGCGTCCACCGCATCCAGCCCTGTAAGCGAGATTGGCTCTTTGCTCCACTCGGTTGTTTGCGGGCTATTCCCACCATTGCTGTCTGAGGTGAATCTGGATAGATTTAGCGCCTTAGACGACAGTTTTGCCGTTATCAGCGGCTTGCCGGATGTCGTGATACTTACCCGCCCGGACAGCTTGTTTTGATCAACAGCCAGATTAGCCTTTTTCAAAATTACTTCACCCGAGGGTTTGATCCTCAAATCACCGGCAACCGCCAGATTCTGGAATGTTCCTTTTGGCAGGTCAACCGCAACGCCTGCCGCTGCAAACAAGCGGCGCGGATTAGCGGATTTCAAGTTCAATTGCCCCAGTAGCGTTGCCTTAGAGCCATTCACTCTGCCCTCAAAACCCAGAGCCAACGCACCCTCTGCCCCGACATCTGTGCTCAGGTCAAAGGCCAGCGTTTGCTGCCAGTCCTCCGCACCGGTGAGTTCAATGGATGCTTTTAGCGGTAAATCCTTTACCTGCGCCGTGGATTTCCCTGAAAAATAGAGCCCAGCCGCCGAAAATTGAATCTGTCCGTTTGTGGTAAAATCCTTGATTTCCTGTGGTGTTTCCAGCGCTATATCAAACTGGTTCAAAAGCTTCTTCAAATCTGACGCTGCAAACGAAACCATACCATCTAGCGTCGGCACCGCCCTGCCAATGCCAACAGTTCCGGCAAGCCCGAACGTTGCATCCGCCATCTCGGCTTTTGCCTCCAACGCCGTTACGCCATCTGCCAAAAGCCTTGGGAAATCGGTTATTTCGACTGACAGTTTCGCCGTCTGACCATGCCATATCGCTTGACCATCCAAGGCCATAGTTTTCGCCCCTTTAGGCAGGGTAAGAGCCGCGTCAATTTTGGAAACTGTAAGTTTATCGCCTGTCTTGTAATCCTGATAGGTCAGCAAACCATTTGAAATTTCACCTAACTCCAAAGAAAAATCGGGCGTTTGGCTGCTACCTGCCCCGTTTTGCGCCGCAGAGGAATCAAATTCCCAGTTTGCCCGCCCGTCGTGTGCCTTTTCCAACCGGATCACCGGGTCCACAAGCCGCAATTTACCGACTTCCAGCTCACCACCAATCAGCGCGCTGAGACTCACCCCGACAGAAGCGCTGGCGGCCTCAATCATCACCGGATTTTTCGCCCAATCGGCATTGGAAATGGAAATGCGTCCGGTTTTCACCCCCAGCACCGGATAGAGTGTCGGGCGAAAATCCCCCGACAGGCTGAGTTTTCGCCCCGTTGCGCGCTCCAATTGGTCAGAAGCAATCTGCCCGATACGCTCGGTTGGTAACAAGAACAACATCCCGACCGCGACCAGCACCACCAGAACCATTGCCACAACAATTCGTATAATCCACCGCATTCTACCAACCCTTTTCGCTCACCTTACTACATGGGGGCAGGTATGGAAATCACAACCGCTTAGCCACCGCATTCCGGCGTTAAATAGATCATCGTTGGCCCATCCGCCGAGAGCGCATCTACCAGCGCCTGCTTGAATTCATCAATCGTTGCCGGTTGTACCGCCCCCGCGCCAAAGGCCCGTGCCAAAGCGCAAAAATCCGGGTTTTGCGCAATAACGGCGTTGGGGGCAATTTGACTGCGCACCATGGAATCCTCGATTTCCTGCAGTTTGCCATTGTCCCACAAAATGATTGGAATGCTCAGGCCCAACTCTACCGCAACGCCCAATTCCTGCATGGTATAGTGAAAGCCATAATCGCCCATGATCGCCACAACCGGTTGATCCCCAACACCAATTTTACCACCAATCGCGGCAGGCAAGGCATAGCCCAGCGTGCCAAAACCAAATGGGTGATGCCAATGACTTGGGCTGTCCATGTCCACAACCTCTTTTGCCACATAAGCAAATTGTGTCATGTCCGAATAATACATGGTTTGAAAGGGCAGCGCCTCTTTCATAGCCTCGATAAAAGGCAGGATACCAGGGCGCGCCGCATCACTGTCGCGCCGCCAAATTGCTTTCATGGTTGCAACATCTGAGGCGCTCCAGCCTGTGCGATCACCGTCCAACTGTGCCTTTTCCAAAGCCTCGAGAAAATATTGCGCATCTGACAGGATACAAGTTTGCTGTTGGTCCGCCAAAACCGAAGGATCAATATCAACCCTAATCAATCGGGATTTATGGCCCAGTTGATCGCGCCACAAATCAACCTCTGCCAATTCAGTCCCAATTGCGAAAACACAATCGGCCTGCGCAATGATCGCAGCACTACCTTCTTTGGCCAGATTGGAACCATAGAAGAGAGGGTCATTTTCGGCAACAATGCCGCGTCCTGCGTATGTTGTAAAAGAGGCAGCTTTGTTGTCTGCCAAGATTTTGCGTGCAGCCAAGAAACCATCTTTTGCGCCACCACCAAAAATGAACAATGGCATCCTTGCAAGTGCCAAGTCGCGGGCTGCTTCTGCAACAGATTCATCACTGCATTTGGGTCGGGTTGCAATAATACTTGTCTTAGGCGCACCATCCGCCATGGTTCCCAACAACTCAATCGGCACTTGAATGTGTTTGGGGCGTGGTCGCTGGATTGTAAATTCCAGCAAGGCCCGGTCCACCAATTGATAGGCTGCATCGGTAGTGCGCGCGGTATGGGACCAGTCGCATACGGTTGCGGCGGCGGCCTCTTGATCGCGCATCTGGTGCAACTGACCTTTGCGCGATGCGGTTTCATCAAGACAGGATGACAACACCAACATTGGCACGGAATCCGAATAAGCCTGCCCCATCGGGGTCATGATATTGCACACGCCGGGCCCCGTAATTACATAGGCTACACCGGGCTTGCCTGTCGCGCGGGCATAGCCATCCGCCATAAATCCCGCCCCCTGTTCGTGGCGCGCCAACACATGGGTGATGCCCGCCTCCTCGATCCCGCGATACATTTCGACGTTATGCACGCCGGGAATACCAAAAATAGTGTCAACGCCGCGCACATGTAGCATATGCGAGATTTGCGCCCCTAAAGGCCTTTGCGTGTCTGACATGATTTAACCTCTCCAGAAGTTGGCGGTAAATAAAACGAAAACGGCCATCAATTCCAGTCGCCCGATGAGCATACCTGCCGCAAGCAGCCATTTTGCGGTGTCGTTTAATCCACTGAAATTCCCGGCAGGGCCGATCTCCGGCCCCAGCCCCGGCCCGATATTGGCCAGCGCCGAGGCAGCACCGGAAACGGATGTGACCATATCAAGGCCGGTCATCCCAAGCCCCACCGACAGCACCGCCAGCGACAGCATGAAAAACATCAAAAATGCCATCACAGAAGACATCACATCCGGACCGACTTTGCGCCGGTTGTACTTGGGGTGAAACACGCCGTTCGGGCTGTGGATGTGCTGGATCTGAGTATGGATCGAGGCAAACAACAACTGGAACCGGAACACTTTGATCGAGCAAGTTGTCGACCCCGCACAACCACCGATCAGACCGATAAAAAAGAAAAAAGTCACCGGAAAGCTGCCCCAAAGACCATAGTCGGAACTGGCATATCCTGTACCTGTCAGAATGGAAACACCGTTGAAAGCCGCCTTGCGAAAGGCCAGTTCCGTGATCACATCCAGACGCGTCAGCTGCCAGATAAACAGTATGGTAACCACCCCCAAGGAGATGGCTAGAAAGACGCGTACCTGACTATCCTGAAACAAGGGCACAGCTGAACCGGCCAACAGCTGCACATATCGCACAAAGGGCAAAGCGGCGAGCAGCATGAATACCACTCCGACATATTCCACCCCTGCCCCAAATTCGCCAAAAGAGCTATCATAATTGGCAAAACCACCGGTGGCAATTGTCGTCATTGCATGTACCAACGCGTCAAACAGGCCCAGACCGGCAAAACTATAACCGACCATACAGGCCAGTGTCAGCACCAGATAGATTGAGGAAATCGAACGTGCAATGGTGGCCGCGCGCGGCAGTATTTTACCAAAAGTATCAAATCCTTCGGTACGGAAAATCTGCATACCACCAACCCGCAACAAAGGCATAAATACCATCGCGACAACGATAATCCCCACGCCGCCGAACCACTGCATCAGCCCTCGCCACAGCAGCAGCCCACGCGGCAGGTCAGAGAGGCCGGTAAGCACCGTGGAGCCCGTTGTGGTTAGTGCGGACATGGCCTCAAAAAATCCATCGACCATCCGCGCATCGGTCGCCCCGAACCAGAACGGTAGCGCCCCGAATACCGGCAAAACCACCCAAACACCTGTGGTAAGCAGAAAGGTTTGCTGGATCGTTAGCCCCTCACCAGAAACTCTGGCACAGGCCAGCGCAATGGAACCACCCGTCAAGCAGGTCAGCAACGCCGAAATCCCGAAAACCCACCACTCGCCATTCCCGTCGTAAATATCCATCAGCATCGGCAACAGCATGGTGGCACCAAGTACCACCACCAACAGGCCAATCACATATGCTGCAGGTCGTATATCAAACATACCGCAAGGCTTGGCTGTGCTTTCGCAAGCTGTCAAGCGAGTCTGCATCCAAGTTCCTGCTAAAAGGTATTCAAACAGCTGACCACTCTTACAGCCCCTGCTTTTTTAAGCGATTGCATTTAAACTAACGTCAATACAGGACAGCCCGAACGGTCATTGCAAAAACCGGATGAATGTTAATATTCCTATTGATCTGTGAAAAATAGCAGCTCCCCCTTTTAACTGCCCCCAACCTGCCCTATATATGAATTGTTCCTTCGGGGACTATGATGATAAACGCGCATGTAATAAGCGGATCGGACCCGGGGGCGGTACCCGGCGACTCCACCAACATCCTGTCTTTGCGGGACCATGGGGTCGAAATAGGATCGACGGACGTCTAAAGATGTTAGCTTTCATTCGGCACGATGCCACCGTTATCGGCTCATTTAAGCTAGTTGCAAATGACAACAATGCTCCGGTTGCAATCGCTGCGTAAGCAGTGCTGAATACCGAAAACTTAAGTCCTATCCCCTAGCCGGGTTAGGCGGGGTTCGCAGGCACCTGGCAACAGAAGCCTGCACTTACCCCCCAGACAAAACGCTTGCCAATGCAGCAATGCCACGTTCGATTTCCTCGGGCTTTGGCAAAGAGAAGCTGAGACGCATCGTATTGTGACCTGTTTTATCAGCAAAAAACGCATTTCCAGGCACAAAGGCGACGCCAGCTTGCGCAATGGATTTTTGTAGTAGTGCCACGGTGTCCTGCCCCTCTGGCAAGGTCAGCCAGATGAACATACCGCCCTCGGGGCGCGACCATGTTGTACCTTCGGGCATATGCCGCTCAAGCGCAGCCAGCATCAAATCTCGTTTGATACGATATCGTTCACAGGTTTTGGCTATTTGCTCATCAAACAATGTTTGCGCCAGATGCAGCATTACCTGCTGGTTTATCGCAGGACTGTTCAGGTCGCTGGCCTGTTTGATCAGGGTCAGGTGCTCGATAATCTCGCTACTCGCACAAACCCAGCCGACCCGCAGCCCCGGCGTGAAAACCTTGGAAAAAGAGCCGCAATGGATCACACGCGAAGCATCAATTGTGCCGCAACTGGCCAGATCCAGCGCCTGAATGGTCGGCATCGGATCGCCATCAAATCTCAACGCGCTATAGGGGCTATCCTCAACAATCGGGATATCCAGATCTCGTGCCAATTCTAGCAGGTCCAGACGTTCTGCACGGGTCAGGGTTTCGCCTGTAGGATTGGCAAAATCCGGCACCACATAGGCAAAAGAAACCGCCCCACCCGCGCGCGTGGCTGCTTCATGGTAAGAATCAGCCGTGCGATTGGTCGTAGCAAAACCCAAACTGTCATACGCCGGTTCGTTCGGGGCAAAAGCCTGCAACGCCCCAAGATAGGTCGGGGCTGCAACCAGTGCTGTATCTTGGGGAGAAATGAATAATTTCCCTAGGAATTCAAGTGCTTGCTGCGAGCCGCTTGTGATCAGGATATTCTCGGGGCGGCATGCCACACCTTTACCAGCCATATGCCCGACAATCCAGGCACGCAATGCCGGATCACCCTCGCTCACCGAATATTGCAACGCCTTGGCTGCCCGGTTCGGATCAGCCAGAATCTGGCTGTAGGCCTGCGCAATAGCCTTTCTTGGAAACAGCGCCGGATCTGGAATCCCTCCTGCAAAGGAAATGACGCCGGGTTGTTCAATTACTTTTAACAATTCGCGGATTTCAGACGCCTGCATCCCCCGCATGCGAGAGGAAAAATGGGGTTTCCAGCCAGTGTTATCCATGATGGGCGCCTCTTGCTCAGGATAATTTAGGTCACCATTACATACCCATTAAGGAGACGATAGCTATTATCACGTCTAGATCAAGATAATTATTGAGAGGCGACCAAGCGCAATTCAATAATCAGAAACCACCCACCATAGTTTTCCACATCAAAGAAAGCCGCGCAGAAGCCCCTGAGGGCACAAGCCCCCCCTGCAAAACGCGCGATGGTTCTGCCATGGCTTTGCGCAAGATAACAGGGGCCGTCCAGCCACTGCGCAGCGCGGGCAAGTAGCACTTGTCGGACCGTCGCAAAATAGGCCGCACATTTTGGCTGGCATGCAAAGCCCTTTTCGCCAGAACACGCATCGCATCCTCGGAACGATCCAGCAGCGGAACTCGGCTGTATTGCTCTAGCGCGGGAACCGCCCGCAACCACGCGGCGACCCCGCGCCCAAAGCCATGCGCCGCAAGCACTTTAGCATCCGGCAAATCACCCCCTTGCCCCAGAACGCGCACTGCCATCTGCAAAACCCCACCCGCAGTATTGTCAATAAAACGTTCAAACGCCGCCATGTCCGCATGGGGTTCGCGATAAATTTCCCAACGCCGCGCGGTGATCATTGCCTCCAACACTTCGCGCGGCAGACCGTGCCGACGAACCAGTTCACCCAGCGGCGTCATCACCATATGCGGGGAAACCTTGCCCCCATCGTAGGTTTCACCGACCTGATCCAGCCACCATTGCAGCCGCATTTCCGCCAGCATTTCCTCTTTGCTGGCCCAGGGTGCACGTGCAACCTCAAGATTGAAAGCATAGACCACCATCAGCGCGCCGCGTTGCGCAAGCGGTGCCGTCATAGCCGCTAAAAATCGCTCAGGATCCTGAGTACGCAACAATTCAGCGCAATTCTGTTCGTCATCTGTCATTTACAAAAACCTGTAATAATATCCGTGGACTGGAGTGCAGAGTTAATACCAAATGTAGTGACGTTTCCCAGCATTTTGCCAAGCGCACACACCCAGTACATCAAACCACCGGCGCCCCGTCCCGGATCAGTTTCCAGTTGATCGCATCCAACAGCGCATCAAAGCTCGCGTCCACAATATTTGGGGAAACACCAACGGTGGACCACTGGCGCCCTTGCCCATCGGCGCTGTCGATAATTACACGGGTCGCCGCATCTGTGCCCCCCTGAGTGATCCGCACCTTGAAATCCACCAGCCGTAAATCGTTGATAATCTGTTGATAAGGCCCTAAATCTTTTGACAGCGCTTTTGATAAAGCGTTCACCGGACCGCGATCATTGCCACGCTCGTCCATGCTCTCGGACACTGAAAGAACCTTGTCTTTGCCTATTTTCACCACCACCACTGCCTCGGAGATCGACACCATCTTGTCATAGCGGTTTTTGCGCCGCTCGACACTCACACGATAGCGCTTTACCTCGAAAAATTGCGGCAACTGCCCCAAAATCCGGCGCGCCAACAGTTCGAACGAGGCTTGCGCCCCGTCATAGGCATAGCCCTGATCCTCGCGTCTTTTGACCTCTTGCAGGATTTCCCCAAGGCGCGGATCGCCCTTTTCTACATCAAGCCCCGCATCTGCGAGCCGTTTGCGCAAGTTCGACAGCCCGGCCTGATTGGACATCGGAATGTTGCGCAGGTTGCCCACGGTTTCCGGCACGATATGTTCATAGGTCGTCGGGTCTTTCAGAATCGCGCTGGCATGCAGGCCCGCCTTGTGGGTAAAGGCCGAGGCCCCAACAAAGGCGGCGAATTTATTGGGGACGCGGTTCAAGATGTCATCAAGCATCCGGCTGATCTGCGTTAGCTGCTTTAGGTTATCCTTGCTGACGCCGGTCTGGTATTGGCTGGCATAGGGTTCTTTCAACAACAGTGTCGCAATCAGCGTGATCATATTGGCATTGCCGCAACGTTCGCCCAAACCATTCAGCGTGCCCTGAATTTGACGCGCCCCCGCATCAACCGCTGCCAAAGTATTGGCCACCGCGTGTTCCGTATCATTGTGGGTGTGGATGCCCACACAATCACCCGGAATTCCGGCAGCAATTACCGCGCGCGTGGCCTCTGCCACCTGTTTTGGCAGCGCGCCACCGTTAGTATCACACAATACCACCCAACGCGCACCGGCACGATATGCCGCCTGCACACATTCCAGTGCGTATTCGGGGTTGGCAGCGTAGCCGTCAAAGAAATGTTCCGCATCATACAGTGCTTCGCGCCCCTGCCCGACAATGTGGCGAATGCTTTCGGCAATATTGGTGACATTCTCCTCCAATGTGATTCCCAATGCTGTTTTCACATGAAAATCATAAGATTTCCCTACCAGACACACAGCAGGCGTATTTGCATTCATCACCCCCGCCAGAACGTCATCATTCGCGGCCGAGCGCCCTGCCCGTTTGGTCATGCCAAAAGCGGTGAACGTGGCATTGTTCAGCTTCGGCGCCGTATCAAAAAAATCACTGTCGGTCGGATTAGCCCCCGGCCAGCCGCCCTCGACATAATCAATGCCAAGTGCGTCGAGCGCCAAGGCTATGCGGGTTTTGTCAATGGCTGTGAAATCCACGCCATGGGTTTGCTGGCCATCGCGTAGAGTGGTGTCGAAGAGGGAGAGGCGTTCACGAACCATTATTTACCCTCGCCAATATTTCATCAATTTTTCTAACGAGTATTTGATTATCTACAAATTCACGATTACGCGGATCTTTGAAAGCTATTTCGGGCACGTTTTCTTGGTTAACTACAATTGATAGCCCAATTCCATTTAATTCATCTCGAAGAATGTCCGCTAGAACAAAATTCCTCTGCGCCCTTAGTTCGATATATATTAAATAAAGGTCTCCAATTTTTCCTGTCAATGCATCCGACTGTTGCATTGGAAAATCTTGCATCCAGCCGCCCAACTCATCCCCCAACAACCCCAACAACGCCGCCGACGCCTTCAACTCCGCAGCCTTCCCCGCCTTCGCCAAATCATGCAATGCTGCAATCGCGCCAGCCGTGTTCAGATCATCCGCCAAACACGCGATAACAGCAGGCACGGCCGCGTTGGGGGAGGGTTCGATACCCTCCACCAGCGCCCGCCACTTGCGCAACGTCGCCTCGGCGTCCGATGCCTTCTTCTCCGTCCAGTCCATCGGCTTGCGGTAATGCGTGCTCAAATACACAAACCGGATCACCTCGCCGGGGTACCCCTGATCCAACAACTCTCGTACGCTGAAAAAATTGCCGAGCGACTTGGACATTTTCTTGCCCTCAACTTGCAACATCTCGTTGTGCATCCAGACCTGCGCAAAGCTGTCCTCGCCACAGCAAGCGCAGCTTTGGGCGCGCTCGTTCTCGTGGTGCGGAAAGGCCAGATCCAACCCGCCGCCGTGAATATCAAATGTATCGCCAAACAGCTCACGCGACATGGCGGAACACTCAATATGCCAGCCCGGACGCCCATAGCCCCAAGGACTTTCCCAGCCCGGTTGATCACCTGTGGATGGCTTCCACAAAACAAAATCCATCGGGTTGCGTTTATAGGGGGCCACCTCAACCCGCGCGCCTGCAATCATGTCGTCAATCGAGCGCCCCGACAGTGATCCGTAGCCATCGTAGGATGTGACATCAAACAGCACATGGCCCTCGGCAGCATAAGCAAAGCCTTTCGAAATCAGCTCCCCGGTCATTTCAATCATTTGCGTGATATACTCGGTGG
Source organism: Paracoccaceae bacterium (assembly GCA_019090795.1). GTDB lineage: Bacteria > Pseudomonadota > Alphaproteobacteria > Rhodobacterales > Rhodobacteraceae > Amylibacter. The sequence goes on along the minus strand of JAHRVG010000006.1, from coordinate 18,368 downwards.
CACGCGGCGCATAATCCGGCTCCAGCGCCCCAAGCGCGCCCATATCATCAAGAAACCATTGTATCGTTTCATCTGTAATGTCGCGAATAGAGCGCCCGGTTTGTGCCGCCCGTTGGTTGATCTTGTCATCCACATCTGTGAAATTACGGGCATATTTCACGTGATCCACGCCGTAAACATGGCGCAACAAGCGATACAATGTGTCAAACACGATCACCGGTCGCGCGTTGCCGATATGGGCACGGTCATAGACCGTCGGCCCACAGACATACATGCGCACGTTATTCGCATCAATCGGGGTGAAAACCCCTTTGCTGCGGGTTTTGGTATTATAGAGTTTGATCTCAGTCATAGGTCTCTCACGCTCGGAATGATCCCGACGCGGGCCTGTCACTGATTTTGTTTGGAAAGTAGGAACCGGCCTGCGTCAGATGTCAGCAAGGAATACAAATACAGCAGATGATGGTGCGGCTTTTCATGGCGGTAAACTAGCCCCTTTGTTTGCCTAATGACAAGAGCGAATATTCTTTGTCGCAAACAGACTTGCCAACAACGGGGGAATCATGAAGCACTGGGCAAAACAAATTCTAGGACGACACCATGAAACTTTCTAATCGGATCGCGAACATCAATGCCGGTGGCTCTGATGGGTGGGAGCTATTCACGCGTGCGCGTGAAATGATCGCCGCAGGCCAACCTGTGATCGAGCTGACGATTGGCGAGCATGACACGCCTACTGATCCGATTATTCTGGATGCCATGATTGCCAGCGCGCGGGCAGGCAACACCGGCTATGCGGCGGTGCCGGGCAGCCCTACCCTACGCCAACAGATCGCGGCGCGCTATCAACGGATTACCGGCGTTGAAACAGAACCAGATAACGTGCTGGTCACTTCTGGCGGGCAGGCTGCGCTGTTTGCCGCACATCTGGCGACATTGAACCCCGGCGAGAAAGGCCTGATTTGTGATCCCTATTATGCCACTTACCCCGGCGTTTTACGCGCAGCAGAGGCAGACCTGCACAGCGTACCGACCCGCTCCAGCAACAATTTTCTGCCCCAGCGCGATGAACTGGCAAAGGCTGCCAAGGGGGCGAAATCCCTCCTGATCAACTCGCCCAACAATCCCACGGGCGTGGTTTATCCGGCAGAAACCCTGCAAATGATCGCGGATGTATGCATTAAAAACGACATGTGGCTGATCTCGGACGAGGTCTATGACAGCCAGATCTGGCAAGGCAAACACATCTCGCCGCGCGGCCTGCCCGGCATGGCCGAGCGCACGCTGGTGATTGGTTCCATGTCCAAAAGCCACGCAATGACCGGATCGCGGATTGGGTGGATTATTGGACCACCCGAAATTGTTGCCCAAATTATGAACCTCTCGACCGTAAACGCCTACGGGGTGCCCGGTTTCATTCAGGACGCAGCGGAATTCGCGCTTTTACAGGGCCCGGAATTTGAGGCAGAAGTCGCGGATGTATTTCGAACCCGCACCAAACTGGCCCGCGAGATTTTGCTAGGTTCAAACATTCTGCGGCTGATCCCGGCGCAAGGCGCAATGTACCTGATGTTAGATGTGCGCAATACTGGGTTGAGTGGTGAAGAATTTGCCAACCAACTGCTGACCGAAGAATTGATTGCGGTGATGCCGGGTGAGAGCTTTGGCCATTCCGCATCAGGCCATTTGCGGGTCGCGATGACGATTCCCGATGAACAGTTTACTCACGCTTTAAAAAGGTTGGTTCTATTTGCAGAACGACTGGCCGCTGACTAGGGCGTTAGTTATCGCCCAGCAACTCTTCGATTGCAGCGCGCCCTTTGTCGATCTGCGCGTTACAAACAGCCAGCTTGCGCTCGGCCTTTATACTGTCCTTGGATGTGGTCGCGCCGTCCAGCTTGGCTTGAAACTTGATTTTTTTCTTGCCAAGTTCTGCCAAGAGCACCTCGATATCTTCCACCCGTTTGGCGGCAACACCATTTTTAGTCCCGAGAATAAACTCGAGTTTTTTAATGATTTCCTTGGTGCTCATAACGCTTGCCCTTTTGTTTGAAGTTGTCCCTTGAAAACTCTATTCGACCAATTCACTGAAGTCTTCTTCTTCCAGTGCAATAGCATCCTGAGCCGCCAACTGATCACTGGTATGTGCCCCCAGAAGTATTTTCCCAGCTCGGGTCAAATCAGCTATGATCGCTTTGCTATAGGCCAGATCATTCATTAAAGAAGTTGCCATTTCGGCGGTAATTTGCGCCTCGCGTATCATTTTGTCAATGTTATGCAACGTGGCATTGCGCGCCTCTTTGGCCGCCAGTTTATTTTCATCCAGATCGAAAACATCCACACTGCCATCGTCTCTGCGCAGCTGCTCGATCAGGCGTAAAATCCGCGCGACATTGATGCGGATATTGTCATACTCCGCGCGGATCGCCTGATTTCCGGTATAACTGTAAAAGTCGATATTCTTTTGCAGATGCTTGGTATCTTTTACCGCCTGCGCGATCCTCTGGCTGGCACGACGCAAATCATAAAGCCGACCGGAGAAATCTGAACTTAACTTTATATTTGGCGCGCCGGTGAAATTTATAATCTCCGAATGCAGGCTCTTGATGCTATGCAAGTATTGCGCGTCTATATCCACATCAATAATTTTATGTGTCTTCGGAATTTCGACATCCAGAACCAGATCAGATGCAATGATATCGGGGTGCACATTGATCCCGCGCGAAATAATTCGATAAGCGTTATCATACAGGTGCAAAATCTCGTTTCGCACTGCTGTTAGCAAGGTATCCGGAAAATCAGTGACCGAACCGTGCAGGAACTGTGTCTCAACAACCGAAGTTTCAGGTGCTGGCATTACCCGCTCAAGAAACGCCACCAACGGGCCAACAAATGGCGTCATCACAGCAACCCCTAAGGTGTTGAACACCGTGTGAAATACCGCCAGTTTCAGGGTGTAGTTATCACTTGAAATTCCGACATAGTTGCAGAAATAATCTACCAGTGACATAATTTGCCAGATCAGTGCAATGGCTATGAAACCCGTTACCATGTTGAAAATCAGGTGCGCCGCCGCCAGCCGTTTACCTTGGTAATTCGCACTCATAGAGCCGATAACCGCTGTGATGGTTGTGCCAACATTCGCACCAATCGCCAGGGCAAGCGCATTTTCATAGGTGATCTGCCCAACAGAAAGTGCTGTGATAATGAGCACCAGTGTCGCGTGCGAGCTTTGCATGATCACTGTGGCGGAAATCCCGATCAATGCAAACAGGAACAGCCCGGCATAACCACTCACTGCAAACCGGGTCAGGTCTATGGTTCCACGAAAGGCTTCAAACCCTTCTTTCATATAGTGAATTCCCAAAAACAACAATCCCAATCCGGCCAAAACATAACCGATACCTTTCAGGTTCTTGGATTTTTGGAACACCAGAATCGCCCCGAACACCAGCATCGGCATGGCGTAGGCGGAAATCTTGACCTTTAGCCCAAAGCCGGCAATCAACCACGCTCCAGTGGTGGTGCCCAGATTGGCGCCGAAAATGATACCGATACCTGCCGCCAGTCCGATCAGGCCTGAACTGAGAAACGAAATGGTTATCACTGACACCAGCGAGCTGGATTGCATAACCGTTGTGCTGATAACCCCGAAAGAAATCGCTTTCCACAGCGAGTCCGTCGTTTTTTCCAGCAGTTTTCCAAGGATTCCGCCGGTAAAGGCGCGAAAACCGTCTTCCAGAAAAATCATTCCAAACAGAAAGATAGACACTCCGGCGGCAATTTCCTTAAAATTCGGGCTGATCCAGAACCCAAGCGCCAGAATGATCAAAATAACCGGTAGAATAATGCGTTTTATCAAGGGGAACCTCTCCTCTGTAACGGTTTTTGTTACATCAGAGAGGCCGCCTCAGCAAGCCAATTGGAAGGCGATGCCGTTTTTGATCCAGCCCATACAAGCGCTGGCAGTTGATGTAATAATTCGGCCTTGGCGTTTCAGGCCTCCGGATCACCGGCAAAAGCGAATGCTGGGTTTGGCGTCCAGACCTGTCCGGCGGCGAGCACGCAAGTTAGGCCATTGGCGTGGGTGACGACTATTGACCAACTGCCCGTGGTTTTCGAGGACCAGACCTCAACCAGCTTACTGGCAGATTGCAAGCCAACACCATGGCTGACTTCGCCATATTTATCAGCTAGTTGCGAGATAACTTTATCACGCGGAGCACAGTTGCTTTGGGCCAATGCGGGAGGGGCTGTAGCGACCATTCCAAAGATCAAGGCAGCGGTTGCGATACGTTTGTACATGGGGAAACTCCTGTCTGTTGTGGGAAAGGAGCATAATGCCCCTTTCGGGGATGACATAAAGGTAGCGCGGAAGGGAATCAGAGACAAAACAAGCCCTCTCACCATTGCGTGTGGCTGTTTGATGGCCTCGATAATGCTGCGTTGCGGTAATTTAAATTTAAATAATATCAGTATTTTAGATGGTTATGTGTTAAAAATCATCGCACCTACTTGACGTCATGCTGCATTGCAGCATATAGTGATTCCAAAGAGCAATCCTCCCTGCTCTTCTATACTGGGAGGACACGTTGGCCCCAACAAACCGAGGGCCGGTTTTCCTCCCAAAACCAGTGTCCTCCCAATTTTTCCCCAGGTTGCGCCCAAGGGCTATTGCCCCTTGATAAAGCCTATAAAAGAAAACAATACCAATGAGTTTGGCAGCCTAAATGAAATCCTGATCCATCATAATCTGGCTGCCGACGGGTCGACATAGAAGGATCACGTCTGTCAGACCCCCAGGTATCGGTGCAAAGCTTCTCGATCCGCTTTCAACTCGCTCGATGTGCCGGACCAAACAATCTTGCCCCGCTCAATAACGAAATTGACATCCGCAAGACGCATCAAATCCCTGAGGTTCTTGTCTACCACCAGAATTGAGGTACCGCTTTTGCGGATCAAACCCAAAGCATCCCAAATGATGTCACGCACCAGCGGTGCTAGACCCTCGGTTGCCTCGTCCAGAATAAGCAGTTTGGGGTTGGTCATCAGCGCGCGGCCAATTGCCAGCATTTGCTGCTCGCCCCCCGACAGCAGATTTCCCATCGAGGAACGCCGCTGCGCAAGCGAGGGGAACAGATCAAACACCCGCTCAACCGTCCATGGATCAGGCATATTCAAATGGTTGGAAGATGTAGCAACCAGATTTTCCCACAAGGAAAGGTTCGGGAAAATCTGACGTCCCTCCGGCACCAGTCCAATGCCTAGATTGGCGGTTTTAAACGATGGGCGGCCCACCAGTTCCGTATTGTCAAATTTGATCGACCCAGCTGAGGCTTTTACAATCCCCATAATCGAATTGATCGTGGTAGTCTTCCCCATGCCGTTGCGCCCCAGAAGGGTGGCGACCTGCCCGGTTCCGATCTCCAGATCAATGCCGAACAGTGCTTGAGATGAGCCGTAATGAGCGGTGAGGTCGGATATTTTCAGCATCATTCTTCGCCCAGATAAGCGTTACGCACATCGCGGTTGTTGCGGATTTCATCCGCTGGCCCGGTGGCGATAACACGCCCGTAAACCAGCACAGAAATACGATCAGCCAGCGCAAAAACCGCGTCCATATCGTGTTCGATCAAAAGGATAGTACGACTGCCTTTCAGCTTTAGGAGGAACTCGGTCAGGTTCTTGCTTTCCTCAGGCCCCAGCCCCGCCATAGGTTCATCCAGCAACATCAATTCTGCCTCTGAAGCCAAAGCAAGGGCAATTTCCATTTGCCGATGCTCGCCATGGGACAGCGACGAGGTGAGATCATTGGCACGGCGTCGCAGGCCAACTTGGCGCAGGTATTCCGTTGCCTTTTCTCGGATATGGCTGATCTTGTGCGCCGGTTTGACAAAGCGGAACGAAGTGCCATCTTGGGCCTGTACCGCAAGGGCGATGTTGTCCAGTACCGTCATTTCCATCACCAAAGACGTGATCTGGAACGAACGGGTAATCCCAAGGCGCGCGCGTTTATATGCAGGCGTGTGGGTAATATCTTTGCCCGCAAGTGTGATTGCCCCTGCATCGGGTTTCAGCGCGCCAGACAGCTGCGAAATCAGCGTGGTCTTCCCTGCACCATTGGGCCCGATAATGCCATGGATTTCGCCCTTTATCACGTCAAGGTTCACATCATCCGTTGCGACTACACCACCAAAGGATTTGCGCAGATTTGCCACTTGTAACATTGGTGTCATGTCAACCTCTCTTGCCTTTGAACAGGCCCATCAAGCCACCGCGAATAAACAACACAACCCCGATCAGCATCAGCCCGAACGGCAGGTGCCAAAAAACAGTAAAATGAGAGAATAACTCCTCAACCAGAATGAACACCGAAGAACCGAGAACAGGACCAAACATGGTTGATGCCCCCCCAAGGATCACCATGAACATAAGCTCTCCAGAGCGGGTCCAGTGCATCATGTCGGGCGAAATGAAAGTGGTGAAATTGCCCAGCAGGAACCCGGAATAACCGCACATGGCACCGGAAATGACGTAAGCTGTCAGACGATAGAAATAGGTGTTGAAACCTAGCGTCACCATGCGTTCGTCATTGCCCTTAGCCCCTTGCAGCACCATGCCGAACCGCGAGTTGACGATCATTCTCGTCAGCAGCATCGCTACAACCAGCGATACATAGGCCAGACCATACAGCTGCAAGGGTTCATCCAGATTGATCCAAGGCAGTTCGGATCGCACATCAATAGTAAGGCCATCATCACCATTGTAAACATCCAAGGATTGGAACAAAAAGAACGCCATTTGCCCGAAAGCCATGGTGATCATGATGAAATAAACGCCTTTGGTTCGCAGGCTGATCGCCCCGGTGATCAGCGCAAACAGGGCAGAAATCCCGATGGCCAGCGCCAGATGCAGCAAGCCGTTGTAACTGGCGATCAGATCAAACCCGCCCCAGGTGGCGTGATGCGCCGGGATGCCTACAGCGTACGCCCCAAGACCAATAAACGCAGCGTGGCCAAAGGAGACCATGCCGCCAAAACCAAGGATCAGGTTCAGGCTGACGGCTGCAATCGCAAGGATCACGAGACGGGTGGCCAAATCCAGATAAAAGGCTTGACCTGTCATCAGAAAAAACGGGGGCAGAACCGCCAGTGCCACCATGCCGATCGCTGTTACCCAGCCAATTTTTGTTATTTTACCCATGTCAGCGCACCTTGGGCGGGAACAGGCCCTGCGGCCTTACCGCAAGAACAGCCGCCATCAGAATATAGATCATCATCGCGGAAACAGCTGGGGCTGCGGTTTCGGCGGCGCTCTCGCTCATGAACAATTCGAACAGCTGGTCCAGAAAAGACCGCCCCAGCGTGTCGATCAATCCAATGATGATCGCCCCGATAAAAGCGCCTTTCATAGAGCCGATACCGCCAATGATAATCACCACAAAAGTGGTGATGATGATCTGACCGCCCATACCGATGCTTGCCGTAGTAATCGGCGCAATCAGCATGCCTGCCAGCCCGGCCAGCATAGCGCCCAGAGCAAAAACCAGTGCGAACAAGGTTTGAATGTCGATGCCAAGCGCGGAAACCATTGTCCGGTTTGACGCGCCTGCCCGGATCAACATGCCCAGCTTGGTATAATTCACCAACCAGAGCAATCCGCCAGCAACCGCCAAACCAACGGCGATGATCAACAAGCGGTAAGTGGGAATGACAGCCCCGGCGAACAATTCGACTTGCCCGTCCAGCCACGCAGGCAAGGGGACGGAAATACCTGCTGGTCCCCAGATCATATGGGCAGCTGTATCCAACACAAGGATCAATCCAAAGGAGCCGAGAACATGGTCGAGGTGGTCCTTGTCGTAAAGGTTGCGCGCCAGCAAGCGTTCAATCCCATAGCCCAGCACCCCCGTCAGCGGCACCGCAATCACTACCGCCAACAGGAAATTTCCCAGTAGCAACGTCAGGGATGCGCCAATAAACGCGCCAAACATGTAAATAGAACCATGCGCAAGATTTACAAAATCAAGAATGCCGAAAACCAAAGTCAGCCCTGAGGCAACCAAAAACAACAGCAACCCCAATTGCAGGCCGTTCAACACCTGCACAAACAGTAAAGTATAGTCCACGCCAGCTAATTCCACTTGGTTATTGTGAAAATGGCCGGAGGTTTCGCTCCGGCCATTTCAATCGCAGGCAATCAAACCTGCCTACATTTTGCAATCCTTGGCGTAAGGGTCTGCTTGACCTTCAGAAATTGTCTGCACAATTTTTGTAGTCCAGTTGCCATCTTCCCCAACAACCACTTCGCGCAGATAATACGCTTGGATTGGGAAGTGGTTATTACCGTAGCTGTAATCCCCCCGCACAGATGCATAAGTGTTCGCCATCATCGCGTCACGCATGCCATCCATATTTGTCAGATCACCGTTCACAGCCGAAACGGCAGAGTCCATCAGGAACATGGAGTCATAAGCTTGCGCTGCATAAAACGATGGGAACGCATCGTGCTTTGCACGAAAATCGGCCACAAAGCGTTTATTTTGCGGGTTGTCCATGGATGGGCCCCATTGCAATGCAAATTGGGTTCCCAGAACATCATTAAAACCAGCAGCTTGGAATTTTGGCAGGCTAAGCGCATCAACGGTGAATGAAGTATAGAGCGGCATGCTGTCTTTCAGGCCAGCTTGCTGGTATTGCTTCATGAAAGCACCACCCGCTTTGCCCGGATAGAACACCCAAAGAGCGTCGGCACCCGAGGCTTTGGCCTTGGCCAATTCCGCAGAGAAATCCAGCTGTGTCGGCCAAGTTGTCATATCCGTGCCCAAAACATCGCCCTTAAAGGTGCGTTTCACACCCGCAACCATGCCTTTGCCAGCCGCATAGTTCGGTGCAATGATGTAGATGGATTTCACACCTTTTTGGTTCAGAACTTCGCCCATCGCCATGGTAGCCTGATCATTTTGCCAGCTGGTCGAAAAGAAATTCTTGTGGCACAGCTTACCCGCAATAGGGCCAGGGCCAGCGTTTGAACCAATCAGGAATTTACCGGCATCCAACGCTGATTTGCGAGACGCGAGCAAAACGTTGCTCCAGACATAGCCGGCAACGAAATCAACGTTGTCTTGCTTGACTAGCTTATCCGTGGCTTGCTTACCTGTCTCGGGTTTAAACCCGTCATCCCCCCAGATCAGGTTGATATCCAGATCACCCATTTTGCCGCCCAGATGCTCAATCGCCAGTTCAACGCCTTTTTTTACGTCATTGCCAACGACGGCCCCACCTGTGGACAAAGTAGTCACATAGCCAATCTTGACCTCGGCAGCTTGTGCCAACCCGGTAAACATCGTCGCCGCAAGTGCAGCACTCAGTAGTTTTTTCATGGTAGTTCTCCCTTGTTATCAAGCATCTATAAACATTGACTGTCCATTGTGCCCGTTTATTTTCAGTGATGTTGCGTTATTTGCCGACAGTTTGCAAACAAATTTATAGTGGAATTATAATGCAGTACTGGTCGTGGGCGGTCGAATTTGATGTCTGCTGGTTGTGCCGGTGTAAGAAAGTATTGAAACAGGGCGCAGATAGCGCGATCACTGCATAACATGTTAACCAAGAGGGCGAGATGAAATATCAGGACTATGCAAAATGGACGGAACGGGCAACGCAGTGGATCAGCGGCTATTTCAAATCCCTTCCCGATCAACCCGTACGCGCACAAACAATGCCCGGAGAGATTGCCGCCCGTTTGCCAACGGCTCCGCCTGAAACGGCAGTAGATATGGAAACCATATTCGGAGATTTTGAATCAATCGTCCCTGATGGGTTAACCCATTGGCAGCATCCCCGTTTTTTTGCCTATTTCCCCGCTAATGCAGCCCCTGCCTCTATGATTGCGGAACAGTTGGCCAATGCCATTGCGGCGCAAAGTATGCTCTGGCAGACCTGCCCGGCGGCCACGGAAATTGAAACCGTTATGATTGACTGGCTGCGTCAGGCGCTTGGGTTGCCGTCCGGTTTTAAGGGCGTCATTCAGGATAGCGCCTCCTCTGCCACCCTCAGCGCCGTGCTGACCATGCGCGAGAAGGCCTTGGCCTTCAGTGGCAATACAACCGGTTTGGCAGGGCGGGATCGCCTGCGGATCTATGCCTCGGCGCAGGTGCACAGTTCGATTGACAAAGCTTGCTGGGTGGCGGGGATTGGGCAGGACAATCTGGTCAAAATCGAAACCGACGCTGACTTTGCCATGAAGCCAGAAGCCCTGCAGGAAGCGATTAATGCGGACCGCGCTGAGGGATATACGCCTGCGGGACTGATCCTGTGCACCGGCGGTACGGCAATCGGTGCCAGTGACAACCTGCCGCCGCTGATCAAAATCGCCAAGGCCGAAGGTCTCTACTCCCATCTAGATGCCGCATGGGCCGGTTCCGCGATGATTTGCCCAGAATTGCGCGCCATCTGGCAGGGTGTCGAGGGGTGCGACAGTATCGTTTTCAACCCACATAAATGGCTCGGGGCGCAGTTTGATTGTTCAGTGCAGTTTCTGCGCGACCCCACGGACCAGCTGCGCACCATGGGCATTCGCCCCAGCTATCTGGAAACCCAAGGACGCGACGAGATCGTCAATTACAATGAATGGACCGTGCCACTGGGCCGCCGTTTCCGCGCGCTGAAGCTGTGGTTTTTGCTGCGTGCCTATGGGCTGGAGGGGCTGCGGGAACGCATTCGCAACCATATCAAATGGGCGGGCGAGCTGGAACAAAAACTGAAAGCCCATCCGGATTTCACGATTACCTCTGGCTTGCGGTTTTCGCTTTTTACCTTTCAATACACCCCGCAAGGCGCTGATCCTGAAAGAAAAACAGAGGATATTTTAAAACGTATCAACGACGACGGTCGAATTTACCTCACACAAACCCACCACGCGGGCAAATTTGTGATCCGCTTTCAGGCCGGCCAGTTCGATTGCACCCGTGACGATGTAATGCTGGCCTATGAAGTGATTACAGAATTGGCAAATTAACGCTGCCATCCGGCACTACAAAACCTTGAGGGCTGAAAACGACCAGCATGGCGCAAACAGACATGCGCCGTTTTGATTTCAGCCCCCTACTGCCAGAATGATAAACCTGAACTGGATAACCGAATTGATATCGCGCGCCATTGGCGCAGAGCGGGGACGTGCGGCGCGGGGGTCGCCACCGGGCGGTTGAACCCTGCCTTTTCCTTTATCTGAAAGTTCAAACCATGCCCCCTACCCTTTCCCGCCGTTCTGGCGGCCGTGCCGCGCGACAGGCGCTTCGTTCTGCCCCCCTGAGTGATGACATCCGTCCGGTGCGCGCCGGAATGGATGGTGGCACTTACACCCCCCTGACCACAGCCGGAATGGCGCGAATTCACGCCGCTGCGCTGGATGCACTTGAACAGATTGGCCTCTCGCAAGCCCCTGCTTCCGGTGTCCGCGCAATGACAGCTTTGGGCGCAATTCAGGGGGAGGACGGGCGCTTGCGCTTTCCCCGTGCGCTGGTCGAGGATGTACTGGCCAAGGCCAACCGCGAAGTTGTGCTGTACAGCCGTGATGGCAAGCATGACCTGATCCTTTCCGGCAACCGCGTGCATTACGGCACCGCCGGCGCGGCGGTTCATTTGATTGATGTCGAAAAAAATGAATACCGCGAATGCACGGTTCAAGATCTGTATGACGCGGCGCGCCTTACCAACACCCTAGAAAACGTGCATTTCTTTCAAGCCCCAATGGTATGCCGCGATATAGCAGACAATTACGAGATGGATTTGAATACGATCTACGCCAGTTGCACGGGCACAACCAAGCACATCGGCACCCGCTTTAGCGAACCTGCCTTTGTGCAAGGCGCTTTCGAAATGATCTATGAAATTGCGGGAGGCGAGGATGAATTCCGCGCCCGCCCTTTCATTTCCAATTCTAACTGTTTTGTCGTACCGCCGATGAAATTCGCTACGGAAAGCTGCGAGGTGATGGAAAGCTGCATTCGCGGTGGTATGCCGGTGTTGTTGTTGTCAGCAGGCCAATCCGGCGCGACTGCGCCGGCCTCAATTGCAGGGGCGATCGTGCAGTCTATGGCGGAATGTCTGGCCGGGTTGATCTATGTTCACGCCATCAAACCGGGGCATCCGGTAGTATTTGGCACTTGGCCTTTCGTGTCTGATTTGCGCACCGGCGCAATGTCCGGCGGTTCTGGCGAGCAAGCCTTGCTGACCGCAGGGTGTGCCCAGATGCATAATTTCTATAACTTGCCGGGTGGTGCGGCGGCGGGCATTGCGGATGCCAAAATGCCCGATATGCAGGCGGGCTATGAGCAAGCCCATTCCAATGTCATGGCCGGATTGGCAGGTCTGAACATGGTCTATGAAGCGGTTGGCATGCACGCGTCATTGCTGGGGTTTTGCCACGAAAGCCTGCTGATTGGCGACGATTTGCTGGGCCAATCCTTGCGTTGTGTGCGCGGTATCGAGGTCACGGAGGATTCAGTGGCGCTTGAGGCCATGCGCTCGGTTTGTCTGGACGGGCCGGGGCATTATCTGGGCCACGCTCAAACGCTGTCCCTGATGCAGACAGAATACATCTATCCCGCACTCGGGGATCGCAGCAGCCCAAAGGAGTGGAACGAAAATGACAAGCCAGACCTGTTGCAAAAAGCAACGGCACTTAAAAAAGAAATCCTGTCACGTCCCTCAATGGCCCTTCTAGACCCGAACTGCGATGCCAGTATTCGCAAGAACTTCACTATTCACTTGCCATTGCATTCTTCCCTCTAGCCTTATAATTGACTGTTTAGGGTCGGTTTTCCTGCCCAATTGCTGTGAGGGGCGAAGATGAATAAGTTTTTTGCCAAAACGGAAGAATCCCTTCCGATTATGTTGTTGCGGGCACGAGAGGCCCTGATGCAGCGGTTACGCCCCATTCTCCAAGCACAAAACCTGACCGAGCAACAATGGCGGGTGTTACGGGTACTGGACGAAGTCGGCCCGCAGGAGCCTACTGTTCTGGGCGAACGCTGCGTTGTGTTGACGCCAAGCCTGACCCGCATTCTTAACGCTTTGGAAAAACGCAAGCTGTTGCGCCGCGAAAAACACAATACCGATAAACGCAAACAAATTATTCACCTGACAAGCGCAGGGCATGAAATAATTGCGACAATCGCCCCTGATTCCAAACTGATCTACGACGAGTTGGAGGAAAATTTTGGCAAGCCACAGCTGATAAACCTTCTTAACAAACTCAAGCGGATTTCAAAATTCTAATTTGCATACCGTTGCATTCTGGGATAAGTGAACACACGTTCAATTAAATCAGATAGGAACCCCTATGCAGCTTTCAGGATCAGTAGCAATTGTCACCGGCGGAGCTTCGGGCTTGGGTGAAGCAACCGTGCGCGAGTTTTCCTCTCAGGGAGCAAGCGTCGCCATCTTCGATATGAATGCGGATCGCGGCACCAATTTGGCCGAGGAACTGGGATCAAACGTGATCTTTGTACCCGTCAATGTCGTAGATGAGGCCAGCGTTAGTGCCGGTATCGCGCAAGTGATCGAAAAATTCGGCGCGATTTCCATCTGCATCAACTGCGCAGGCATCGCTACCGCCGTGAAGACTGTTGGCCGCGATGGCGCCCACCCTCTTGGCGATTTCTCCAGAACCCTTGACGTGAACCTTAAAGGCACTTTCAACGTGCTGCGCCTTGCCGCTGTTGAAATGACTAAAAATGATGCAAATGCCAATGGTGAACGCGGGGTGATTGTAAACACCGCTTCTGTTGCCGCTTTTGACGGGCAAAAAGGCCAAGCGGCATATGCTGCTTCCAAAGGCGGTATCGCTGCCATGTCCTTGCCTGTTGCCCGTGATCTAGCCTACAACGGTATCCGTTGTTGCGCGATCGCACCGGGCTTGTTTCTGACCCCGATGTTTGAAAGCTTGGGCGAAGAAGTGTGTATCGAGCTGGCCAAAGACGTCACTTTCCCCAAACGGTTGGGCAAACCCGCTGAATTCGCCAGTTTGGCGCGGGTTATCGTTGAAAACGTCTATCTGAACGGCGAAACTATCCGGTTGGATGGCGGGATCAGGCTGCCATAAGGCTTTTAATTCAAGTTAGCCTAACACCCCCCGTCGGAGGCACAATGGTTTAGCCCTCTGGCGGGGGTATGTTTAGAAAAAAAGAAAATTCAGTTTTCTATGCGTCTGCCCGCAGGAGCATCCCGAAAAGATCGCGTGGATCGTCAGGGTCAGCCAACATATCCAGCAATTCATGGGGTGCGCCCTGTCCAACACAAGCGTGGATATAGCGCAGTGCCGAAAAATCCTCGATGGCGAACCCCACGCTGTCAAACAGGGTGATCTGGCGTGGGTTTCTCGGCGCTGCTATTTCATCGCGCATGACTCTCCACAGCTCGGTAATGGGATGGTTTTTTCCCAGTTGCTGGATTTCACCCTCGATCCGCGTTTGCGGAGGGTATTCTACGAAAATTTCTGAACGTAGCAGAATATCGCGATGCAGCTCAGTCTTGCCCGGACAATCGCCACCAATCGCGTTGATGTGGACGCCAGAACCGACCATGTTATCCGTCAGGATGGTGGCGTTCTGTTTGTCGGCGGTGCAGGTGGTGATGATCTCGGCTCCCTCCACGACCTCTTGTCCTGAATGGCATTTGACAACCTTTAAGCCACTGTTAGCCAAATTGCGCGCCACCTTGTCAGTGGCCGCCAGATCAATGTCAAACAGGCGCACAGTGTCTATGCCCACCAATGTTTTAAAAGCAATCGCCTGAAACTCGCATTGTGCACCATTGCCAAACATTGCCATGGTTTTTGCGCCCTTCGGCGCCAGGTATTTCGCCACCAGTGCCGATGTCGCAGCCGTGCGCAGGGCTGTCAAAACGGTCATTTCCGCCAGCAGGATCGGATAGCCATTGGCCACACTGGAAAGCACACCAAAGGCGGTGACGGTCTGATAACCCTCTTTCATATTCTTGGGATGGCCGTTGACATATTTAAAGCCATAGTTGTCCGCATCTGCCGTCGGCATCAGTTCAATCACCCCATCAGGGGAATGGGCAGCAACACGGGCTGATTTGTCGAATTCTGGCCAACGTTTGAAATCAACTTCAATCATATCGGCCAGTTCATGCAACACTTTTTCAATGCCCCGCTGGTTCACTAGCTGCATCATATGGGCAACGGAAACAAATGGGACCATGGCCAAGTGTCCCGGTACAGGTGCAGTTATCGGCTTCATATCAATAGGTTCCAGTCATACGGTCAAGTACAGAGCGGCCAAACAGGCTGGCGGCAAGATCGGACATCAACAGCGCAGTGCGGCCGCGTTCATCCAGAAAGGGGTTCAACTCTACAAGGTCGAGCGAGGTGACAAGGCCTGAATCATGTAACATTTCCATGATCAGATGGGCCTCGCGAAAGCTGGCACCACCTGGCACAGTGGTACCAACAGCCGGGGCAATGGCGGGCTCCAAAAAATCCACATCCAGACTTATATGCAGCAAGCCGTTTGCCTTCCTCACCCTCTGCAAAAAGGCGCGTAGCGGCGCGGCAATACCATGCTCGTCAATCGCGCGCATGTCGTGCAACTCCACCCCAGTGCGTTGCAGGCCAGTACGTTCTGCACCATCAACCGAGCGCAGACCCATCATACAGATGTTGGTCGGCTCAATCGGGTTTTTCACAAGGGGGAACCCGTCAAAACCTGCCTGACCGGTGAAATAGGCCACCGGTGTTCCATGCAGATTGCCGCTGTCGGTGCTCTCCAGCGTATGAAAATCCGGATGCGCATCAAGCCAGAGCACAAACAGAGGTCGGCCCTGCTCTGCCGCAAACCTAGCTATCCCCGTAACCGTGCCAGCGGAAAGCGAATGATCGCCGCCCAGAAACACAGGACAATCGCTAGATTTGGCAGCTTTGTAGGCGGCCTTAGACAGCGCTCGGGTCCAGCCAATGGTCTCGGGCAGGTTGCGCAGGGCCGCATTATGGTGCTCTGGCGCCTCTGCCTGCTCCATATGAACATCCCCCAGATCGATTACATCCCAGCCAAGGCTCCGCAAGGTTTCCGGCAGGCCCGCGGTGCGAAATGCGGCAGGCCCCATCAGGCAACCGGGTTGGCTGGCTCCGGTTTGCACAGGGGCACCAAGGATATGACAGGTTTGGGTCATGAAAAGCTCCAGCTTGCAATTTCCCCTAGCATGACGGGTTGAAAGAACACGGAATAGCCGCTATTTTGTTCAAAACGGCAGTCATATTTATCTAATTGCACACAAAAGAAAGAAAAACGAAACATGACCCTCCTAAAAGACACAACGGATCGCGCGTTGCTTGCTGCGCTGAAATCCAATGCCCGCGCCTCTGTCACCGAGTTGGCGCAGCAGTTGAACTTGTCCCGCACCACAGTAAAACAGCGGCTGGTGCGGCTAGTCGAAACCGGCACAATTCGCCGCTTTACCGTTGTGACGGACACGCAGGATGCGGGCGGCATCCGGGCAGTGATGATGGTGGAACTGCAGGGTAAAATGTCGCGTGCGGTTATTCAGGCATTGCGAAAAATTCCTGAAATCACAGCTATTTACAGCACGAATGGCGCCTGGGATCTGGTGGCGGACGTCCATATGGATACGTTGGTGCAATTTGATCAGGTGTTGCGGCAGGTGCGTGAAATCAGCGGTGTTTTAAACAGCGAAACCAGCCTGTTACTGGATCGGATTTATTGATATCTTTCGCGATTGAGTTATTGGACAATATTTTTCAGAACCATTGATACTTCGGCGATCCACGCAAACATAAATCAGTATCTAGTTTTCAGCAGAAATCCTTGGCCGCCCAGTGGCGATCGCGGTTACTTCTGCCTCAACAAATACACGGCGACCTTCAATTTCGGCACTCTTTATATCCTGTTCAAACCGCAAACGTATCCCCACGCCACCAGAATCCTGTGCCGTTTCTTGAGCCGCATCGCCAAGTGATTTTTTCAAGGCGGCAAGCGCTTGGTCCAGATCGCCAAAATCTTGTAGTCCAGCAATAAAATGCACCCGATACCGGCCTTCTCCGACACTTGTGATTTGCCCTTTCAATCGCATACTGATCTGCCCGACCACCGCGCCGATTGCATTGGCCACCCCTGCATGTTCCGGCACTACAACCTTGCAATTCAATCGCTTACCAACTGCCCCATAGTAGCTATGCGCCGAGGCTCCAAGGCCGATCAGCGGCAGGTTCAACCCAACATCCAAGGCAACCACCCCACGATGATGATCCAACCCTTTTTGGGTTAGGACATGGCGTGCAAGTTCGCCGACAGGCTGATCGAAATCATAATTGTCCTCTGCAAAAGCGGCCTCCAGCAGAGTTTGTGCGGTTTGCTCGGTGAGTTGATCCACTATCATGCAGGCGAGGGCCTCAGCCCCCTCGCCAAGCGTTATTCCAGCAGAGGTTCTGCGGCGCGCAAACAGCTGGAGCGCTTTATCAGCCGCGCGCTTATCCCAACTGTCCAACCGCCCAAGAACATGAGCCGCATCTGACGGCGTAATTCCGGAAATAATCACGGCGCCCCTTCCCACAAGCTGTTGCAAAGCTACCTCATCCAGCCGGTTCCTTATCAGAGACGACATCTCGCACGCTGTGTCGCCCAGCCGCCCCAGCATCTGCATTTGCCGCTCGTTCAGGCCTTTTGCCACACTACCTAAGGGCACCACAAATCGCCCGTCATATTCGCCAATCCGATCAGCCGAAACCATCCTGTCCAAGGCTCCATGCACCAATTCCGGCCACGCTACTGCACACAGCGAGACCGGCAGCACACGGTGCGGGCCGAGCCGCACACTGCTACCCGCCAAAGAAACCTCGCTGTCCCCACCCAGCCCCGTGGTGCGCATTGCTACAGCCTCTACCATGGTGCGCAATCCGCCCACCATCGCGCCGTCCGGATCTATCATCGGGTGCCCCGCCCGCAGCAAGGCAACATCAGTGGTCGTGCCCCCGATGTCAGACACAATCGCGTCCTTTTCATCGGTTAACCAGCGTGCGCCAACGATACTGGCAGCGGGGCCAGAGAGGATGGTTTCAATCGGCCGCTCACGCGCCAGATCAGCCGAAATCAACGCCCCGTCACCGCGCACGACCATCAGGGGGGCCGATATTTCAAGCTGCCTCAGCAAGGTCTCCGTGGCCTCGATCAGGTCGGCAATCAAACCAATAAGCCGGGCATTCAACAGGGCTGTCATCGCGCGTTTTGGCCCGCCAAGACGCGCGCTAAGCTCATGGCTGCAAGTCACCGGCGCGCCGGTGACTGTGCGAATGATAGCACGGGCTGCGATTTCATGTTCTGGATTGCGGGT
>JAHRVG010000105.1 GCA_019090795.1 Paracoccaceae bacterium | reverse complement strand
GCGTGTTCCAGTTGTATGTCTCATCTTCCACTCCTTGGTGGTCACGATGAGCCAGAAACACTCTCTTAGCAAATACGACTATTTGGACCCAGAGGCGCTGACGTCAGACAGATCATGATCGTCCTCGCGGTAATCGCCCTGATCATGGGCCCCGTTGCACCTCGCGTTATTGGCTATTTCGGGCGAGCGAAATCGCAAACCGCGCAAATCCAGATGACCCACTTCAAAGGCGAGTTGCAGTTGATGTATATTGATCTTGGCCGTTATCCGAGTGAGGCCGAGGGCCTCGCTCCCTTGCTCACCACCCCCGCTGTCATATGGGTGCCAATTGGGTCTCCGATGTCAATGATATCGCAAAACCCGTATTTCGTCTGTGCCTTAATGCGTTGAAGAGAGAGGATGCCCAGCAGCGCCGGATACGCCCCTTCCTGTGGTCGATCTTGTCGCCGATCACCGCTAACGGCCTTTGGACCGGCTTCCCGCTGTATAACCGCGCAATTCCCCCGTTTCTGAAAACGACCTTTGAAGCACCGGTCAAGATGACGATGCTCAAGCGTAGAAATAGCTAAGCCTTAGTGCGCCATTTTTCCCTTTGATAATTGCGGCATACAATGGTATACAATAAGCCTTGCGAGTCCGACACTTTTCGGGCATTAGCATCCCTAAACAGCAGCCACCGAGCTTAGGAGCCATCATGACAGTCCAAACCGGCGTTGATACCAGCAAAACACGTAAAACCTTAACAGTCGGGGGGCAATCTGTTGATTACTACTCGATCCCGGCGGCGCAAGCGGCTGGGTTGGGGGATTTCTCGAAACTGCCAGCGGCACTCAAGGTTGTTCTGGAAAACATGCTGCGTTTTGAGGACGGTGGACGCACGGTAAGCGTCGAGGATATCAAGGCGTTTGCCGATTGGGCCAGCAAAGGGGGCAAAAACCCGCGCGAGATTGCGTATCGTCCGGCGCGGGTTCTGATGCAGGATTTCACCGGTGTTCCGGCGGTTGTCGATCTGGCCGCGATGCGCGACGGTATCGTGGCTTTGGGCGGGGACGCTAAACAAATCAACCCGTTAACGCCTGTTGATCTGGTCATCGACCACTCTGTTATGATCGACGAATTCGGCACCCCACGCGCCTTTGCGATGAACGTAGAGCGTGAATATGAACGCAATATGGAGCGCTATTCTTTTCTGAAATGGGGCCAAAAAGCCTTTGACAATTTCCGCGTAGTACCGCCGGGCACTGGCATCTGCCATCAGGTTAATCTGGAATATCTGGCGCAAACCGTCTGGACTGACAAAGACCAGAACGGTGTTGAAATTGCCTATCCTGATACACTGGTAGGTACCGACAGCCACACAACAATGGTTAACGGCATGGCGGTTCTGGGCTGGGGCGTTGGCGGCATCGAGGCCGAGGCCGCAATGCTGGGCCAGCCAATTTCGATGCTGATTCCAGAGGTCGTCGGCTTTGAGCTGACAGGTGCCATGAGTGAGGGCACTACCGGTACCGATTTGGTGCTGAAAGTCGTGGAATTACTGCGGGAAAAAGGCGTTGTCGGAAAATTTGTTGAATTTTACGGCGCTGGTCTGGATTCGCTGCCACTCGCTGACCGTGCCACTATCGCCAATATGGCCCCGGAATACGGCGCCACCTGCGGATTTTTCCCGGTAGATAGCGAAGTTATCCGTTACCTGACCACAACAGGACGCGACGAAGACCGTATCGCCTTGGTCGAGGCTTACGCCAAGGAAAATGGCTTTTGGCGCGACGAAAACTATGCGCCTGTTTATACCGACACCCTGTCTCTGGACATGGGCAGCATTGTGCCCGCCATTTCCGGCCCCAAACGCCCGCAAGATTACATCGCGCTGGATGGTGCCAAGGCGGCGTTTGCGGACCAGATGGAAAACATGTTCAAACGCCCCATGGGCAAGGAAGTCGCCGTCGAGGGCGAAGATTACACCATGGAAAGCGGCAAGGTTGTGATCGCCTCGATCACCTCTTGCACTAACACCTCCAACCCTTACGTGATGATCGGCGCTGGCCTTGTGGCCCGCAAAGCTGCCGCTTTGGGCCTGACTCGGAAACCTTGGGTCAAGACATCTCTGGCACCCGGATCGCAAGTGGTTTCCGCCTATCTGGAAGCGGCGGATTTGCAGAAAGACCTTGATGCGCTTGGTTTTAATCTGGTCGGTTACGGTTGCACCACTTGTATTGGCAACTCTGGCCCGTTGCAGTCGGAAATCAGCGCGGCAATTGCTGAGGGCGATCTGGTGGCAACTTCGGTTCTGTCAGGCAACCGCAACTTTGAAGGCCGCATCAGCCCTGATGTGCGTGCCAACTACCTCGCCTCGCCGCCTCTGGTAGTGGCTTATGCGATTGCCGGCACGCTGGATATTAACCTCTCAACTGACGTGATCGCGCAAGATAAAGACGGAAATGATGTTTACCTGCGCGACATCTGGCCAACCTCTCAGGAGGTCGCGGATATGGTGCAGCAAACCGTAACGCGTGAGGCCTTTTTGTCTAAATACGCCGATGTGTTCAAAGGCGACGACAAATGGCAGGCTGTGGAAACCACCGACAGTCAGGTCTACGATTGGCCGACGGCTTCGACCTACGTGCAGAACCCACCGTATTTCCAAGGCATGAGCAAACAGCCGGGCACAATTTCAAACATTGAAAATGCATCCGTTTTGGCGGTTCTGGGCGATATGATCACCACGGACCACATCTCGCCTGCTGGTTCGTTCTCGGAATCCACCCCTGCTGGGCAATATCTGACAGCGCGTCAGGTGCCCGTGCGTGAATTTAACTCCTACGGTTCGCGTCGTGGTAACCACGAGGTAATGATGCGCGGCACCTTTGCCAATATTCGTATCAAGAATGAGATGCTCGACGGGGTCGAAGGTGGTTATACCAACGGGCCGGATGGGGCGCAGGCCTCGATTTTTGATGCGGCGATGGCCTATCAGGAAGCGGGAACACCTCTGGTGATCTTTGGTGGCGAACTGTACGGTGCCGGTTCCAGCCGTGACTGGGCGGCCAAAGGTACGGCGCTGCTGGGTGTTAAGGCGGTGATTGCCGAAAACTTCGAGCGTATTCACCGCTCCAATCTGGTGGGCATGGGGGTTATCCCGTTTGAATTTACCGGCGGTGATAGCCGGAAATCATTGGGACTGACCGGCAAAGAAACCGTTTCGATCGGCGGCTTGGACGGTGATATTGTACCTCTCAGCAATATGCCTTGCACCATCACCTATCCAAATGGCGATGTGAAGGAAATCCAGCTGAAGTGCCGAATTGATACAGAGATCGAGATCGAATACATCGAAAACGGCGGCGTGTTGCACTATGTGCTGCGCAATCTGGCAAAACTAGGCTAAACGGAGTTGGGGGGCATGCGCCCCCCTCCACCGAAAACCACCTTGTAGCGGTTATGAAACGCAAAGATAAACTGGATGCGGTCGGCACAGTCATGTTGTCAGTGATGACACTGGTTATGGCGCTGAATCAAGTGGTTATCAAGCTGACCAACGGTGGGTTCCAACCGGTTTTCGGGGCGGGTCTGCGCTCGCTTGGGGCTTTGCTCGTACTTCTGATCTGGATCAAACTACGCCGTATTCACCTGCCGATACCATCAAGACGGGTGGCCCTGTCCGGCCTAATCACTGGGGGGCTGTTCACGGCAGAGTTCATCTGTCTTTTCTGGGCACTGGATCTGACCACAGTGGCCCGAGCGACCATTATTTTCTATACAATGCCGGTCTTTTTGACGCTGGCCGTGCATTTCCTGTTACCGAGTGAACGGTTGACTGTGGCCAAAATACTCGGGTTGTTGTTGGCATTAGGCGGGGTGATCTGGGTGCTGTTTGATCGTTCCAGCGGCACAGGCAGTCTGTTGGGTGATCTTGCAGCGCTTGCTGGCGCTATTCTTTGGGGCAGCATCCTTTTGATGGTGCGTTTGTCCCCTCTTTCAGGCGAAAAAGCCGAAGCGCAGCTGCTGTGGCAGCTTGCGGTTTCTGCCGGGATGTTGCTGGTTTTATCCCCTTTGTTTGGGCCGCTGTTGCGTCAGCCGGAACTGGTACATTATCTCGGCTTGCTCTACCAGATACTCGCTGTCGCCAGCTTTGGTTTTCTGGCCTGGTTTGCCTTGGTAAAAATTTATCCGGCCACATCTGTTGCAAGTTTCGGCTTTCTGACCCCGATTTGCAGCGTCGCCTTTGGTTGGATAATCCTGAAAGAACAGGTAGGGTTCGAGGTGATTGGGGGCCTGACGCTGGTTGTGATTGGCTTGATACTGGTTAACAGAAAACCGAAAGCAGGTTAAAGCCTAACTTCTGCTCAGGTAAACTTGCGCAATTGCGCGATCATCGCCCATCATAATGGTCGGGAAAACGGCCCCCCAAATATCCTCGGCACGTGCGGCCCTTTGGGCAATTGCTGGCGTGGATGCCAGATCTAGCACCACGATATCCGCCTCCATTCCCGGTGCCAGATTGCCGATCTTATCCTCAAGGCACAAGGCGCGCGCTGATCCAACCGTTGCCAGCCACAACAATTGCGCTGGATGCAAGATGCCACCGCGCAACTGGCTAATGTCATACCCGGCCGCCATGGTGCGCAGCATGGAAAAAGAAGAGCCGCCCCCGATATCCGTGGCCAGACCCACGGCAATGCCGCGTTGGTTCAGCCCCTGCACATCACACAGCCCGGAACCGATAAAGGCATTGGACGTAGGGCAATGCGCAATCGCCGTGCCGGTCTCTGCTATCCGGTCAATCTCGCGTTGTTTCAGATAGATAGCATGCCCCATGATCGCACCTTTGCCGATCAAACCGTGCTGCTCGTAGGTGTCGAGGTAATCGCGTGCTTCTGGAAACAGCTGTTTTACCCAGTCGATTTCTTCATGTTGCTCGGCTAAATGTGTCTGCATCAGGCACGTGGGGTTTTCCGCCCACAAAGCCCCCATCGCCGCCAGTTGGTCGGGCGTAGAGGTCGGGGAAAACCGTGGTGTGATTGCATAGCTTAACCGATCCACTCCATGCCATTTCTCCAGCAACGCCTTGCTGTCGTCATAGGCGCTCTGGGCGCTGTCGCGCAGCCCGTCCGGGGCATTGCGGTCCATGCAGGTTTTGCCCGCCACCATCCGCAGCCCGCGCGATTGTGCTTCGCTGAAAAATGCCTCGACGCTTTCGGGATGAACGGTGCAAAAACTCGCAGCCGTA
The DNA here is from genome assembly GCA_019090795.1 of Paracoccaceae bacterium. GTDB lineage: Bacteria > Pseudomonadota > Alphaproteobacteria > Rhodobacterales > Rhodobacteraceae > Amylibacter. The sequence goes on along the minus strand of JAHRVG010000105.1, from coordinate 4,129 downwards.
GTGGTTCCATGCGCAAGGATCAAATTGAAATAGAGCTCTGCCGCCATAGCCGCATACTCCGGATCGCCAAAGCGGATTTCTTCAGGGAAAGTATAGGTATCCAGCCAGTCAATCAGCCGTTTTCCCCAGCTGGCAATTATTCCGGTCTGCGGATAATGCGCGTGAGCATCAATAAAGCCGGCCATCAGCAAATGATCACCGTGATCCACAACCGGCACCTCGGGATGTGCTTTGCGCAAGGTTTCCGCTTCGTCAACCTCGATGATCACACCATCGTACACCAAAACCGCCCCACGGCGTCGATGCTGTGCCGCCGTCGGCCCCTCAAAAAATGGATCACCCTCAAAACTCAGGGTCTGCCCCAATAACAGGTGCGCGTCTTTACGATTTTTTTGTTCCATAACATTCTCGCCGAAGGCGAAATACTCCTAATAATCCGCGTAAGATTTTTCTTCCACGATTGCAGACCCAAGCGCTAGATTGACCTGCTTTTTCAAAGCTGCCCGCCGGTCATTAGTCACATAAACCGCACGCGCCAGCGCGATGAAAGCCGGGCCAAAATCCTCCGCCCGCTCACAAACGCGGATATCGTCCTCAATCTGCCACAACTCCTGATTGACGGTCAATAGTTGAACCGCAAGTTTTGCGATATCATCACGCACGGGAATATGTTGATCCACCACACTTTGCAGCAAGCGCCGCTCTACCTGAACATTTGCCAGCTTCTGCGCATCCTTGATCTGCTCGCATTTGATTTGCAGAATCGTCAGCTTATCCAACAGCTCTCCAGGTGAAATCGGGGTTAGAATATCGCTCATCCCAGCTTCTCCTTAACAAGTTCTCTAATCTCGCAATGCAACTGGTCAAACACCGCATCCCAATTCCCCGCCTCGCGCTGGCGCACCAGCCGCATGTTTGGATACCATGGGGTGTGGTCGTCGAACGGCTCATACAGCCAATAGGCCTCGGAATGCAGTAAATCCCATACAGGCCCGCCCAGAGACCCCGCCACATGGGCAATGGCGCTGTCCATGGTTACCACTAAATCCAGCTCTCCGATCAGGGCAGCACTATCGGCAAAATCCCGATCCGAACTGGCCGCATCAAAGATGACGCAAGAGGTGCCGTCTGCGTGATACTCCTCGACCAGCGGCCCCTTGTAGAGCGAGAACATCTGCAGGCCGGGAATATCCACCAGCTTTAGAAAACTGCTGTGGTTGAAGGAACGCTTGTGGTTGGCGCGATACGTTAGCGAACCGGACCAAAGCACCCCGAGTTTGAACATTTTGTTAAACGGTTCTGTGATGTGGCGCGCCCGCGCGATAGAATCTTCAGGTATTGACAGAAGGGCAGGGGCTGGCACCGTTTCAATTGTGGTTCCCAGAAAGCGCGGCAAATCCATCATCGGTGCCCAATAGTCGCAATCCGCTAGCGCCTCGCGGCCCTCGGCAAAGACATCAACCCCCGGCAATTGCGCAAACAGGCGGCGCAGGGGTGGCTTGCAGGCAAATTTCACCCGGCATCCCAGTGCCTTTAGCGGCTTGAAAAACCGTGCCATCAGGATGGTGTCGCCAAAGCCCTGTTCAGGGATGATCATAATGGTTTTACCGTTCAGATCCTCTCCTTGCCATTGCGGGAAATCAAATTCTGGTGGGCTAATTTCATCACCCTTCCAACGCCAGTGGAAATTCTTGAACCCCTCGGGGTATTTGCCTTGTGACAGTTCGGCAAAGGACAACTGGATGTGCAATTCCGGATCATTGGGATGCGCCCGCAGCGCCTTGTTTAGCTCGGCCTCTGCCTCCGCGTGGCGGCCCAACCCGCGCAGGTATTTCGCCAGTGTGGCATAGTTCTCGGCCTTGCCCGGTTCCATTTTTAACGCGCGGCGCCGCAGCGCAAGTGCTTCTTTGGCGTCCCCCACGTCATAAAGCGCATTCGCGGCATTATTGATCACGGACACAGAATTGTCGTTAAGCTGCAACGCCCGGCGCTGGCAGGCGGCGGCTACCTCGTATTTCTTTTCCGAACGAAACAAAGCCCCCAGATTGGACCAGAACATTGCATCTTGGGGGGCCCGTTGCAGATACAGGCGATAGAGTTCTTTCGCGTCGCCTAGGTTGCCAGCCTGATGCTGTTCCAGCGCCGCAGAACGTAATTCCGCCAGCGTATTGATGTTTTTAAGAAGGTTTGGCGAATCCGGTTGAGTGTTCATGGCGTCCAAAATAATCCAGTGTTACCTTTGTGAGCGTATCGTCTGATTGTGTGCAAGTAAACGGGGGGCAGGCCATGAATTATCATTGTTGCGAGGGGGATAGGTGGTATAGATCGCCCAGCACAGGAGCACCCGATGATTGATCCAGCCTTGTCCGAAGCCGAAGATCCAGACCACGCCTATGAAATAAATACGCTGACGGTGAGCGCCGTTCTGGAAGCGGTTGAGTCTGGTTCCCAGACGCGCCTGACAGAACTTCTGGATAGGCAACACGCGGCCGATGTGGCCGATTTGCTGGAACAGATCTCCAGTAAGGATCGGCGGGCTTTGCTGGCCCTGTGGGGGGATAAAATTGACGGCGAAGTGCTGTCGGAGGTCGATGAGGGCCTGCGCGCCGAAATGTTCGAGCATTTGCCGGACGCCGTTGTCACCGAAGCCGTGCGTGAGCTGGAAACCGACGATGTGGTCGATCTGGTTGAAGACATGGACGCGCCCCAACAAGAGCGCTTGATGGATGCGCTGGAAGATGCGGACCGGGTCGCGGTGGAACAATCCCTGCAATACCCCGAAGAAACCGCCGGGCGGTTGATGCAGCGCGAGTTGGTGATGTCCCCGCCGGACTGGAGTGTCGGGGATGCGATTGACCATCTGCGCGGCGAGGAAGACCTGCCAGAACATTTTTACAAAGTTATGATCGTGAATCCCTTTCTGCAACCGGTTGGCACGGTTGCCCTGGGCAGCCTGCTTACCAGCGCGCGCGATACCCGGTTGGCCGATATCATGGACGAAGATTTTCGCGTCATTCCCGCATTGCAATCCCAAGAGGACGTGGCCTATGCCTTTAACCAGTACCACATGGTTTCCGCGCCGGTTGTCGATGATGAGGGCCGCCTCGTTGGGGTGATCACCATTGATGATGCGATGGATGTGTTGGATGAAGAAGCCGAGGAAGACATCATGCTGCTCGCTGGTGTTTTGGATGAAAGCCTGTCGAGCAGTGTTATCGCGACCAGCAAATTGAGGTTTCCCTGGTTGGCGGTGAACCTGGCGACATCGGTACTGGCCTCAATTGTGATTGCGCAATTTGCTTCAACCATTGAGGCGATCGTCGCGCTGGCGGTATTGATGCCGATTGTTGCCTCGATGGGGGGTAATGCGGGGACGCAGACGCTTACCGTCGCTGTACGTGCCCTTGCCACCAAGGATTTGACCCCCGCCAACGCCTGGCGGGTGATCCGCCGCGAGGTAGCGGTGGGGTTTTTCAATGGTTGTGTTTTTGCACTGATCATTGGTGCCATCGGGATCATCTGGTATGGCAGCCCGATGCTGGGTGTGGTGCTGGGCCTGTCAATGATCGCTAATCTGCTGGTGGCGGGCTTGGCCGGGATTTTGATCCCTTTGGGACTGGATAAAGTCGGGGTTGATCCGGCGTTGGCCTCAGGTGCCTTTGTGACCACGGTCACCGATATGATTGGATTCTTTTCGTTCTTAGGGCTGGCAGCGATGATTTTACTTTGATTGCTTTGCCAAAGTAGGTTGCGCTGTCGCTGCCTCCGGCGAGGACATTCGAAAGAAGCTAAAGTGTGCGTTATGGCATGCGCAGAATCTGGTTTTTGCTGCCTTTGATGATGCGCACCGAGCTTTCGCCAATGGCGGAGACTTTCCAGCCGCTGAGGCGGTCGCCTGTTTTGACTTTGACATAGCGACCCGAGGGCATCCGAACCAGTGCGCGGCGCGCGTTCGAGGTTCCGAATACGCCGACCAAACTCATTTGGCGTTTATTAAAGCGGCCCTTTTCGGTTGCAGCCTTGGCCACGGTTGTTGCGGTTGGGCTTGATGACGGCTTGGAGGTTCCGAAGGCCGATTTTGGCGTCACGCCGGTTGCTTTTGTATCCCCATCCTTGGTGCGCGCAGCCG
>JAHRVG010000104.1 GCA_019090795.1 Paracoccaceae bacterium | reverse complement strand
TAAGAGACAGCGGGCACCGGGTTCACCGCCGGGTTTGAAACCACATACACCAAGCGCGTGAGCGAGCGCACACAGCTGCGCTTTGGTGTCTTTGCGCTTGGCACCGTTTACAAGCTGTCTACCAAAGCCAAAGCAATTGGTTCCGGTAAAACCGGGGCCGATTTCGCCTTTGCCACGATCGAGACCCGTTTTGGCCTGACCCACCTGCCCGCTGAATTCGCGCAACAGGGCTGGGGGCGTTTGAAATTGGACGCGGCCCTTGGCTACAGCCTATACGGCGGTGATCCACTGTCGGTGCACTATCGACTGGACGCGACAAAAGATTACCATTTTTCTAGGTCACTGGTGGGCGATTTTGGTGTTGGAGTCCGTGTGCAAAACCGTCTGGACAGCGCCAATGCATCCTCCAAATCTGGCCAGATCGAAATCGGCTTGACCCGCGAGATATCCGACGCCCAGCGTCTGCGTTTCGGGGTGACCGTGCAGCAGTCCAATTCGGATTCAAATCTGGTGCATTACAGCTCTCTGGGGGCCGAACTGCGCTATTCCCTGCCCGCTGTCGGCTGGGATGTGCGCCCTACGGTCAAGTTTGCCTATCAGCGCAAGGACTTCCCCAACCTGTCAATTGGTGGCATTCAGCGCCAAGACGAGCAGATCAGCGCCAGCTTGTCATTGTTTTTCCCCAAAGCATCCTATTACGGGTTTGCCCCTAATCTGAACCTGAGCGCAAATCACAATAAATCCAGCGTCAGCATCTTTAGCACCCGCGACCTGCGCATAAGCCTTGGGTTTAATTCAACGTTTTAGGCATGAAAAAAGGCGGCCACCAAACCCCGTTTCAGGGCTGGTGCCACCTTGGACAAAACGGTCCAACTATCACTACACAGCTTCACGACTGTGTCGTTGGCGCGCGTTCCATCCCCATCCAATAGGGGCCATCGCGCGTGGCGTTGGCCCCCTAAAACCTAGACGAAATCAAAATCGGTAATCTCGATCAGACTGCTGTTCACACCCTCAAGGGTGACCTGTCCAGTTTCCCAAGCCACCAGCGTGTTCGCCCCTGCGCCAGTAATCGTGAGGTCAGCGAAAACCGCATCGGAAATCCGGATCACGTCACTGTTGTTTCTAAAGTCAAAAATACTGTCGACGCCGGAATCCACTTGCGCATCAAACACAAACACATCCGGTCCTTTTCCGCCATACAGCAGGTCATCCCCCGTGCCGCCATCCAGTGTGTCGCTGTAACTGCCGCCTTTCAGCGTGTCATTACCATCTTTGCCCAGCAATATGTCACGCCCAGCTTTGCCAAACAGCTTGTCATTGCCGCCCCGGCCATCAATCTCGTTGCCTTGCTTGTTGCCCGTCAGCTTGTCGTTGGCATCGCGCGAACCGCGGATATCCTCGAAGTTTTTCAGCGTGTGGGTAAAGGCGGTACCGCCCCAAATACCGGTGGCTGTGCCAGTGCCGAGGTTGACGTTCACAGCATCGACCCCAAACCTGTCGTAGCGGATCAGATCATCACCACCGCCACCATTGGCAAAATCATTGCCTTCTCGCAGGATGAATCGCTCATCTGCACTGCTGCCGATCAAGCGGTCAGAAAAACGAGTGGCTTGAATTTCCAGCTTACCCCCATTTTGAACCAGATTCAGCGCCTCGGCATTCCCAAAGCCGTCGTTTAAGATACGCCCCTTGCCGATATTTACATTGATCCCTGTAGCAGCATCCCAGAACTCCACTCTCACAACGGAGCCGTTGGTTAGGGTCAGGTTGTACTCATCAACACCTCGTCCCCCACGAACGCCTGTCCAACTGTCCCACTCTGGGGCGGCATTGGAACCAACGATATTGAATACATCATTATATTCCGTTCCAGTGATTCCAAATCCCCAAGCTTGCGTAGGTTTAACGACATCAATGATTGTGTCAGTGCCGTTTGCACCTTTATTCACCGTGCCTATATTAGCCACACCGTCTATTGAGGCAGTAATTCCCGCGTTCAGGGCAGAATAGCTTAGTTCCTGATAGCCTTTCTCATTATCGCTATAGATGACAGTGTCGTTGCCTTTTGAACCGATAACGAGGTCGTAATGCTGATTATTGTCCCCGGGATTAAGCACATCATCGCCATTGCCCCCATCCAGCCAATCAACTCCGCTACCGCCAAACAGGTAATCCTTGCCATTGCCCCCACTCAAGGTGTCATGACCACCCAGCCCAAACAGATGATCCCGACCTCCGGTGCCCGTCAAAGAGTCACCAAGTTCATAAAGCCACGGAGCATTGGCATCGTAGCGGTCATTCGAGGTATTGTCCCCGATCTGCAAGAGGCTTTGGTTCACTGCCACTCCGTCGATTCTTAGCAAGTCCAGTGTCAGTGTATCACTATTGCCGAGCACGCCTTTGGTTTTCAGGATCACATCGCCGTCCAGGTTGGTGATGACCAAACGGTCGAAGGAAAATCCTGACATATTGGAAAAATCCACCGGCGTGCCAAAATCAAGAAAATCCTGAATATCAAATATCAGTGGCAAAGCGGCGCCAAAATCGCTTGGGAAGCTACCTTTGAGCGCGATTTTATAGCCCATAAGTGTCACCGACACCTCACTTGCGCTACCTGCGATGCTCAGCAATTCATTGCCATTGCTAGTAAGTGAGAGTTCCTCCACCCCATAGGCAGAAAGATCAGAGATGATCTGGTTTTTCTCGGCATTGCTCAGCGCCCAGAAAACATCCAGCCGATCCACAATGCTCGCGAGGTTTGAAAATTGCTCCAGACTGGTGGGCACAGAACCCACAACCGCAATCACCTGCGCCCCCGATGTCAGGGTATAGCCTGTTGGCGTAATATCCATGGTCAGGAATTCCGCGGTCGGAATAACCGTATCGCCGACAAACAGGGCAGCCTTGGAACCGGTAATGGATATCTGGGACAAGGTGCCGCTGGCCAGACCGGATTCAAAAGCGGTGATCAGGTCATCAAGACTGCTAACCGGAGCAATGCCACTGCCGCTGACCACCATGGTATACTGGTAACCTGCACCCGATTTTGCAAAGCGGAATTCGCTGGCGGACAGGCTGACGGGGGTCCAATCACCGAGGATATCTGAATCCACCGCATTCAGCAGGCCCTGATACTCCAGCACAGGATTACTATCCCTGAGATCAAAGAACTCCCCAAGTCTGGATTCATAATATCCCTCGTCTAAAAAAGTGGCGATTTCAGATGTTGCTATAATTTTAACCATTGCTTCGTTCCAATATTTTCCCAATACATTGCCGGTAACTATTGAATATCCCAAAACCTGTGTAAAGACGGCAGATGCTAATTCGAATATTTCGGTCTCTTTTTTCATCTGTATTAATTACCGGGGTATTATTTGGGTGTACGGCTCCTCCTGACCCGTTGAAAACAAGCGTTTCACTGACAGTCGGGCAAGATGACGCCTTTTTTATCCCCCCCTCACTTGAGGCCACGGCCGAACAGTTCTTTCGACCCAAAACTGGCGCGGCCAAGACGGGTAGCCTGTTCGTTGATATCGACGGGGACACCTTGTCACACGGCAGCAAAACACCCTATTCCCAATCACACTCATTGCAGACGCGTCTGAGCGGGCGCGCTGAATTACCGCTTGGGCGCCACGTTTCCTTGGACGGAGGGGTGACGCTGGCCAAAGGCAAAAGTAAATACCTGTTACCCGTGGGGGCTGGCGTGCTCATCGACCCGATTACCATTAAGTTTCAAACTACTTCTGCGGAACTAGAGGCCGGGTTCTCCTGGCGCTTTGATGCGACCGATAGGCTGTCAACACGTTTCGAACTGGGCGGCGGTGGCAGCGTTGCGCGCACACGTACGCATATAACATCCGCGTTGCTGGATGTGGAAAACACCTCCAACAGCAAAGCAGGTTTTATTTATACCGGCGTTGGGGTGCGCCTTGGGCAGGGTTCCCCCCACAATCCGGCATTGAGCCTGAACAGCCGGGTGAAATACTATCCCAGAATGGGCGTATCGTTTCAGACCGGTGTTTCACTGGAATATTAGGGCGCAAAACCTTCCGAATCCACGGCTAAACGGAAAAACTTCAGCGACTCTTTTCCCAATCATCCCAAGCCTCTGGCGTATCTAGATCAATCAGAACGCCAGCATCCAGTGGCACGCTGGCAACAAACTCTCCGGCCTGATCTATCAGCTGTTTAGCGCCTCGATCCCCTTGCAATCCCGCCAATGCCTCGAAATAGCGTCGATCAAATAGCACCGGATTGCCGCGCTTGCCGTTGGGGGCAAATGGTGCGCAGATATACTGCTCATTCGCGGGATCAAAGGCGGTAATCAGGGCATTAATATGCGCGGGCGTCACATCCGGCATATCAGCCAGCGCCACAATCACAGCCGCGCAATCACTTGGCAGTGCGCCAATACCGGCCCGAAGGGACGCAGCCAACCCTGTTCCCGCGTCTTGTGCAATCACCCTTTGTACATCCAGCCCCGCAAGGATATCGTGTTGTTTGGCAGAATCCGGGGGTAAAACCACATGTACCGCGCTTGCCTTGCTGGCCAGAGCCACTTTGGCTGAACGGCGCAAAAGAGGTTCGCCGTCGACCTCTCGCAACAGTTTATGCCTAGCCCCCATGCGGCTCGATTTACCCGCCGCCAACAGGATCAGTGCAATTTTATCTGCCTTAGCGTGGCGCGTTGCCCGACGTGGTTGCCTGCGTTGTGGAATTTCCTTGAGCAGCCCACCGACGCCCATGCCCGCTATATCATCACTGCTGAGTGGCAAACCTGCGGCCAATCGCGCCAACACCCAATCCGCACCATTGAGCGCAGGTGCCCGAACACAGCCCGGCAAACCAACCACGGAACGCCCGTTTAGATCCCCCAGAAACAACAGATTGCCCGGATCAACCGGCATCCCGAAACGTTCAAGATGCCCACCCGCCGCCAACAATCCGGCAGGGGCCACATCCAGTCGATCAGAGGTGGCCGAGGCCCCGAGGATCAACACCATCTCGGCGGTAGTTTGCAGCAAAGCGGTTTGAATGGCGCCATCTTCATGGGCAACAATTTGCAGTTTTCCAAGCTGCCAACCCAATGTGTTCAGCCGTGCGACAATCGCGTCGCGCCCTTTGTCCAGCAACGATTGGCGAAAGCTGGGCGTTTTCGTCAGGATCAGATCAGCCACGCCTGCACAAAAAGGATGCAGTTGAATAATCCCACTTGAAACACTGTTTACGTGTTTTTTTTCAACGCCATACGGAATGATCTTAAAGGTTCCAAGCAGTGCCCCTTCGGCCACCCGCGCGTAATCGGGCAAGGTGGCTAGCGTAATCGCCTGATCCACCGCATTCAGCGCATTCACCTGATCCGCATCCACACGGATCACGCCTGCCTGTCTAGCAACCAGATTGACCCGTCCGGCAAAAGGTTTTGTTACCTCTATCGCATCACTATCCAACCGCTGCGCCAAAAGCGCGGCAGCGGTGTTTTCATCCAGATCATCCGGCCCAAGGCAGGCGACAACCACCTGCGAAACACCGAGTTCAGCCAGTTGCAACACTTTATCGCAATCCAAAACGGTGCCCTTTGGGAAACGTCTCTCCCCCAGCCGCATGGCGTGTGCCAATATGCATCCCTCTGCCTTTGCTATCGCAACCGAACCAAACTTCATCGCCGCGTTTCCGGTTTGCGCAAACGCTCTGTGATTTCCGCCATGATCGATAGCGCAATTTCCGCCGGTGTTGCAGCGCCAATATTCGCCCCCACGGGGCCATGAATGCGGGCGATCTGTGCTGCGGTAAAACCGGCGGCTTCTAAGGCAGAAATCCGTTTACCATGCGTGCGTTTTGACCCCAGAGAGCCAATATAAAAGGCATCACTTTTCAGGGCTATTTCCAGCGCGGGGGTGTCGATTTTTGGATCATGTGACAGGGTGACAATGGCCGTACGCGCATCGGGTGAAATACTGCGCATGGCCTCGTCTGGCCATTCGGAAATCACTGTGACGTCAGGAAAGCGCGTGGCCGAGGCGAAGCTCTCGCGCGGGTCCAGCAAAGAGACGCTGTAACCGGCAATCCGCGCTAATTGTACCAGCGATTGGGCAATATGAACTGCTCCAATAATCACCATGCGAAGCGGCGGATTATAGATCAGCGTGAATTCTGCACCCTCAATTCCGGAACGATCCTTGGCAAAATGTTCGGGCACATCCCGAGGCGTAACAAAGGCGCGTTCCCAGTTTTCAAGGTTCACTTTATAACCAATCGCGCAACGCGCGGCGCGCTTGGCGACCAGATATTCCAGCACCTGAACGCTTGGCCCCTGCCCCACGCCAATCGGCTCCACCAGCACCCGGATGTTGCCACCACAAGCCAGACCAACGGCAAAAACCTCTTCATCCGAAACACCATATTCCAGAACCCGGCAAGTGCCATTTTGCAAGGCCTCCTGTGCCTCGGCCACAACAGCGCCCTCTACACAGCCCCCCGAAACCGATCCCATAAAACTGCCATCTTCGCAAATAGCCAGCTGCGCTCCAACAGGGCGCGGAGATGACCCCCATGTTTCAATCACCGTTGCCAGTGCCACCTTATGACCCTCGCTAATGTATTGCAGTGCAATTTCCGGAATCATATCAACGGTCATTTTCTCAGTCATAGCAACCTCATCATCCGTTTCTCTCTCCCTGCCCGTTCCCTGACAAAGCTTGCGCCAAATCCCCGAGACTGCCCCGATTATGGCAGGCATGAAAGCAGTCTACCAGCGGTAACTGTGTGCAAATTCATGCCCCTCCCCTTGCACAGATCTATTGCGCAGGGAATAACTCTGCCTGGATTGTTTTGTCGAAAAAAATGGTGGATAATGCCGCGGCTAACCACTTATTGATCGTAAGAATTGTAACGCGTTTCAGTTCCGGTAATTAGAGGAATCATCTGAATTATTCCGACCATTCGCGTGGCGTTCGAAAGCCTTGAGTAGAAAGGTGCGACCTTTTTTTCGCTTATCATGTCAGTCAAGATGAAGCGTAAGATTTTTTATTTAACTTAATAACAATTGATTACTTCTTTTTTTAACTCAAGTTAGATTATTTTCTAATGCCTGTTAGATTTTTGTTGCCAAATGTTTCATTCAGTGCCAGCATTCAGAAACGCGGTCTGGTGGAGGCTGTCTCATATCAAGAATGGGGCGGGATTGATCGCTTATAAGTTGACCCCCAAAGGGGCTGAAATGGCGCACTTGGAGTGGTGAGAACATCACGCAGGGTATCGGGAGAAGTTTGATATGCAAGGCACTAGCAAGGCCGAACAAAAAACACCGAGCACTTTACCGGTGCCTTTGAATGTTCAGAATGCCACATTGAAATTTGGTGGTGTAACAGCCCTTAACGACGTGACCATTGAAGTGCGCAACGACGAGCTTTTGGCCATAATTGGACCGAATGGCGCAGGCAAGACTTCGTTTTTGAATGTTACCGCAGGATTTTACCGTCCCCAAAAAGGCAAAGTCATGATGTCGGGCGCGGATGTAACCGGCATGCGAGTTGACCAAATCGCCCGAAAAGGCATCGCGCGGACCTTTCAGGGCACCCATCTTTTTGCTGGTCAGACCGTCATTGAAAACATTTTGGTCGGGCGTCACACCCTGATGAAAACAAACGTGTTGCAGGCGTTCTTGCATTTTGGCTGGACCTCGCGCGAGGAAGACCTGCACCGCGAGGTGGTGGAAGAAATCATTGATTTTCTCGAAATAGAGCCGATCCGCAACCGCCCGGTGGGCACCCTTGGATATGGTTTGCGCAAACGGGTCGATTTGGGGCGGGCCTTGGCACAAGAGCCAACGCTTTTGCTGATGGATGAACCCATGGCCGGTATGAATTCAGAAGAAAAAGAAGACCTCGCGCGGTTTATCCTGGATGTACGCGAAGCACGCAACATTCCCGTGGTTCTGGTTGAACACGACATGGGGGTGGTTATGGATCTGGCCGACCGGGTTGTCGTTTTGGATTTTGGACAGGTCATCGCAGACGGCACACCTTCCGAGGTCCAGCGCGATCCAGCCGTGATCAAAGCCTATCTGGGAGCCTGAGATGAGCGCTACACATAATCATATTTCCCTTTCTGATCCCGCCGTTCTGAACAGCCGGACCCTGCCCCAGATTCTTTTGGCGCGGGCAGAAGCCACGCCTGATGGCCTGTCTGAACGTCACAAACGCTTGGGGATCTGGCGCGAATTCACCTGGTCCCAGGTTCTTGAGCAAGTACGCTCTTTTGCACTTGGTCTTGAGGATATGGGCTTTGCGCGCGGTGATGCGCTGATGGTAATCGGCGAAAACGAACCCGAGCATTTCTGGGCCGAATATGCCGCGCAATCGCTGGGCGGCTCTATTCTGTCAGTCTACCCAGACCAGAGCGCCGACGAAATTGCCTTTCTAGCCAAAGATTCACAGACCCGTATTTTCGTGGCACAGGATCAGGAACAAGTCGATAAATGCCTGAGCATTGTTGATGACCTAGATGGTATTCTAGGTATCATTTTCTGGGACGGTGCCGGGCTTTGGGGTTATGAGCACCCCCTGTTGCGCGCATTTAATGATGTAGCCAAGACTGGTGAAGAAATCTATCTCGGCGACAAGGGCCGCTTTGCCAAGGCTGTAGCTTTGGGCCAGCGTGAAGATGTGGCGGTTCTTTCCTACACTTCGGGCACCACAGGCAAGCCCAAGGGCGTGATGGTCACGCACCAGTATATGTTCGATAATTCCACCCGCATTCTAGGCGCTGTCGATATCAAACCGGGTGCGGAATACCTGACCTATATTTCGCCTGCCTGGGTGACAGAACAGATATTCGGCCTCGCGATTGGTTTGATTGGCCCGATGGTGATCAATTTCCCCGAAGGCCCCGAAGAAGTTCTCGACAATATTCGCGAGTTGGCGGTTGATGCCATGGTGTTCAGTCCGCGCCAATGGGAAAATCTGGCCTCTATCGTACAGGCGCGGATGCTGGGTGCCGGTCGCATTCGCAACGCGCTGTATAACTGGGGAATTCGTATTGGCAAAGAGGTCTACGTTGAACAGCTTGAGGGGCGCAAGCCATCGCTTTGGTCGCGTTTACAACTGCCATTTGCCGAGGCGCTGGTACTGCATCACTTGCGTGACAATCTCGGGCTGGGCAGTGCCGATGTTGCCCTGTCCGGTGGCGCGTTAATGGCACCCGATGTGTTTCGCCTGTTCCATGCAATGGGGGTGAAGCTGCGCAATGTTTACGGGGCCACCGAAATTGGCCTGCTGACCGCCCACACTGGCGCGTCCTATCGCTTGGAAACCAGTGGCCGCTGGATGAATTGTGACCCGCGCTATGGTGATGCAGTCGAACACCGCATTGCCGATGATGGCGAACTGCAAGTGCGCGGCGGCTCTGGTTTTGTTGGTTATTACCGCCAGCCCGAAAAATCCGCCGAGGCCTTCACCGAAGATGGCTGGTATGCCACCGGCGATGCGGTTTCGTTGACTGATGACGGGGAATTGGTATTCTTTGATCGGGTCAAGGACATGCGCGAGCTGAAATCAGGCCACCGCTATCCACCGCAGTTCATCGAAACCCGCCTGCGGTACAGCCCCTTCATCAAGGATCTGATGACCGTAGGCAACGAGACCCGCGATTTTGTGAGCGCGCTAATCAATATTGACATGGAAGTTCTCAGCCGCTGGGCCGAGGAAAACGGCATCGGGTTTTCGACCTATACAGACCTGTCGCAAAAGGCCGAGATTCACGAGCTGATCCGCGCTGAAATTGCCCGCATTAACACACTGTTGCCCGATGGGTCGCAGGTGATGCGTTTTGCCAACTTCCCCAAGGAACTTGACCCCGACGAAGGTGAACTGACCCGCAGCCGCAAATTGCGCCGTGCGTTTCTAGAGGAACGCTATGGCAATCTGGTTGAGGCAATTTATTCGGGTGCACCCGACATCGACCTTGAAATTGCAGTGACCTATCAAGATGGCCGCAAGGGCGTTTTGAAAGCGACAGTCAATGTGTCGGATGTCGCAGCAACCCCCAACAAAAGCCAAGTGGCGTGAGAGGATAAAGCACATGGATTTTCTGAACTACGTCATTAACGGAGCACTGATCGGCTTGCTTTACGCACTGATCGCGATGGGCTTTGTTGTTATTTACCGTGCTAGCAAGGTTTTCAACTTTGCCCAAGGCGAACTGGTCATTCTGGGCGGTTTCATCGTCTGGTACACAAGTTTCGAGCTGGGCCTAAACCTGTGGCTGGCCATTCCAATTTCGCTAATTGCCTCTGCATTCGCGGGCTATCTGATTGAGCGCATTTTCCTGACCAAGCTGATCGGTGAATCAGTGTTCTCTATGGTTATGGTAACGGTTGGGCTGTTGATCTTTTTGCGCGGTTTTATTTTGCTGGTGTTTGGTCCCGCTGTGCGCCCTTTCCCCATCGTATTCCCGCTGCGCCCCTTGTTTATTGGTGACTTACTGATCCCGATGAACCTGTTGATTGGCGGCGGTATCACCATTGTTTGCGCTGTCGGACTGTCATGGTTTTTCAACAAAACCCGCCCCGGCCTGCGCATGACGGCGGTGGCCGAGGATCATGTTGTCGCGTCTTCCATGGGGATTTCGGTGAAACATTCAATCGCTGCTGCGTGGATCATCGGCGCTGTGCTGTCCACCATGGGCGCGATTATTTTCCTCAGCGGCAAGTCGCTGACGTTTTTGGCTTCCGACATCGGCTTTGCGGCGCTGCCTGTAGCGCTGTTCGCGGGGCTTGAATCCATCGGCGGATTGATCTTGGCCGGTGTCATCGTGGGCGTCGCGCAAGGGTTGGCCACAGCCTATCTCGATCCGATTATCGGCGGCTCCATCGGCACTGTGATGCCGTTCATCATCATGCTTGGTATTCTGCTTGTCAGGCCAACCGGCCTGTTTGGCTGGCGCACCATCGAAAGGGTATAAAACATGGATCCTTCGGGTATATTTTCAACCAGCTACCGGCAAGACCGGCGGCTTGTGCGGACAAAATGGCAAGTTTTGACACTGCTGGCGTTTATCGCGCTGCTGTTTTTGGCGCCGCTTTTTGCCAGCCCCCGCGTGATTGCAATTGGCAATGTAATGCTGATTAGCGCAGTCGTTGCCGTTGGCTTGCAAATCTGCACCGGCTATGCGGGGCAGATCAATCTCGGGCAAGCCGCCTTTATGGGGGTCGGTGCCTATACCGCCGGATTACTAGCGTCGAAATACCAGATGAGCTTTTTGCTGACGGTCCCGCTTGCAGGGCTATCCGCCGCTGCTTTTGGGTTTCTGTTTGGCCTGACCGCCGTGCGGATCAAGGGTTTCTATCTGGCGCTGACCACAATCGCGGCGCAGTTCATCTTTCACTTTAGTGTGCTCAACCTGCCCTCCTCTTGGATGGGTGGCTCAAACGGGGTGATTGTTCCGGCGGCCACATTGTTTGGCTATAGAATCTCCACGGAAACCGCCCAGTACTACATGATACTGGTCTTTACCGTCATTCTTGTCGCAGGTGCTTTTGGCATTGTACGCAGCCGTTTTGGCCGCGCCTTTATCGCGGTGCGCGACGATGATGTCGCCGCTGGCATCATGGGCATCAACGTGGCCCGCACCAAAGCGACCGCCTTTCTGATCGGTGCGTTTTATGCCGGTGTCGGCGGCGCGCTCTGGGCCTATCTGATCCGCTTCGTCGGGGTTGACCAGTTTACCCTGTTCAACTCAATCTTTTTCATCGCCATGATCATCGTTGGCGGCATGGGATCAATCACCGGTGCGCTGATCGGGGTTTTCATCATCCGCATGATTCAGGAAATCATCGCAACCGTTGGCCCCAACATCGCAGAGGCCGTGCCGTTTCTGGGCGGAGAAATCGTCTTTGCCGGCATGAACATGTTCTTAGGCGGTGTGATCGCGCTGTTCATGATCTTGGAACCCAAGGGGCTGATGCACCGCTGGAACATCATCAAATCATCATATCGAATCTGGCCATTCCCGTACTAAAGCGGGCCGGTCTGTAACCTGGGAGGAAGAAAATGAATACCTTTTCTAAACTATCATTTCGCGCATTAGCGGTGGCGGGGGCTGTGTTTGCCTTGTCTCATGCTCCGACGCGCGCAGAAGCTGAATCAACCTATAATCTGGCGATGCTGTCGGATTTCTCGGGACCCTATGCCGACATCATGCCCATTCTGGCTGGGGGCCGCGAAGCAGTTGTTGACTGGTGGAACGACACGCGCGGCAAAGAGCTGGGCGTGGTTCTGAACTACAAGAACTTTGAAACCCGCTATGATGCGGCGCAGGTTGCCAGCCTATGGCCGGGCATCAAATCCGAGCTAAACCCGATTGCTGTTATGGGGCTTGGGGGTCCGGATGTTGCCGCCCTTGGCGAGCGCCTGCCCGAAGACCAAATCCCGATGTTCATGTCGACCGCCGGATATGGGTTTGCCTGGAAATCCGATTCATGGGTATTTAACCCGCGTCCAACCTATTCCCACGAAAGCGCTGGTTTCCTGAACTATCTGCGTCAGAAATTGGGCAAGGACGGCCCTGTCAAGGTTGCTATCATGGCCTCAGAGGCATCGCCTGCCTATGTTGACATGGCGCACGGTCTCGAAAAATATGCCAAAGAGAACCCCGAGATGGTCGAGGTTGTCGAAACCGTTTATACTGAGGTTCAGCCGACCGACCTGACTGCCCAGATGCGCCGCGTTGTGCGTTCCGGGGTTGATGCGGTGATCATCCAGACCAACACGTCGATTGTTGTGGCAACAAAACGGGCGTTGCAGGCAAACGGGGCCGATATTCCGATCATGCTTTCCTCGCACAACGGTCTGCCAGCATCTGGCAAGGCTGCCGGTGGCGTTGCCCAGCTTGAAGGCGATTATGAGTCTTACGGCATGGCCATCGCCGTTGAAGGTGACACAGCACCTTATCAATTCTACAAGCTGCTGTCCGAAAAATATGGCCTGAAAGCCCCGTGGAATGTGGTGACGGCCATGGGCATGTCGCAAGGTTCCTATGTGGTAGCTGTTATTGATCACGCCATTGCTAACAACGGTGCCGAAAACCTGACCGGTGCCAAAGTTCGCGAGGCGCTGTTTTCCGGCCCGATCACCACTGAGGAAACCCGTGGCATGTTGCCAACACTGAATTTCACTCCCGAAGCACCCTTCCCCTTGAAAGGTCTGAAAGTGAATATCGCGCGTGTTGTGGACGGCAAAATCGTCATCGAAGCAACCAATGTGGACGTTCCTGTCGTCAACAAGTGGTAAAACCTTTCGGGCACCGTTCTTCGGTGCCCGATCCCACCGAAACCGAGGCGGATAGCAGATGCTGCAACTGAACAATGTCGAAGCCACTTATTCTGACGTAATTCTAGCACTCAAGGGTGTCTCGATCACCGTGGACGAGGGCCAATGCGTCGCCCTGCTTGGGGCCAATGGCGCAGGCAAAAGCACCACACTGAAATCTATTTCCGGAACCATCCAATCCGAAGACGGGGAGGTAACCGGCGGCTCAATCCTGCTCGACGGAAAACCAATCCACAATATGGAAGCCTCCGACGTTGTGCGGCGCGGGTTGGTACATGTCATGGAAGGCCGCCGCGTGCTGCGCCACATGACCGCTGAACAGAACCTGATTGTTGGCGGCCATATGGTGCGCAATAGTACCGAGTTAAACCAGCGTCTCGAACATGTATACAAACTGATGCCGCGCCTGAAAGAGCTGCGCAGCCGGACCGCCGGTTTCATGTCAGGCGGCGAGCAACAATTGCTGTTGATCGGTCGCGCCGTTATGGCTCAGCCCAAGCTGATCATCATCGACGAGCCTTCCCTCGGGCTGGCTCCGCTGATGATCAAGGATGTATTCGGGGTTCTGAAACGGCTGAAAGACGAAGGCACAACCTTCCTTTTGGTCGAACAAAACAGCGCCGCCGCCTTTGGCATCGCGGATTACTGCTACGTCATGGAAAATGGCCGGATCGTTCTGGATGGCCCTGCCGACAAAATGGCCGAAAACGAAGACGTGAAGGAATTCTACCTCGGAATGACCTCCGAAGGTGAACGCAAAAGTTACCGGGATATTAAACATTACCGCCGCCGCAAGCGCTGGTTGGGATAAAGGAAAACCTGAAAATGGACTCAATTTTGGACATCAAAGGGCGCGTTGCCCTCATCACTGGCGCAGGTCAAGGTGTGGGTCGTCAAGTGGCGATCTATCTGGCACAACACGGGGCGGGCGGTATCGTTATCAACGATTTTCACCTGGACCGCGCCGAAGCCGTTGCCAAAGAAATCGAAGCGCTTGGGGTTAAGGCCCTGCCGCTGGCCTTTGACGTATCGGATTTTGATGCTGTGGGCGCTGCCTTTGATACGGCGCGCGAGACAATGGGCAGCATCGACATTCTGGTCAACAATGCCGGCAATGCGGGCCCAACATCCGGCCTTGGTGATCTGGTTGCGTTTTGGGAATCTGATCCATCCGAGTGGAAGCGCTGGATGGCAACCAATTTTGACGGCGTGCTGAACTGCACCCGTCACGCGATGCCGGGCATGGTGAAATCGGGCTATGGCCGTATTGTCACCGTGATTTCCGATGCGGGCCGCGTCGGCGAGCCGCATCTGGCAGTTTATTCCGGGGCCAAGGCCGGTGCTGCGGGCTTTATGCGCGCGATTGCCAAGTCTGGCGGACGCTTTGGCATTACCGCCAATTGCGTTGCGCTTGGTGGCACACGCACCCCTGCAGTGGAAGAACTTATTCCCGACGCCGCTGCTGAAAAACGCGCGCTGTCGCAATATGTCATTCGCCGTCTGGGCGAACCGGAGGATCCTGCAGGCATGATCCTGTTCCTGTGTTCGGATGCCGCAAGCTGGATCACCGGTCAGACCTATCCGGTGAACGGCGGATACTCCTTCGCCACCTAATAACTGTCCCCTTTCCTCTGATTACAGGAGCCTACCTTGTCAGACACCTTTACCAACATCTCCGTCAAGCGTGTGGCGCAGACCGAATGGATTACCCTGCAACGCACCAAACAGATGAACGCCCTCTCTATGGCGCTTTTGGATGAAATGAATACTGCAATTACCGCGGCCATGGCCGATGATGCGGTGCGGGTGATTGCCATCACGGGCTCTGGCCGCGCCTTTTGCGCTGGTGCCGACCTGAAAGAGGTGGCTGGCTTCACCCCTGCCCCCGGTGAGCCGGATATGCTGGATCGTGTGGACGGCGTGTTCGGCGCCTTGCGTCATGGCCCAAAACCGGTAATCGCGGTGATCAATGGGCTGACCTTGGCGGGCGGGCTGGAACTGGTCATGTCCTGTGATTTGGTGTTTGCCGCCGAAAGCGCGCAGATCGGCGATGCCCATTCCAATTTCGGCGTGTTTCCAGGTGCCGGCGGTGCGGCAGTTCTACCCAAACGCATTGGCCTGACCCGTGCGAAATACCTTTTGTTTTCCGGTGAAACCGTATCCGCACAGGAAATGATGGACTACGGGCTGGTTAACAAAGTCATACCAGACGACGATCTGCGCCAATCCGTGCAGGATTTTGCCGACAAATTGTCCGACAAAAGCCCCGCCGTGTTGCGCCGGATGAAAACCGTGGCCAACCGCTCTATGGATCTGGATGAACAGGCGGCCCTTGCCGAGGAAATGCTGAACCTGCGCGCCCATCTGCGCTCATGGGATCTCCAAGAAGGGCTTGCTGCCTTTGTTGAAAAGCGCAAACCGAAATTCAGGGGCTATTGAGGCCCGAAAGGACAAGACGATGGACATTTATGTAGTTGGTGTCGGCATGACACCTTTCGGAAAATTCCGTGAAAAAACGATCAAAGACATGACCAGCGAAGCCGTTACCGCAGCCCTGGCTGATGCCGGACTTGCGTCCAAAGACATTGAGGGCGCGTTTTTCTCCAACGCCGTGCAGGGGCATATGGAGGGCCAGCACATGATCCGCGGCGAAATTGCGCTGCGTTCAATGGGCATTCAGGGCATTCCCGTAGTTAACGTGGAAAACGCCTGTGCAAGTGCTAGTACCGGATTTAAACTGGCCGTGGATTTTTTGAAAGCGGGCAATGGCGATATCTGTCTTGCCGTGGGTACTGAAAAAATGTTCTCGGATGATCGCAAACGCATGTTTGCCGCATTTGACAGCGGCTGGGACGTCGCCGCTGGTGACGAAGTTGCCGAACAGCTGATGCGTTTGGGTGACGGTATCCAAGAACCCGAAGGCTCAAAATCCGCCAACCCATACAGTGTTTTCATGGATGTTTACGCCGGATTTGCCCGTTTGCACATGAAAACATTCGGCACCAAGATGGAACATTTCGCCGCCGTTTCTTCCAAGAACCACGGCCACTCTGTGCATAACCCTCTGGCACAATATCGTAACCCGATGAGCCTTGAGGAAGTGATGAATGCTCCGCCGATCACCTATCCGCTGACCTTGCCGATGTGTGCGCCAATCTCGGACGGCTCTGCCGCTGCGATCCTGTGCACCGCCGAGGGGTTGAAACGTTACGGGTTGGATGAAAACCGCGCCATCAAGGTCAAGGCTGCCGTTCTGCGCTCGGGAACCGACCATCCTGCGCAAGATTATCAAAAGCACATCACCCATCTGGCAGCAAAACAAGCCTATGAACTTGCAGGCATCGGCCCTCAGGATATTTCACTGGCCGAGGTGCATGACGCCACTGCTGTGGGCGAGGTGATTCAATCCGAGAACCTGGGGCTGTTCAACTTTGGCGACGGCGGCCCTGCTGCTTTGCGCGGAGATACAACCATCGGCGGCAAGGTTCCGATCAACACCTCGGGCGGTTTGGAATCCAAAGGCCATCCGGTGGGTGCCACCGGTATCGGACAAATTTTCGAGCTGGTAACCCAACTGCGCAATGAGGCAGGCGCGCGGCAGGTAGAAGGCGCAACAAACGCAATCGCCGAGAATGGCGGCGGGTTGCACGGCATCGAAGAAGCCGCCGCCTGCATCACCATTCTGGGCCGCTAAACCAATCAGGGAACACGAAAATGCAAGACGTAATGATGGCCGCACAGGCCCTATATTCCGAAGAACAACGGATGCTTTTGGACAATTTCCGCCGCATGGCAGAGGCCGAATTTGTCCCACTGGTGGATAAATACGAAAAGCTGGGCCACCCGCCCAACGCAGAAACGCTCAAGGGTCTGTTCGTCAAATGCGAAGAGTTCGGCCTGATCAGCGGCTTGGTCCCCGAGTCCGACGGCGGCCTTGAGATGAACCGTATGACATATGGCATCCTGTACGAAGAACTGGCCCGTATCTGGCCTGATCTGGCAATCGCTGTGTTGATCCAGGGGCACGCGGCGCTGTCGCTCAGCATGTTGGCATCACCCGCACAAAAAGAAATCTATCTAGCGCCGTTGATGCGCGGTGAGCGGATCGGTTGCACCTGTATTTCCGAACCCGAAGTGGGGTCAAACGTTGTTGAGGTCAAATGCCGCGCCGAACGCAAAGGCGACAATATTTATGTCACCGGCCAGAAACTGTGGATTTCAAACGGCGCCCAATCGGATTTCGCGGTAGTAGTTTGCAATCTGGATGAAGGTATCTCCATGGTCATCGTTGATCGCTATGACGATAACGGCGGTGAAAGATATCAGGTGCGCGAATTGAATAAGATGGGCCTTGTCGGGGCCTCGACTTGTGAATTGTTTTTTGATGGCGCTGAAACCACTGCGGACCATGTTCTGGGCAAAAGCGGCGGCGGGCTGTTCCAGACACTCAAACTGTTTGAAAGCGCGCGGGTTTTTGTGGGTCTGACCAGCATCGGTATCGGCCAGGCAGCCTTGGAAACCGCCGTGTTATACGCCGGACAGCGCAGCCAGCACGGCAAGCTGATCGGGGGGCACCAGCTTATTCAGGGGTATCTTGCCGATATGGCCACCCAACTGGATGCCGCACGTTTGCTGTGCCAACGCGGGTTGCAATTGTTGGACCTCGGGGTGCGCTGCGATACGCAAACCTCTATGGCAAAATGGTATGCAACTGAAATGGCGGTAGAAGTGGCTGGCAAAGCTGTACAAATTCACGGTGGCGTTGGTATCACCAAAGAATTCCCGGTCGAGCGCCATTTCCGAAATGCCAAAATCATGCCGATTCCCGATGGCACCACCGAAATCCAAAAGCTGGTGATCGGGCGCAACCTGACCGGCATTTCGGCATTTAGTTAAAGACCGAGGGCTTTCCTTTTGATTTTACGTGGCCCCCGCATGAAAAAGGGGGCCGCTGTCTTTTTCAGGCGACCTGAACGGAACCGCGAAGTACAGATTTCGCATGACAAGCATCAAACACACCCAGAGTTCTGGTAAAGAGCTTCTTGCCTGCCCCATGCAACAAGGTTCTACAAATCAATCTTTTTCAGCATCCGATATGTATTTCGTTCGCTCATACCAAGGGCCTGAGCCACCTGTTTACGGTTTCCGGCAAACTTGTCGAGCAACAGCCTAACGTAAGTATCGCGAATTTTGTCCATTGTTGGCTGGCCCTCGAACCGCAGCGTCAACCCATCGCTTGATACCCCCGAAGGCAGGCCTGCAGATTGGCTCGGAAGGGTGATATGTTCGGGCAGGATGACCTCGGTTCCCGCTGACATTATCACGCCACGTTCAATCGCATTGCGCAATTCGCGCAAATTTCCGGGCCAGTCATAGGATTCGAGCGCATCAAAGGTTTCCGGCGCAAATGCTTTTTCGACCCCGCGATGAAAATTTCGGTTTTGCAGAAAATGCTCGGCCAGTGCCAGCACATCATTCTTGCGGGCGCGCAGAGGCGCCATCGTAATTCTCAATGAAGATAGCAGGTAGTAAAGTTCATTTTTAAAATGGCTCATCAGTGCCATATTTTCCAGATCAACCCCGGTTGCCGCCAGAAATCGGGCCGAAGACGGCAGTGTCCTCGAAGCCCCTAACGGGCGAAAGGCACCGGATTCCATCACGCGGAGTAATTTGGATTGCAAGGCCGGGGCCAGCTTATCAATATCGTTTAAAAAAATGGTGCCATTGTCCGCTGCTGCGATCAATCCCTCGCTGCGCTCTCGCGCGCTGGTTTCCTGACCAAACAATGCCGCCTCATTAAGCGCATCATCACAATCCACACTGATAAAACGCCCGTTGGTGCGCGTACTTTGCGCATGGATCGCCGCCGCTACTGCCTCCTTGCCGACTCCGCTTTCGCCGCAGATAAGAACTGGCGTATCGGCGGCAGCAAAAATGGATACCAGATGACGCACCTCGGCCATTTCGGCGCTGTCGCCCACAAGTTCAACACGTGTGGCATTTTGAGCTTGTGCCTGCCAGAATGCCAAATCACGTTTCAATGCTACGGTTTCAAAAAACCGCGTTAGTGTCATTTCCAGATTTTGCGGTGAGACCGGCTTGACCAGAAACTCTGTTGCTCCAGCCTTGACAGCATTTACGGCCTGATCAATCGAGCCATATGCAGTCTGGATCATCACAGCGCAATATTCACGTAGTTCGGGCAAAAATGTGATCCCGTCAGTGTCCGGCAAACGGATATCCAGAATGGCCAGATCAGGGGAAAAATCACGCAATACTTCCAGCGTATCCTCGCGTGAAGCAGCACTGCGTGCATCATAGCCCAGCCGCTGCACCTGATCCAGCATCAGGCGATTCAGGGTTTTGTCATCCTCGATCAGTAACACCCGGTGGTGTGGGTACTGTTTAATCATCCTGCACCTCAATATCTGCATCAGGGAAACGAACGGAAAATTGGCTGCCCTTACCTAATGTACTCTCGACCTCGATTTTTGCACCGTTCCGATCAAGGATTGCCTTGACAATCGACAGGCCAAGCCCGCGGCCTATGCTGTTGTCAGCACGGCGCGACCAGAACGGCATAAATATATTTCCAAGATTTGTCGGCGCGATACCGACACCAGTATCCGTCACCTGTAGCACAATTTCGCCATTGTCACGGTATGTTGAAACAGTCAGAACCCCACCCTCTGGCATTGCATGGATGGCGTTCATTGCAAGATTGATTGCCAGCATGCGAATATCACTGTTCGACCCCAGGATGCGTGTGCTTTCGAGGGTATCGAGCTTGATTGTCACGCCTGTTTGTTCAGCTTCATAGTGCAGCAACGAAAGTACCTGCGGAACCACATCTCCCAGCTCGATTAAGTCCATTGTCTGACCGGTAGGCGCACTGAGCAGCAGCAAACTGTTGGTGATCTTGATACAGTTCTGGATCTCACTGCGGATGAGTTCAAAATACGCCAGTGCTTTTTCTGGATTATTGGCCTTCAGATCGGATTGCAAGGCAGTTAACCCCAAATCAATCGAAGATAGCGGATTATAGATTTCATGCGCAACACCCGCCGCCAACAGGCCAATTTCCGACAGTCGTTGCTGTTGCGATATTTTGGCTTTCTCGTCCAGATTGCGGATGGATTCCACCACACAAGGCACCATTTCCCCATCAACAACCACATCGACACGCGCCGAGGATACCTCGACAAAGATTTCCCGACCTTTTGCGCTGATATGCATGTCCTGGGCGATCATTGCCGTGCCGCCATTCAGGCATAAATCAACCACGGGACAACAGACCATCGTGTGCGCACATTGCGTATCCCGATTGTGACTTGACTGATAGCACAGACTGCCCAGCACCTGCTCCATCGGTTGCTCAACCTGATCACAATAGGCTGTATTCGCCTTGAGAATACGGAAGTTGTGGTCAATCACCCGGATGCCGTCAGGGATAGAATCTATCAAGGCTTGAAGAAAGCTCTCCGATTGTCGAAGCTGCACCAACGATTGTTGCAAGCGCTCTGACATTAGGTTGAAACTATGGACAAGCCGGGCAATTTCGTCAGAGCCTTTTACTTTTATCACCGTATCAAACTGGCCTTTCGACAAAGCTTGCGTAGCTTTCTCTACCTCAGCCAGCGGCGCCACCACCAACCGCACCAGCGCATACCAAACCCCCAGACAAACGGCCAAAATAACCAAAAATGCCAGCGCCCCAAAAATCAATGCAGATGATTTTGCCTCTTGCCGGATCATTTGTGCCTGATAGTCCACCACCAGCAACCCGTTCACCGGATAGTCTGAAATACTTCCATGGCACACGGCACAAAGTTCCTGATTGCGCACCGGATTGATACTCCGCAACACTTCTCCAAACGAATCTGACTGCACAAACTGCGATTGAGGCGCCTGGCTCTTCAGCGCTTTGACAAAAGCTTCCCCGTCTAGAGACATATTCATATTTTCGGGGTCAGACGAAAAGCGTACTTTGAATTCTGGGTTCAGAATCATGATCCGTGCGATTTTTGGCTGGTCTCCCATATCTTCCAAGATGCTTTGCAGTCCCGGTATGTCACGCTTGAGCATTGCGTTTTCCAATGCCGCCTGTAGCAACCGGTTGATTTGCATTGAGGCGCGGCTATGTTCCATGATCAGCCGACTCTGATAAACACCACTCACCAATGCCAGCAACAGCCCCGAAACAAGTATCAGCAACACACCAATCGCCAAAACCAGTTTACTTTGCAAGCTACGGCCTATCCAGCGATGCAGCCTAATTATGGGATTACCCGACCTCATTCCAGAACGACAAACAGGTTCTTGTGATGATTGGTTTTGTGACAAACCCTGCACAATCCGTCTGCGGGAATTTGTGCATCGGTCGTATGCGCCGTCGCACCACAAGCCCGACACTGATACCGTACAAGAGGAATATCGGCACCAGAACAAGACATTTTTTGCACCTCAAGCGCATATGAATCACAGATATCGCCGCACAGATTGCATCCCGTGCAGCGATTAGCAGCACTTGTGTACACCGCCCTGCCATTATCCACCTTGATCCTTATCAAAGCGCCATGCGGGCAGATATTCACACAATCATCACACCCCGTACATTTTTCTGCATCAATATGCGGAGCAAATGGAAACAGCACCGTCGGCCCACTTTTTTCAAACAACGCATGTAATGCATCGCGCTTGGGAGGTTCTTCTGTTTCTTCAGGCACAACCAACGCACGGAAAAATGCCCGCTTGGAGGCATCCGGCACGAAACTTTCTGCCTCGGCTTTTTTCCAGCCATCCAGTGCGCGCTTGCCTGCTCGCGATAACCTTATTTCAGGCATGTCTCTGCTTTGTAAAAGTCGGTTGAAATCATCAACCTGTTCCGTTAGCGCGGATAAAGGCGCGATCTTGCAGGTTTCGCAGGTATCGGTGGCGACCCTTAAACACCGCATTCCTAGTTCATACAGACGGGCCAGATCCCGCAGGTCAATGGTTTGGACACACTCTAGGGCAAAGGTGCTCCCCTGCGCCATCACATGCATCCGACACATGAGTATTCCGGTTTTTTTCCAGTTGGCTACTGGCCTAGGAGAAGTGCTGAATACAACCTCAGGGCATGCCCCTGCACAGGCTCCGCAACTCGTACACAATTGCGCGTTCACCTCTGGACCCTCATTGCTCAGGTGGATCGCCCCCGGCGGGCACGCCTGCGCGCATTCCCTACAAGACGCATGGATCAAACGTGTGCGCGCACAGCCTCCCTTGTTTACCTGTAATTGCGTCGCAGTCCACTCCATATGCGTCGGCCCAGTCTGTTTCACCAGCTATCGGACACACCGGGCATATAGGCGATGTCGTCATTGAGCTCGGAAAGTTTGTATTCGGGTTTTGGAACCTTCACCGGCACCCAGCGTGGTTCGTCGGTCAAATCTTCCAGCAGATCACGCAGCGTCTCTAGGTAGGCCGCTGTCAACTGTGCGCCGACAATAAGAAAAGGTTGCTGACAGCGTTCGGCCATCAAAGTGCAGAATTTCGGCACCCAGACCAACACATGCTTGTCCATAAACCGCGCAGCATCGCGCGCCGCCGTTTCGGTGCCAAGGCCAAGCAGATGCTCGACAAACTGCAATTCATGCACGATGTGATCATCCGAACGCAGGCGCCAGTTCGGCACTTCTATACCATAATGCTCATACCATTCCCGCACCGCAAACATCGGCTCCTGACGATCCAGCATTTCTTCGGTCAGCCAGACCGAACCGGCAGGCGAAAGACGATAGGAATGGGTCAGGTAAACATCAGCATACTCCGCGGCAAGTTGATCCAGCGTGGCACCGTCCAAAACCTCGGGCAATGCATCCAGGGCCGCCCCAAAGGCTTTGGCCTCGGTCTGGTTATCCAGCAACACCGAAAAAAACCCGGCTGCATCAATTTCACGCAATCCATTCAGAAACTCCTGATCAGCCTCCCGATCATGCAAACGGATCAACAGCGCCAGCCCTAGCCCTGCCTGTTTAAGTATGGTCGGGTCGCTATTCATTTTCAACGATCCCCTTAGAATGCGGAATAAACACGATAGACGGGTTGGTTAATTCCGGGTCAGCCATTGTCCGCACCTGCCGCACCACCTGATCATTGGGGCCACGCGCGGTGGTCTCGACCGAACCATCGCGCAACTGATCAATCGGCGCAACATCCAGAACCCGCATCATACAGGCCGCTACGCAGTAAGGTTTACGTCCTGCTTCCTGCTCGTCAATGCACATGTTGCATTTCTTGACCACATTTTCGACCGGATCGAACTGCGGCGCACCATAGGGGCAAGCAGCCTCACATTTACGGCAACCGATACACAACGTACTGTCGATATCGACAATGCCGTTCTCCGAGCTTTTGAAGATCGCACCTGTGGGACAGGATGGAATACAGGCCGGCTCGGCGCAGTGGTTGCAAGACATGTTGATCTTGAAGGCAAAGACATCAGGATAGGTGCCGCCCTCAACATACTGCACCCGCCGAAAGCGTGGCCCAGCATCCAGCCCATTTTTATCCTTACAGGCAATTTCGCAAGCGCGGCAGCCGATGCAATCCACGTTGTTGTGAATAAACCCCATCTGCATATCCGGGACAACGGGCGTGTATTCCTCGCTCCGGATACGGGCCGCGTTTTCCTTGATCCGTGCTTTATCGATAGTGTTAGCCATTGGTAATTCTCCCTATCTACAAGTCACGGCGGAAAACATGGCTGCGCGCAGTGGCGAGTTTATCCCAGCCCGGTCGGTGGTTCAGCGTTGTTTTCTTGAGGTCACAAAGGACGGTGTTATAAGCAAAAGCCCCGGCTGGTGATGGGTCATCCTTGGTCAGGAAGTCCGGGTTGCCCGAAAGATCGACACCGTTTTCATCGATGTCCATCCATGCGCCCTCATGCAGAACCACAACCCCCGGCATACAGCGCTCGGTTACATAGACTGGTGTGACCACCTTTCCGCGATCATTCCAGACCTCGATGATATCCCCCATCTTGATCCCCAGACGCCGCGCGTCAGAAGCATTCATCGTGGTTTCCTGGCTGAATGTCTCGCGAAGCCACGGAATGTTGTTGAATATCGAGTGGGTCCGCCAACGCGGATGCGGCGAAATCATGTGGAACGGGAATTTTTTCGCAAGTGGATGATTCAGGCTCTCCCAAGGTTCGATCCACTTAGGAATGGCCGGAATATAGTAACCGTACTGGGTTTTGGTCCAGTCGGTGATTTCGGCCAACTGCCCCGAGAATATCTCGATCTTGCCTGAATATGTCTCGAATGGTTTACCCTGTTCAATCTGCTCTTTGAAGGCGACATGGGGTTCGGCAAACACAAACTTGTAGACGCCGCGGCGTTTGAATTCTTCCCATGTCCATTCGACATGCTGATGGTGCTGCACCTTGGCCCACCAATCGACCAGATAAGCCTCGTCCACCGCATCGGGGTCGTTGAAATAATCCCGTGAAGCCTTGGGATTGTAGCCGAGGCCAAAACCCAGACGATAGGCCAGTTCCGTGAACACCTGAAAGTCCGATTTGCTTTCACCCATTGGCTCGATCACCTTGGGCCGGTGGATGTAATAGTGCCCCTTGTACCAAGGCAGAGCAGCGTCATGCCGTTCAAAATGAGTGGCAATCGGCAGCAAGTAATCCGCCCAAATACCTGTTGGGGTGATGGTGCTGTCCATGCAGACCAGCAGGCTCTCGCCCTCGCCATAGCTGTCGAGCTTGCGAATTGCCTCAATTTCTTTGTTAATATTGGTAAGCTGGTTGAGCCAGTCCGACCCTTGCCAGAATATACCACGAATATTGGGAATCTGCCCGTCGGTATTGTCACCGCGTGGCCAGATGCCTATTTCTTCTCGGCTAACATTCGGAAAATTCAGCACACAATGCGCCCAACGGTCGGATTTGATCGCAGCAAACCAGACATTGGCAAACTGGTCATAGGGATAGGCGACGCCCTCGGCATGCCAGCCCTTGCCCACGCCCTCGGCGCAACCGCCAAGGATGCCGATATTGCCGGTCATGGCCTGCAAGGCGTTGGCCATACGGGCGTATTGCTCTCCATATGCGTTACGTCCCGGTGACCAACTTGCCTTTAGCGCCGCCGGTTTTGTCGTCGCATACATATCGGCAAGCTTGATGATATCCTCGGCTGAAACGCCGCAGATCTCCGCCGCCCATTCCGGTGTCTTCGCAATGCCATCGCTGTCACCCATGATATAATCGCGGAAATTCTCCTGACCTTTGGCCCAGTCAGGCATCGTACCCTTGTCCATGCCTTGCACAAATCTGTTAATAAATTCCTGATCTTGCAGGTTATTGGCAAAGATGTAATGTGCCATCCCGGCCATCATCGCGGCATCGGTATTGGGCTTGATCGGTATCCACCACGCATCATAGGCACTGGCGCTATCAGTGTATTGCGGATCAATCACCACAAATTTACAGCCGCGCTGCTTGGCCTTGCGCATGAAATAAAACGTGTTGCCGCCATGGAAGGTATAGGCCGGGTTCCAGCCCCACATGATGATCAGTTTGGAGTGCATGAAAGCATCATCCTCATTGCCATCCTGTATGGTTCCATAGTTCATTCGGCTGGCGAATGTGTTGCCTTGATATGACGGCACCGACCAAGAATTTGTCCGGCAACCGAACATACCAAGAAAGCGCCCTAACAACCCTTCAATCTGGTCCGATTTATGCAGCACACCATAAGAGGCCCCCGCATAGCTTTGGTCCAGAATGGCGGTCGGACCATAGGTTTTTTTCAGATGCACCATGCTCTTGGCGATATCGGTCAGCGCTTCGTCCCAGCTAACGCGCTTGAATTTGCCCTCGCCGCGCTCGCCAACCCGTTTCATCGGATAAAGCAGCCGCTCTGGAGAATAGAGCCGTGAGCGATAGGACCGCCCCCGCAGACAGGCACGCAATTGCGGCTTTTCATCGGTGTCGGTGCCGTATTCATCGTCGCCCTGATGGGTGCCATCATCAGTGGAGAGGCGCACAATCACGTCGCCTTTTTTATGCGCAACCAGCATGTGGCGCGAGCCACAGTTATGGGCGCAGGAAGTTACCACCGTTTCCAGATCATCATCCAGCGGATACGGCTCATAGGCGAAGGCTTCGACTTTTTTGCCTGCTACACCAGCGCCAACCAGCCCTGCGGCAGCGGTCGCGGCGGATGATTTCAGAAAATCGCGCCGGTTCTGTGTGAAAATCTTGGCCAGTTTCACCGGATTTGTCAGGAATTTCATGTTCAATTCTCCTGTTACTCGGACGCTGGGGGTGCGAGTTGATATTGGGGATCGGATTCAGTCGGGCGTGTCAGTGCCCAATCCGGTGTGTCCTCATCCATATCGGGCCACGCATGACGCGGGTATGGATAGGAAATGCGGTACCATTGCCGCCCGCCGTGGCAGCCGTAACAAGTATCGGAACTGGCGGTGGCAAGATCTTCGATGTTGGCGGCATTCAAGTAGGTCACGTTGTGGCGGTTGGTGCGAAAGCCGTCTTCGCCATGGCAGCTTAAGCAACCGTTCAGGGTTTCCTCATCCTCGAAATCCGCGCGGGATTCGTGCCATGGGCCGGACAGCCCCATGATTTCCTCTGGGTCCGGCATTGCGCCATGACACAACAGACAGGTTGTTGACGGGTTGACCATTTTCCGCAGGGTGAATTCGGGGGTCGATGCGGCGCTGAATGCGGCACGACCGGGGATCATATCAGGGCTTTCCTCACGTGGGTCATTGCCCTTGTGACAGAATGTGCACTCCAGATTCATTACCTGTTTAGCAAAATCGCTTTGCAGGTGGCGAAAATGGAAATCAGCCTGCGCTCCGTCGTATGTGGCAAGCGTCTGATACCAGGCCTTCATGTCGGTCGCAGGCACGCCGCTCGGCGATTTCTCAAGCGGTTTATGCGACATAATTTCAGCATGGCAGGCTAGACATTCCTCATTGCTGGCCGCATTGATCTGCGGTGGAAAATGCAGTGGATGATAGCGCGCACGTTCATAATCCATGCCCTCAATCTCGGTCTTGAGTTTAACAACGCGGGCGTCAATGTCGGACTGTGCTTTGGCGGTGCGGGCGGGTGGATTGCTATATCCGGCCACGAACAGGTTTTCTTCAGCAATCGCAGGTTCTGCTGCCAGCTCTGTTGTCGCAGCCGTCGCAAATCCCAAATCTGCCAATGAAAGTGGGCTGCCTGATTGCTGCGCCAGAAAGGCAATCAGGTTCTGGCGATCGGTCTGTTTCTTTAAGCCCGAAAAGCTCATTGAGGTACCCTTGATCAGGGCTTTGGGCTTGGTCAGATATTCGTCCAGCAATGCCGCTTCCCAGTTTTTGTCGTTGAACGCCAGCATCGCGTCTGAGTATTTAAACTCGGCGACCGAGGCAACAGAGCGGTTCACTATACCCCACAAATTCGGGCCGGTTTTTATAGAGCCGCCATCGTCAGCGGTATGGCAAGCCTTGCATTTCTTAAAAACTTTTTCACCTGCAGCCGCACTGATTAAGGCGGGCATAAGTGTCATAGCCACCTCAGTGGTCACCGGATCAGGTGTTGGCACGGTCACGGTTTGCGCTGTTAGCATCACATGATCGGTCGTGTTGGAATATATTAGGTTCCCGGCGAGGAACGCAGCATATAGAAAAAATAGCGGAAAAACACTGGCAATTGCATATCCTGAGATTATTTTGAAGCTCTTCATTTTCCACTGTCCCTGATTGGCTGTGAGCTGGTGATGGATGGAAGCGGCGAAACTGCCCGCCGCTCCCGGCTTGTTGGCGTATTGGTGCCGGTGTTATTTGGAAGGAGGTGTCCAGTTGCCGGACATTCCGTTCATGCCGTTCATGCCGGACATACCGCTCATGCCGGACATTCCGCCCATAACCGGACCGGATGTGGTCCACTGAGTGCAGAGCCAACCGGATGCATTGCCAGACATACCGGACATACCGTTCATGCCGGACATTCCGTTCATGCCGGACATTCCGTTCATGCCACCCATGCCGTTCATACCGGACATTCCGTTCATGCCACCCATGCCGTTCATGCCGGACATACCGTTCATGCCGGACATTCCGTTCATGCCGGACATACCGTTCATGCCGGACATACCGTTCATGCCGGACATACCGTTCATGCCGGACAT
>JAHRVG010000103.1 GCA_019090795.1 Paracoccaceae bacterium | reverse complement strand
TATAAGAGACAGTCATTCCCTTCCACCTTGTGCACTTCCTCAACCGTGGCCCGCAGGCTTGCAATCGACAAGGCTTGGGTCTCAGCCCCCTTGTATTCCGCTTTGTCTTTGGCTTGCCGCAACAGCGCGCCCATAATGCCGGTCAACGCCGTATGCTGGCTGTGGTGCAAGTGGTCCGCCTTGGTGGCAGCAAACAGGATACGCTCAACCGACTTGCCGGTAAGCGCCGAAAGGAACCCGTTTTTTCCGGTGTTGAAACAGGTCAGGATATCCGCCATCGCCCCGCGCAAATCCTCGACCGCTTGAGGCCCGTTGTGAATCGCCGAAAGCGCATCAACCAGCACAATCTGGCGGTCGATGCGCGAAAAATAGTCTTGGAAGAACGGCTTCACAACCTGCGATTTATAGGCCTCAAAGCGGCGCTCAAACGCACGGGCCAGCGAACCGCGCGGGGATTTCCCCGGTGGAAGCGGGGTGAAGGTCAGCGCCGGAGAGCCTTGCAAATCGCCGGGCAACAAAAAGCGCCCCGGCGCACAAGCCGAGAGACCCGCAGCGCGGCTATCGGCGAGATATCGTGTAAATGACTTGGCGAGGGATTGGGCCTGTGTCTCTGCCAGTTTGGCGTCCGGATCAACGCTGTGCAACTGATCTAGCCAATCCTGCGCCATTGCCAAACGCGCTGGATTTTGCGCCAATTCCAGCGCCGATTTGGACCATTCAGCATAGCTCTGCCGCATCAACGGCAGATCAAGCAGCCATTCACCGGGATAATCCACGATGTCGATGTGGATGGTTTTGGGGTTTTGAAAACCCGATAGCAGACCCGAAGGCGCAACCTTTAAAGACAGGCGTAATTGGGAAATGGAGCGGGTGCTTTGCGGCCAAAAGGGATTGGGACCGGTCATTGCCGCTAGATGGGTTTCATATTCAAACCGGGGTACAATGTCATTGGGTTGCGGTTGCAAAAACGCCGCAACAATGCGGCCCTGCTGGGCGGCCTGCAACTGTGGCATACGCCCGCGATCCAGCAAGTTAGCCACCAAAGACGTAACAAACACCGTTTTGCCAGAACGCGAAAGGCCGGTTACCCCAAGACGGATAACTGGCTCAAACAGGGTTTCCGACACACCGTCAGCCAACTGGCCAGCACTGCGCGAAATATTGTCAACAAGTGTGCCGATGCCTAAAATAATACTGCCTCCGGTTGCCTGAAAGATATTTAGGCATCATCGCAGCATTTTCAAAGACTTTTCGCCAATGTGCAAAAACAACCCCACCCATGATTTACAAACCCACTTGCCGGTACCGCCGTAATTGCGGCTATGTTTATCGGGTGCTGGCACTTGTTATCTGCCGTGTCTGGTTCCTGACTTTCGGTTCTGAACGCCACCAATTCCTCTCATTCTCACTGCAAATTCTCTCGATTTTGAAATGATCCACTCGGGCAATGCCCTTTTGCCGACCGGTGATGACAGCTCCTTTGTTTGGGTTTTGCTAGGCCGAGGGTGCTGGCTTGACAAACCGCCGAGCAGTGAACAAAAGATAGAACATGTTGAAAAATTCCCCTTTCCGCCAGTTACACAAACAAGGTTGCTTTATCATCCCCAACCCATGGGACAGGGGCAGCGCACGAATTCTGGAGGCTATGGGCTTTCCAGCGCTTGCCACCACCAGCGCCGGAATGGCGTTTTCGCTGGGCCAGCCAGAGGGCACGGCCAGCCGCGAACAAATTCTCGATCATTGTCGCATGATCGTCGGGGCAACAGCATTGCCAGTTTCTGCCGATCTTGAAAAAGGCTTTGGCGACAGCGCGCAAAGCTGCGCTGAAACCGTTACCGCTGCGGCAGAAACGGGGCTGGCAGGGGGATCAATCGAAGATCACACTGGCGACCCAGAAAGCCCCATTTATGATTTCAATTTGGCCGTGGAACGGATTCAAGCGGCGGCAGAGGCCCGCGATGTCCTGACCACAGATTTTGTGCTGACCGCACGGACCGAAAATTTCCTGTGGAACCGCCCCAATCTGGACGATACGATTAATCGCCTGCAAGCGTTTGAGGCGGCCGGCGCAGATGTGCTCTATGCGCCGGGGTTGCGGGACATTGAGACCATTAGAACGGTTTGCCAAAACCTGGGCAAGCCGGTCAATGTGGTGATGGGTATGCCCGGCGCAACCTTTGGACAACAAGAATTGGCGGACGCCGGGGTCAGGCGCATCAGCGTTGGCTCGGCCCTTGCCCGCTTGGCCTACGGCTCTTTGGTCGCGGCAGCAGGGGAAATGGCCGAGGACGGCAGTTTCACATTTTCCAACAGCGCGATGGGTTTTGCGGAACTAGAAGCTTTCTTTACTTCATAAGGGATTGGCAAAACCAAAACAGCGCGCTATCGCGGGGTATGCCTCGTTATGCTTTAAAAATCGAATATCACGGTGCGCCATTTGTCGGATGGCAGCGGCAAAAGGAACATGTCTCGGTGCAGGGCTGCATTGAGAATGCCCTGCGCAAACTTCAACCGGATTTTGACAGCATCGCCGCTGCGGGCCGCACCGATGCGGGCGTTCACGCCAGTGCGCAGGTGGCCCATTGCGATATGACCCGCGACTGGACGCCGTTCAAGCTGTCCGAAGCCCTGAACCACCACCTGCGCCCGCACCCGATTGCGGTGATAGATGTGGCCCGCGTGCCGGAAGATTTCCACGCGCGTTTTTCTGCAACCGAGCGGCGCTATCTGTTTCGCGTGGTATCCCGCCGCGCACCTGTGACCCATGACAAGGGGCTGGTGTGGCAGGTACGCAAACGGCTGGATGTGGATGCCATGCAAAAGGGCGCGAACTATCTGCTAGGCAAGCATGATTTCAGCACCTTCCGATCCACCATGTGCCAAGGGAAAACGCCGGTCAAAACGCTGGACCAACTGGATATCGAAACCGTTGAATACCCCAGCGGGATTGAATACCGCTTTCATGTGCGCGCCCGCAGTTTCCTGCACAATCAGGTGCGCAGCTTTGTCGGTTCACTGGAACATGTGGGCATGGGCAGTTGGACCCCCGAAGATTTACGCGATGCCCTAAGGGCCGCTGACAGGGCGGCATGCGGTACTGTCGCGCCACCCCACGGGCTGTATCTGGCAGGGGTAGGCTATCCGGTTGATCCATTTTTGGATGGGCTGGTTTGATCGCCCATTGGCAGGGGGTTTTGCAGGCGCAATTTGGCGTTTCAGCAAAGTTGCAGCGCTTGGGCGGCGAATATGACCTAAACTTCTTTGCCAACGCCAAAGACGCGGAATATGTGCTGAAGGTCATGCACAAGGGTTGCGACAGCGGCTTGGTCGAAATGCAGTGTGCGGTGCTGGGATACCTCGGGGAGCACTTGCCAGATGCCCCCTTTCCCCTGGTCATCCCCACCCGAAATGGCAAGCTGTTTTGCACCGCAATCGACGAAACAGGCACTCCGCGTCTGGTCTGGCTACAACAACGCATGAAAGGCGCCTGCTACGCGGATTTCACCCCTAAATCGGTGGAGCTAATTGGCCAAATCGGCCAACAGATCGGGCAAATGGACAAGGCGTTGCAGGGCTTCACACATCCCCATCTTCGCCGCGACTTCAAGTGGAACCTGCCTTCTGGCAACTGGATTGCACGCCATCTGGGGGCAATCAACATCCCCGAAAGACGGGCCTTGCTGCAAGGCATCATCGCAAATTTCAACGCGATCCTACCCACCCTTTCCAGCCTGCCCAATGCGGCGATCCATAATGACGTGAACGATTACAATATTCTGGTGTCGGCCTCTGGCAACGACACTGCAACCCTCACCGGCCTGATTGATTTTGGCGATATGAGCACCAGTCCGCGCATCGTTGAACTGGCAATCGCTGGGGCCTATATTGTGCTGGACCACCCCCAACCAGAGGCCGCGCTGGCAGCCTTGGTAGCGGGCTATCACAACGCGTATCCCCTGACGCAAACCGAGGTGGATCTGATTTGGCCCCTGCTGCAAATGCGCCTTGCGGTAAGCGTTGTGAACGCCACGCTAGAGGCTGCCACCCGACCCGATGACCCCTATGTAACGATCTCTCAGCGCCCCGCGTGGCAATTTCTGGAAAGCCCGGTTGATAGCAAGCTTATACTGGCAGGTTTGCGCGTGGCTTGCGGGTTTGGCAACCCAATCCGGCGGCACCGCTAATCCCGCCCCGGCCACCAACCGGCAATCCCTTTGCCAAGCCTGCTGAGAACCCCGCCAGCAATCATCTTTTCCAACTCAAGATAGGTCAGGTCTCCCTCGATCAAATCAAAAAACACCTGCCTCAGGCGCTTGGAGTTTTTCAGCTTTTCCCGAAACATTGGCTCGAAACGTTCGGAAAACACGATCTGGCGCAGCTTGCCGACCCGCGCCAGTTCGCTGTGAATTCCTTTCAGCGCACGAAAATACGTCTTTGCCGCAGTGTCTGGCTTGCCCTTGGCAAGTGCCTGCACCACCGCCTCGGCTGCCATCGCTCCACTTTCCAACGCAAAAGCAATGCCTTCGCCCGTCAGCGAATCCACCAGACCGGCGGCATCCCCGACCAACAGCATATTCCCTCTGCCCGGCTTGCGCCGAAAGTCACCAAAGGGCAGCAAAGCGCCCTTCATCCGCTGCCCTTCAACACCCTCGGGCATGAACGCGCTCAAGGTTGCCTTCCAGTCGGGGTTCTGGGTTTGCAACCCGCAAACCCCAACGGTAAGGGAACCCTGTTTCGGAAAATACCACCCATAGCCCCATTTGGAAGCGCCGAAATCCACGACGGTCACCGCCGGATCAGCGGCGTCGCGCGGGCATTCGGATTCAATGCCAAACCCCACCAATGCCGGATCAAAAGCACGCCCAAACAGCTGCGCCGCCACCGGACTGGTCGCACCATCGGCACCAATCAACCCCCGAAAACTAAGGTTTTGCCCATCTTTCAAAGTGATCCGGTTCTGGCTTTCATCCAGCACATCCCAACGTTGCCCGGTAAAATCAGCCACCCCTGCCTCAAGTGCTGCCTGAAACAGCACGTGGTCAAAATCGCAACGCATGGTCAACCACAACTCATGGGGTGCCCGAAACTGTGCCAGCTCCTCTCCTGCCCATGCGAATTTCATCTGCCGGGTAACAAGAAACAGATCACGCGATGGCCGAGTGCCAAATATCCGCTCCAGCGCTTTCAGGCTGCGCCCTGAAACCAGCCCCCCACACAGCTTGTCACGCGGAAAGCGCGCCTTGTCGATCAAGGCCACCGTCAGCCCCGCGCGCCGCGCAGTGACCGCAGCCGCAGAACCCGCAGGTCCGGCACCAATAATGACCAGATCAAAATCTTGCGAACCTTGCGCCATAATACTTCCCAATTCCGCCACAGGCATTTCCCATAAGCGCCTGTCTCGTTAAATCAACTTATGCGTAGTCGCAATATTTGCTTTGCCTTTTTCTCCAACAACCCGGCGCCGCAACTGACGCATGGTATCAAGCCACCGGTCGTAATCCGAAGATTTGAACCGGATGAACTTGGCCACATCCGAGTGCGGCAAGATCAAAAAGCATTCGCGGCGCACCCCCTCAACTACAACATCGGCAACCACCTCGGGCGACAAAACATTTGGGGCATCTTCCGGCATTTCGCCGGCCTTGTACCCCAGTAAAGGCGTGGCAACGTATTGAGGACAAATCACCGACACGGCAATTCCGTCATCGCCATGGGTAATCGCCAGCGCTTCAGCAAAACCGACCGCCGCGTGTTTGGTGGCCGAGTACGAAGCGTTGCCAATCTGGCTCAGCAGTCCCGCCGCCGAGGACATTTGCAGCAGATATCCGCTGCGGCGTGCGATCATGTCCGGCAGCACGGCGCGAGCAGCGTAAACATGGGCCATAACGTGAATGTCCCAATTCAACTGCCAATCCGCATTGCTGGCTGATGCAGCGTGGCCCGGTTCCTCAATCCCCAGCCCCGCGTTGGAGCAGAACAGATCGACTGGGCCAAAATGCGCACGGGTCTGTGCCACAAGGTTCTGGATATCCGCCTCAACCGTCACATCGCAAGCAACCGCAAGGCCGCCAATCCGATCCGCCACACGCTGCGCATTTTCACCGTTGCGATCAGACACAACCACCCGCGCACCCTCTGCTGCAAAACGGGTTGCCATTGCTGCCCCAATGCCCTGCCCAGCGCCGGTTATAACGATAGTTTTGCCCTTCAGTTCCATTTTTCACCCCTAGATACCGAATCCTCTTGCGACATTGCGCAACATTTTGCACCATAAGCCAACACCCTTTTGACTTAGGAGTCTTCTTTGGCAACAACTGCTCTGCCCCAGAATACCGGCGCGACAGCCGTACCGGAACTGACCCTCGACTTTCCCGACAACCGCCTGTTGATTGACTTGTGCGGAGAATTTGACCGCAACCTGACCCATATCGAATCTGCCCTTGGCATCCAGTTGCTGCGCCGTGGCAATCAGATGTTTGTGGTTGGCGATACGCTGGGTGCAGCCAGTGCGGCCCAAACCTTGAAGGCGCTGTATACGCGCCTCGAACAGGGCAAGACCGTGGAACCGGGTGACGTGGATGCCGCCCTGCGCATGGGCAATTCGGCCAGGGACACTGGCTTGCGCAACGGCGACCAGCTAGAGATGTTCAAGGGCAGTGCCATTGAAATCCACACCCGCAAGAAAACCGTCGAACCGCGCACGGTGACACAAAGAAAATACGTCGAGCAGCTTTTCAAACATGAACTGGTTTTTGGCCTTGGCCCTGCAGGCACCGGTAAAACCTACCTCGCCGTTGCCGCCGCTGTTTCGATGTTTTTGGAAGGGCATGTTGACCGGATCATCCTGTCGCGCCCTGCGGTCGAGGCGGGCGAGCGTCTGGGGTTTCTGCCCGGCGACCTGAAAGACAAGGTCGATCCCTTCATGCAGCCGCTTTATGACGCGCTGAATGATTTTCTGCCGGGCAAACAAGTAGCCAAACTCATCGAAGACAAGCGAATCGAAATCGCGCCCTTGGCCTTTATGCGCGGGCGCACCCTGTCGAACGCTTTCGTGTTGCTGGACGAGGCGCAGAACGCCACAACAATGCAGATGAAAATGTTCCTCACCCGCATGGGCGAGAATTCGCAAATGGCCATTACCGGCGATCCCAGCCAGATTGACTTGCCCCGCGGGGTTCCGTCGGGTCTGGTTGAAGCAGCCAAGGTTCTGGAAGGGGTCGAGGGTATCGGTTTCACGCGTTTCAAGGCCGAGGACGTGGTGCGCCACCCGATGGTGGCCAAAATCATCCGCGCCTATGACAAACACGCCAAATCAAATGGCTGACACGATCGAAGTGACGCAGGAGGACGACCGCTGGCAGACGGTTGATTTACAAGTGTTGGCCGAAAAATGCTTTGCTTTGGTGTTTGCGGATCAGACGGTCGACGCAGCATTCGAGGTCAGCGTGCTGGCCTGTGATGATGCACGTATTGCTGAACTGAACGCCGATTTCAGAGACAAGCCAATGGCGACCAACGTGCTTTCCTGGCCGACATTCGATCTGTGCGCAGAACAGGACGGCGGCATTCCGCAACGCCCCCCCGCCCATGAAACCCCATTTCTCGACGCAAGCTTGGGCGACATTGCC
>JAHRVG010000102.1 GCA_019090795.1 Paracoccaceae bacterium | reverse complement strand
GCTGAAATAGCAGCGGCAACTGCCCGCCCGATTGCCCGCCCAGAACAGGATTTGGGAACCACCATTATTTCGCTTGGCTTGCTGGATCGTGACGGGTTGTGGTTGCGCACGCCCTTGGTGAAGTCAGAGGCCGCGGGCCGGGTCGTTTACAGTAAGCTGGGCAATTCCGCCAATGTTACGCTGTTGCCCCTGAAAGGTAACAAGGGGGCAGGATCGCAGTTGTCCCTTGCAGCGATGCAAGTTCTGGGTATCCCGTTTGCCGAATTGGCTGAAGTGCAGGTTTTTATTCGCTAGAGATATTTGGTGGCATCTTTGCGGGCAAAGGCCCTCATCCCGTCGCCGTATTTTTCTACAAATGCCCGCACCCGATCCGGATCGTGCTTTGAGAGGCTTCGTAACCACCACGAAATTGCCTTCTGGATGAACCACTGCTGATCCGGCACATAAGAGGCCGCCCAGCCGAGGATGCGGTCCCTCTGTTCCAGCTCTGCGGATTTGGGGTGGTTTGATTTAGTCCAGGGCAGGGTGATCACCAGTGCGGCACGGCGCACCCATAGGGAGTCGTCCCTGGTCCAACCCTCGACCTCGTCCAGCCGCGCCGGATAGGCGCTCAGGCGGCGCGCACCAGCGGAGCAGGCGTGATCGGCAATGGCCCAGGCGTCAAACTGGGGCACCCAAGAGGCGATCCCAGCCCAGACCGGGCCGTCGTCCTTGATCCGTGCTTGTGTTAGCAGTTTGGCCGCTGCAATCCGCGCTTCGTGGATGTCACTGGCCCAAAGGTGCTGTGAAATTGGCAAGCGCTCGGCCACATCACAGCTGGCGCGCCATTCCTTGCAACAGGCGTCAATCTGTGGGTTGCTAACCCCCAGATATTCCCGTTCAACCTTGTGATAAGCGGCCATTTGACCGGCTTTTTCCGGATTGCTGTGGGATTTAAGGGCCGCAAGGGCGGTTTCTGGCGTGATCATTCTACAGTCACCGATTTAGCCAGATTACGTGGCTGATCTACGTCTGTGCCCTTGTGCACAGCTGTGTGATAGGCCAGCAGCTGGGCGGGAATGGCGTAAAGGATCGGGGCCAACATCGGGTGTACTGTGGGCAT
Organism: Paracoccaceae bacterium; assembly: GCA_019090795.1. Taxonomy (GTDB): domain Bacteria; phylum Pseudomonadota; class Alphaproteobacteria; order Rhodobacterales; family Rhodobacteraceae; genus Amylibacter. Next base: position 40,230 of record JAHRVG010000102.1, on the reverse strand, counting down.
TGTGATTGTGTGCCAGACGCCCTCGCTGGCGGCTTTGGCCCCCTCGGCGTCCGTAATCAGCAACACCTTGCCACCGCGAGCCATAACCTCCTGCATGTTGGAAATGGTCTTGTCGAACAACACATCCTTAGGGGCTAGCACAATCACCGGCATATTTTCGTCGATCAGGGCAATGGGGCCATGCTTTAGCTCGCCGCTCGCATAACCCTCAGCATGTATATAGCTGATTTCCTTTAGTTTAAGGGCACCTTCCAGTGCCAATGGGTACATCTGGCCCCGCCCAAGAAACAGCGCATCACGGGAATTCGACAGTTCTATGCAGGTGGTTTTGATGGCCTCTTCTTGCGCCAATGCGTGGTTGAGCAAACCAGGAAGGCCGGTCAAGGCACGTACGATTTCTGCTTCGGATTCTGCATCAAGGTGCCCGCGTTGGCGGGCCGCTATGATCGCCAAACCAGCCAGCACGGTCAGCTGGCACGTGAATGCCTTGGTCGAAGCCACGCCAATTTCCACTCCCGCCAAAATTGGCAAAGATACTTCTGCCTCGCGCGAAATCGAACTTTCGGCCACATTGACAATTGCCACGGTTTTGGCGACATTTTGCGTACAATAGCGTAGCGCTGCAAGCGTGTCGGCGGTCTCACCCGATTGGCTGACAAAAAAGGCGAATGATTTGTCTGACATAGGCGGTTCACGGTAACGGAATTCCGAAGCGACATCCAGTTCCACGGGCAACCGCGCGATCTGCTCAAACCAGTATTTCGCTACATTGCAGGCCAGATAAGCAGTGCCGCAGGCAACCATAGTGATTTTGTCCACACCGGTAAAATCAAGCTCCATATCGGGGATTTCAATCTGATCGCCCGCGTTGTTCAGGTAATGTTTAACCGCATCCGCCAGCACCGCAGGCTGTTCCGCGATTTCCTTGGCCATGAAGTGTTTGAACCCGCCCTTGTCAGTGTTCATTTCCGCAGTGGTAATGGCGCGCATTTCACGGTTGACCTGCGTGCCCTGGCTGTCGGTGATTTCCACGCCCGCGCGGGTTACGATGGCAAAATCGCCTTCTTCCAGATAGGTTACTTGCTGGGTCATCGGGGCCAGTGCCAGCGCATCGGAGCCAACAAACATTTCACCATCCCCATGGCCAATCGCCAGCGGCGAACCCTTGCGCGTAGCAATCAACAGATCTTCTTGACCGTCAAACAAGAAGCACAGGGCATAAGCCCCTTCAAGCAGGGAAACCGTTTTGCGCGCGGCTTCTTCATGGGGCAAGCCTTGCATTAAAAAACTCATGCACAGTTTGGCCACTGTTTCCGTGTCTGTCTCGGTGTCAAACTGGATACCCTCAGCACTCAGTTGATCGCGCAAGCTGCGGTAGTTTTCGATAATGCCGTTGTGAACCACCGCCACGTCGCCTGCCCGATGCGGGTGGGCGTTTTGTGTATTGGGGGCACCATGGGTGGCCCAGCGGGTGTGGCCAATACCAGCGCGCCCGCGCAACGGCTCATGCACCAGCTTGTCGGACAGGTTGACCAACTTACCCACCGCACGGCGGCGTTCCAGCCGTCCCTCATAAACCGTTGCAATCCCCGCACTGTCATAGCCGCGATATTCCAGCCGCTTTAGCGCGTCCACCAGAATAGGGGCCGCTTCGTGATCACCAAGAATGCCTACAATGCCACACATGCGATTATTCCTTTACCTTGGCCGCCTTGGCGGCTCTTAACTTGCTCATCAATCGCAGGGCGAGGTTTGGTTTGTTTGCTTGATTCGCCCGTGCAATTGCCATTGCGGCATCGGGAACATCGCGGGTAATCACCGAACCAGACCCGGTCATTGCATCGTCACCGATTCTTACAGGCGCGACCAATGCCGTGTTGGAGCCGATAAAAGCACGCGCGCCGATCACGGTTTTATGTTTGAACACGCCGTCATAATTACAGGTGATTGTGCCTGCACCAATATTAGCATTTTCGCCGATTTCCGCATCACCCACATAGGAAAGATGGTTGATTTTTGCACCTTCCCCCACCAGCGCCGCCTTGACCTCGACAAAATTGCCGACCCGCGCGTAATCGCCAATTTCCGCGCCGGGACGCAGGCGTGCATAGGGGCCGATGATGGCGTGTTGGGAAACATGGCAGCCTTCAAGGTGTGAAAAGGCGCGGATGGTTGCGCCGCTCTCGATGGTGACGCCCGGGCCTAAAACTACGTTTGGTTCAATCACCACATCGCACCCGATCAGGGTGTCAAAAGAAAAGAACACTGTTTGCGGCGCAATCAATGTTGCACCATTTTCCATCGCGCCTGCACGGGCGCGGGTTTGAAAGCTGGCCTCGGCTGCGGCCAGATCGCGGCGCGAATTGACGCCTTGAGTCTGGGCCTCGTCACAGGAAATTGCCGCGCAGGGCAACCCGCGGGCGCGGGCAAGCGCCACGGTATCGGTCAGGTAATATTCGCCGCTGGCGTTGTCGTTGCCGACCTCTTGGATCAGGTCAAACAGCAGCGCGCGATCTGCGCAGATAACACCTGAATTGCACAGGCTGATTTGCAGTTGTTCGGGGCTGGCATCCTTGGCCTCGATAATGGCCTCTAGGCTTCCTCCACGGATGAACAGCCGCCCATAGAGGCCCGGATTGGCCGCTTCAAACCCCAAAACCACCACCGCGTTACCCGTCGTGCGGGCGACCAGCATTTCTTGCAGGGTTTCAGCTGTCACGAAAGGCGTGTCGCCATAAAGAACAATCACGTCACCGTCAAAATCTGCCAGCGCGGCTCCGGCCTGCTGAACCGCATGGGCGGTGCCCCGTTGTTCGCTTTGCAAGACCACGCGTGCATCCGGATTGAAATCTTTGGCCGACGCTTCCACCTGTTGTGCGCCGACGCCCGCAACCACGACGATGCGTTCGGCATCCACCGACTGCCCCGACATCATCGCATGGGCCAACAACGGCGCTCCTGCAACTTTGTGCAAAACTTTGGGCATGTCAGATTTCATGCGGCTGCCTTGTCCGGCTGCCAGAATAACCACTGCTACGGGCATAATACGCCTCTTTGTTCTTGTTAACCTTCGGGGGTTCTACAGGGGTTTTGCGTACTTCAAAAGGGGGGCATGCTCAAGAAAGCTTTCACTTGGTTACAGGCTATGGCATGGATGCCGGATGAAAAATGTGATTTTCGATCTTGATGGTACGCTTGCCGATACCAGTGCGGATTTGATCGCCGCAGCAAACGGGTGTTTTGTCACGATGGGTGAAGGCGCGCAGCTGGATCCGGTCAAGGACGCCAAAACCGCCTTTGCGGGGGGGCGTGCAATGCTGCGACTGGGGTTTGATCGGTTGGATCAAAAATGGGACGAAAGCGATGTTGATAGGGAATTTCCTCGGCTGATAGGCCATTATTCAGATCATATTGACACATATACAACATTATACCCCAATGTCGTGGCCGCATTGGAAACCCTGAAATCACGCGGTTATCGCTTGGGGATTTGCACAAATAAACCGGTTGGACTGGCCGAGACTCTGGTGACAAATCTGGGGATACGGCCTTTGTTCGGGGCGCTTCTGGGGGCCGATAGCCTGCCTGTGCGCAAGCCTGATCCGCAACATTTGTTGCGCACGATTTCCGATCTTGGCGGCTCGGCTACGCGTTCGGCACTAATTGGCGACACTGTTACAGATCGCAATGCGGCGAAAAATGCCGATGTGCCTTGCGTTCTGGTAACTTTTGGGCCGGACGGGCAGGGGGTGCGTGATCTGGCACCTGAGGCGCTGTTGGATCACTACGATGATCTGCCCGATCTTATGGACCGGATGATAGGCTAGGACATGAGCGAAGTATTCACCGGCAACTTCACCCAACAGGAGCCAATTCCCGAAGAAGCGATTGAGGCGGCCGTTCGGGTGATGCGCCACGGAAGGTTGCACCGCTATAATATTGTCGCGGGAGAGGTTTCCGAAGCCGCATTGCTGGAGCAGGAATTCGCGGCTTTCACTGGCTCGACATATTGCCTTGCTGTGGCCTCGGGGGGCTATGCCTTGGCGGCGGCGTTGCGGGCAGTCGGGGTTGGGGTCGGCGACAAAGTGCTGACAAATGGCTTTACTCTCGCCCCGGTTCCAGGTGCGATTGCCAGTGTTGGCGGGGTTCCGGTGTTTGTCGAGGTAACGGATCATCTGGTGATGGATCTGACGGATTTACAGGTGAAAATTGCCAGTTCCGGCTCTAGGGTTCTGATGCTCAGCCATATGCGCGGGCATCTGGTGGATATGCAAGCCCTGATGGCGGTTTGTGACGCAGCGGGCATCGCGGTGATTGAGGATTGCGCCCATACCATGGGAGCGGCATGGAATGGGGTCGCTAGCGGGACGCAGGGGGTAGTCGGTTGTTATTCCACACAAACATTTAAGCACCTGAACTCAGGAGAGGGCGGCCTGCTGGTAACGGATAACGCGGAAATAATGGCGCGTGCGACCATGCTGTCGGGGTCATATATGCTGTTTGATCGTCATATTGCAGGTGCACCAAGCGCGGTATTTGAGGATATCCGCCTTGATACCCCCAATTGTTCCGGTCGCATGGACAACCTGCGGGCTGCGATTTTGCGGCCGCAACTCAAGGATTTGCCCGCCCGTTGCAAGGCTTGGAATGCGCGCTATCGCGAGGTTGAAAACGGTTTGCGCAATGTCCCTGCTGTGCGTTTGGTTGAGCGGCCCAGCAATGAGGATTACGTGATGTCCTCGTTTCAGTTTCTGTTGCCTGAAATGGACGGCGCGGCTATTCACGATTTTGTCAACCGTGTGGCCACGCGCGGGGTTGAGTTGAAATGGTTTGGCGCGGATCAGCCCAGCGGTTTCACCTCACGCCACGACAGCTGGCGCTATGCCCCATCCCAAGAGTTACCGCAAACTGATCGGGTGCTGGCTGGATTGCTGGATTTGCGCCTCCCCCTGACTTTTAGTCTTTCCGATTGTGCCCAGATTGCGCGGATCATTCGCGATGAAGTGATGAAAGGTCGCAGTTGAAACGATGCGCAAAGGTCATATATTAGGCGAGAGGAAGAGGAGTATACCCATGCCTGAGCTTGTCCGTCTTTATATTCGCCACGTACTGATCGGTTTCGCAATCTCCGCCTTGTTTGTCACGGGGCTACTGTATCTCAATATTGCCAACCTGTGGCATCTGGTGTCCAGTTCTGATCTGGGCTGGGTTGCAGTGTTGATGCTGTTTATGTTTAACGGCATTGTTTTTGCCGGTGTACAGTTCGCTATGGTGATTATGCGCATGGCCGAGGACGACAAGCTCGGAGGCGGGCGCAAGAATCGTATTTCTGTAATTCCCGAGATGACGCCGGAACTTGCCGTTATTCCGGTACAGACAAAAGACTAAGCTCACCTTTATTCTACCTTGCCGCAGATCATGCGGTTGTGTGCTAAAATCAAGCATTGCATTTATTGAATGTGTGGTGTCTACTATTAGAAATCATAGGGAGAGCTCACCATGGCAATTGAATTCGAAGGCAAAACAATCGAAACCGACAGCAACGGCTATCTGGCAGACCACACCAGTTGGAGTGAAGATCTGGCGCGTTTTATTGCTTCGCAAGAACACATTGAACTTGGGGATAAGCATTGGGATTTGATTAATTTCCTACGCGATGAATACTTTAATAACGGGCAAAAGCAGCCCAATACCCGCACAATCCTCAAGGCGATGAGCACCGAGTGGGGCGAGAAGATTAAGCAAAAGGATCTCTATGATCTGTTTCCGGGGGATCCGTCGAAACAGGGTGGCCGGATTGCCGGCCTGCCGGAAAGCCGCCGCAAGGGTGGTTATTGAGCCTTTAACGACTGGAATTAGACAAAAGGCCCGTGAAGGAAATTCACGGGCCTTTTGTCTTCTTGGGGGTGTTCTAGAAGAGTTTTCCGGCAGTATAGACGCGGAGCAAAACCGTTAGCGTGGCAAGCCCGGCAAATCCCAGCCCAAGTGGAGCAAACAGGCTGGGCCAGATCAGGCAAAGGGTGAAAAAGGCGATGGTTTCGCTGCCCTCGATCAATCCGGTGGCGTGATAGTGGGATTTTTCGCCGTTTACTGCAGTTTCCTGCCCTTGTTTTTCCGCCAATACGGCAAATCCCAGAAAACTTGTGGCGTTGACAAAGAAACTGGCCAGTAACGCAGCCCCTGCGATGCCGTTTCTTGTTGGATCATAAATCACAAATGCCAGCGGTAAGGCGGCGTAAAAAGCGAAATCCGCCAGAATGTCTAAATAGCCCCCCAGCAGGGTAGGCCCACGCAGCCGTGCAACCATTCCATCCAACCCGTCGAGCAACCGTGAGGCAAAGCCAAAGGTCAGTGCCAAAGGAAAAGCGCCACTGGCAACGCAGATCGCAGCGATCATACTGGCACCAAAACCAAGACCCGTCAAAAAATTGGCCGTCAACCCGCCAGCCGCCAGCGCTACCGCACTTTTATGCAGTGCGCGCTCGATCAGCGGACGCAGGTGTGAATCAAACATGGCAAGGCCTGTGTTGGGCAATATGGGTCAAGCCTAACTGGTTCCCTGAAGCGTTTAAAGATGGTGGCGATTACGTTTATGTGAAAACATCTGGACAGGTTTTAATTCCCGCGCTATAAATGAACAACTGTTCAATTAATCCCACGAGGTCTACCAATGTTCACCGCATCCATGAATTTCGCCTGTGGCGAAGATATCGAAGCCCTACGTGATATGGTTCACCGCTGGGCGCAAGAACGTATCGCCCCGATTGCGGGAGACATTGATCAGGCGAATATTTTTCCTGCGGAGCTGTGGAAAGAAATGGGTGAGCTGGGCTTGCTAGGTGTTACAGTACCCGAAGAATTTGGCGGCGTGGATATGGGCTATCTGGCCCATACAATAGTTGTTGAAGAAATCGCCCGTGCCTCGGCCTCTGTCGCGCTGAGCTATGGGGCCGATACCAACCTTTGTATCAATCAAATCCGCCGCAACGGGAATGCCGAACAAAAGGCCAGATTCCTGCCCAAGCTGGTTTCGGGTGAGCATGTAGGTGCGCTGGCGATGTCAGAGCCGGGCGCCGGATCTGATGTGGTTTCAATGAAATTGCGTGCCGAGAAAAAGAACGATCGCTTTGTTTTGAACGGCAATAAATACTGGATCACCAACGGCCCGGATGCCAATACCTTGGTGGTTTATGCCAAGACCGACCCAGATGCCGGCCCACACGGCCTGACGGCCTTCTTGATCGAGAAAACAATGGCCGGATTTTCCACAAGCGCGCATTTTGACAAGTTGGGGATGCGCGGGTCCAACACTGCCGAGCTGATTTTTGATAACGTAGAAGTGCCGTTTGAAAACGTGCTGGGCGAAGAAGGGCGCGGTGTTAACGTGTTGATGTCCGGCCTTGATTATGAACGTGTGGTTCTGTCGGGCATTGGCGTTGGCATTATGCATTCGGTGCTGGATCACACCATGCCCTATATGGTGGAGCGCAAACAATTTGGCGAAAGCATCGGGAATTTCCAGTTGATGCAGGGTAAAATTGCCGACATCTACACGGCCATGAACTCCTCCCGGGCCTATGTTTATGCTGTGGCCAGTGCTTGTGATCGCGGTGCCGTAACCCGTCAGGACGCCGCTGCTTGTGTTCTTTATGCGTCTGAAAAAGCGATGGAAGTTTCTGTGCAGGGTGTGCAGGCCATGGGGGGAGCAGGGTATCTGAGCGACAGCCCGCTGGGCCGTATCATGCGCGATGCCAAGCTGATGGAAATCGGCGCGGGTACATCAGAAATTCGCCGGATGCTGATCGGGCGCGAATTGATGAAAGAGCAAGCATAAGCGGATAAATACCCCCTTGCAATAATGCATGGGGGTGCTTGCTGCGCCCCTTTGTCGGGGGCGGATTACATCCAAAGAATGTTGAAAAGCTAACTCTCCTGAAGGGGACCGGAAATGGCACAACTAACTACCAATTCTCCCACCTCTGGCCAAACTTACGAGGCCAATAAAACCGCCCATCACGCGGCCATAGATGTTATCGCGGCGGCCGCTCGTCAGGCGGCAGAGGGCGGTGGCGAGGGTTCGCGCGAGCGGCATCTCAGCCGTGGCAAAATGCTGCCACGCGAGCGGGTTGCGAATCTGCTGGATGCGGGGTCGCCGTTTCTGGAAGTTGGCCTGACAGCGGCGCATGGCGTGTATAATGACGCAGCCCCCGGTGCGGGGGTGATCACCGGCATTGGTCTGGTGAACGGGCGTCAGGTTATGGTGGTGTGCAATGACGCGACCGTCAAAGGCGGCACTTATTTTCCGCTAACAGTGAAAAAACATCTGCGAGCACAGGAAATCGCCGAGCAGAACCATCTGCCTTGCGTTTATCTGGTGGATAGCGGCGGGGCGAACCTGCCCAATCAGGATGAGGTTTTTCCGGATCGCGAACATTTCGGGCGCATTTTTTACAACCAAGCCAATATGTCTGGCAAAGGCATCCCGCAAATCGCCGTGGTAATGGGGTCCTGTACCGCTGGTGGCGCCTATGTTCCCGCGATGTCTGATGTGTCAATCATCGTTAAGGAGCAGGGTACTATTTTCCTTGCTGGCCCGCCTTTGGTAAAGGCTGCAACCGGCGAGGTGGTAACGGCCGAGGATCTGGGCGGGGGCGATGTTCACACCCGTCTTTCTGGTGTTGCGGATTATTTGGCGGATGATGACGCCCACGCGCTGGAACTGGCCCGTGCTGCGGTGTCGGCGCTGGCCCCGCCAAAAGAGGCTGATCTTGCTTATCAGGAATCTGTGCCGCCGGTTTTGAACCCTGATGAAATTCTGGGTGTAGTTCCTGCCGACTTAAAAACGCCCTATGACATCCGCGAGGTGATTGGCCGCGTGGTGGATGGATCGGTGTTTGATGAGTTCAAGGCACGTTTTGGTACCACGCTGGTTTGCGGTTTTGCCCATATCGACGGCATGCCCTGCGGTATCATCGCCAACAACGGCATCCTGTTTTCCGAAAGTGCGCAGAAAGGCGCGCATTTCGTGGAATTGTGCAGCCAGCGCAAGGTGCCGCTGATTTTCTTGCAAAACATCACTGGTTTTATGGTGGGCCAGAAATACGAGGCCGAGGGCATCGCCCGCCATGGGGCCAAGTTGGTGGCGGCGGTGGCCTGTACCAAGGTTCCCAAGATCACGGTTGTTGTCGGAGGTTCGTTTGGCGCCGGGAATTACGGTATGTGTGGGCGGGCCTACAGCCCGCGCTTCATGTGGACATGGCCCAATGCGCGGATATCTGTGATGGGTGGCGAACAAGCTGCGGGCGTTTTGGCGACCGTGAAACGCGACGGGATCGAGAGGCGCGGCGGCGAATGGTCGGCACAAGAAGAGGCTGACTTCAAGCAACCCACGCTCGATATGTTTGAGGAACAAAGCCATCCGCTCTATGGTTCGGCGCGGCTGTGGGATGACGGGGTGATTGACCCGCGCCAGACCCGAGACGTGTTGGCGCTGTCACTGCAGGCCTGTTTGGATCGCGAAATAGAGGACACGCAGTTTGGCGTGTTCCGGATGTAAGGGGAAAAACCATGTTCACTAAAATCCTAATCGCCAACCGTGGTGAAATTGCTTGTCGTGTTATTGATACCTGCGCCCGCCTAGGCATTGGTACGGTCGCGGTTTATTCCAATGCAGACAAATCCGCGCGCCATGTGGCGTTGGCCAATGAGGCCGTTCATATCGGTGCGGCCCCGGTTGCCGACAGTTATTTACAGGCGGAGCGGATCATTCAGGCCGCCCTTGATACCGGCGCTCAGGCGATCCATCCGGGCTATGGTTTCTTGTCGGAAAACCCCGATTTCGCCGAGGCTGTCGCGGCGGCTGGCCTAGCGTTTATCGGCCCAAGCGGTGATGCTATTCGCTCCATGGGCCTGAAAGACGCGGCCAAGGTGCTGATGATTGAGGCTGGCGTTCCGGTTGTGCCGGGTTATCACGGGGCAGATCAGGATGATGCGCTGCTGGCGTCCGAGGCTGAAGCCATTGGCTATCCGGTGCTGATCAAAGCGGTTGCTGGTGGCGGCGGTAAAGGCATGCGTTTGGTTGAGGCAGCTGGTGATTTTCAGGCGATGCTGAATTCGGCGCGCTCTGAATCAAAGACTGCTTTTGGCAATGATGCGGTGCTTGTTGAGAAGTTCGTAACCAATCCGCGACACATTGAAATTCAGGTGTTCGGCGATTCGCACGGGGCTGCGGTGCATCTGTTTGAGCGGGATTGTTCACTGCAACGTCGCCATCAAAAAGTGATCGAGGAAGCGCCGGCACCCGATATGACGGAGGATGTGCGCGCCGCTATGGGTAATGCAGCGGTTAAGGCGGCATTGGCCATTGGTTACAGCGGTGCGGGCACGGTGGAATTCATCGTGGATGGTTCCGGCCCGCTGCGCGTTGACGGGTTTTGGTTCATGGAAATGAACACCCGCCTGCAAGTGGAGCATCCGGTGACGGAGGCTATTACCGGGCAGGATTTGGTCGAATGGCAGCTCAAGGTCGCAGCTGGCGAGCCGCTGCCCAAGAAACAAGAAGAGCTGTCAATTGATGGCTGGTCGTTTGAAGCGCGGCTATATGCAGAGGATGTGCCCAAGGGCTTCTTGCCGGCTACCGGCACGCTAACCCATTTGGCGTTTCCTGAGGGTGCACGGGCAGAAACCGGTGTGCGTTCGGGCGATACCATTACACCTTATTACGACCCGATGATTGCCAAGCTGGTGGTACACGGGCCGGATCGCGTGCAGGCCTTGCAGGCCCTGCGTCATGCGCTGGACCACATGGAGGTGTCGGGCGCGGTAACAAACCTGCAGTTCCTCTCCAAGCTGGCATCCCACGGGGATTTCAGCGTTGGCAAGGTTGATACAGGCCTGATTGATCGCGGCATTGACGCGCTCAGCCACGAAGAAGAAGCCGATGCCACAATCACCGCAATCGGGGTGATTGCGCTGGCGGGGCTGGGTGAGGGCGAACCGTTTGAGGGGTTCTCTCTGTGGCAAGCACCACGACGCACTGTCTGGTTCAACTATCGTGATGAACTACAGTCTGCGGTCGTGATCTGTCTGGGGCAAAACCGCTATCGCGTGGAAATTGGCGAGGATACGGTTGAGGTTGAACGCCTTGATGGCTGGTTTGTCGACGGATGCAAACGCGATATCCGTGTGGTTCCGCACAGCGGCGGCGTCAGTGTCTTCGCCCCCGCAGCGCATCACTTTGGCGCGGTTGATCTGTTGGCACGTGACGGCGGCGAGGAAGGCGGCGACGGTTTGATCCGCGCGCCGATGCCGGGCTTGGTTAAATCCGTGTCAGTAAGCGATGGACAGAAAGTTGCCAAAGGCGACCCGCTGGCAGTGCTGGAGGCGATGAAAATGGAACACACATTGGCGGCCCCGTTCGACGCGGTGGTGGCCGAGGTTTCCGCCACAACCGGCGATCAGGTTGTCGATGGGGCGTTGTTGATCCGTCTGGAGGAAGTCGAATGACCCTTACTCTGCATCATGTTCCGCAGGCGCGCTCAATGCGCTCTTTGTGGTTATTGCATGAAATCGGGTTGCCTTTTGATCTGATTGTTCATCAGATTGGCCCAGATCTGCGCCAGCTGGAATATTTGAAACTGTCTGGAGCAGGGCGGGTGCCTTGTCTGGTGGACGGTGACGTGGTGCTTAGCGAAAGCGGGGCAATCACCGAATATCTGTGCGCGACCTATGCGCCGGAATTGGGGCGGCGTGCGGGGGACAGCGACTGGCCGGTCTGGTTGCAATGGCTGCATTTCTCCGAGACCATCGGGGCGCTGGTGGCCAATCTGACACTACAACATGTGATGTTGTTCAAGCCGCAAATGCGCTCTCCTGTGCTGATGAAACTGGAACGCAAACGTCTTGAGGTGCTTCTTGGGGTGCTGGACCGGCATCTAGAGGGGCGCGAATTCGTGCTGGATCAGTTTTCAGGCGTGGACACAAACATCGGTTACGGGTTGTTTGGGGCTCAAAAATTTGCGCCACTGGCGAGTTTCCCCCATGCCGCTGCCTATTTCGAACGGATGCAGGCGCGGCCTGCCTTTGTTAAGGCTTTGCCACCCGAGGGGGCAGAGTTGATCTACAAACAAGATTTCTATGAGGTTCCAAATGGTTGAAACAGTCGAAATTTTCGAAGTTGGCCCACGCGACGGGTTGCAGAATGAAAAACGTCAGATCAGCACCAAGGACAAGGTTGCGCTGGTGGATATGTTGTCGGATTGCGGGTTTTCCCGAATCGAGATTGCCAGCTTTGTGTCCCCGAAATGGGTGCCGCAGATGGCCGATAGCGCCGACGTGCTGGCGGGGATCAAGCGGCGGGACGGTATACGTTATGCAGCGCTGACACCGAATTTTCGCGGTTATGAGGGCGCTAAAGCTGCCAAAGCAGACGAGATCGCTATTTTTGCCTCTGCTTCTGAGGGCTTTTCCAAGGCCAACATTAACTGCACTGTGGAAGAAAGTATCGCCCGCTTTGTGGATGTTGCCGCAGCTGCCAAGGCGGATGGCATGTTGATGCGGGGTTATATTTCTTGCGTTACCGATTGTCCATTTGACGGTGCAACCGATCCCGCAGCCGTGGCCGAGGTGGCCGAGAAGCTGCTGGCGCTTGGGTGTTATGAAATCAGTGTTGGCGACACCATTGGGCAGGCCACGCCGGATAGTATCGCGGCTATGTTGAAGGCGGTGCAACAGGTGGTTCCGGTGGATCAACTGGCGGGACATTACCACGATACAGCAGGGCGGGCGCTTGAAAATATTGCGGCCTCGCTGGAGTTGGGCGTGCGTGTGTTTGATTCATCCGTTGGCGGTTTGGGCGGTTGTCCATATGCGCCGGGGGCTGCTGGGAATGTGGACACTGGCGCGGTGGCGTTGATGCTGCGCGATGCGGGCTATGAAACCGGCCTTGATCTGGACAAGCTGGCAGCGGCCGCTGTTTTTGCCAAAACTCTGCGTGGGGTTCACGATTAAAGTTGGGGGCTATTCTGCATATCCTCGATCCAGCTCTTGGGGATCTGGTCGCCAAATTCCTGCATCACAAAATCATACTGCCCGCGCAGGGCAGTGACCACCTTGGGGCGGAGCAGCGGGCTGAGCGGCACTTTGGTTGATACGTTGCGCTTTTTAGAGAAATTCGCCGGTTTGTAGGGGATTTCTAAAAAGTTGCACAACCTTACCACCGCGTCGTCGGTGAACAGATGCTCGTAGAATTCATAGTGCACCTGTTCGGGGGCAAACACGTTGCGCAGATTGTGAATGGTTTTAATGTAATCGACGCGCTCTGCATACACCGATTGATCCAAAACACTGTCCAACCTGTTTTCCAGCTCCTCAATGTTGTTGAACTGCTCGGAAAAGCGCATCTGTGACCACAAACGGTCGACTGGGTTGCGCATCAGGAATATTACTTTTGTTTTCGGGAAATGTCCCTGCACAAAACGCAGCTCATCTAAGGGCAACTTGCTGTAGGCTGGGGTGATTTCACCAAAGACAGGCCTTTTCCCCACCCGTTTGCGAAAGAACCGCTTATAGGCGGCCATATTTCCTTGCATGCGGATGCGTTCGCGCAGGGCAATGAACGGCTTTTCGGATTGCGGATTGCTTTCTTGCTGCCGTTTCTTGCGTTCACGCAGTTTTTTGCGAAAACTGTTGAGCGGCCAGGCCTCGGCCCCCGAACGGTTGCCGAAAAAATGCATTTCCTTGATCGGCGACATGTAAACATCGGGATGTTTGTCGAGATAATAATAGAGCCAGGTCGTGCCCGCCTTCTGTGCCCCGACTCCGAGCAGGAATGTGCGCGTTTTCAAGTAAGGGAGTCTTGCTGGCATTGCTTTATATCGACCTGTGTTTACGCCAAACGATAGGGGGAAGCCTCGCTGACCGCAAGTTTATATCTATAAGGAGACAGGCGTGCGCTAACGCAGAAAATTCTTGTCTTCAAGCGGGATCAAACGCGTGCTTGCGCTTGACCCGCCTTGGCCACAGGGATAAGTCTGAGGCGCATTAGAAAAAATCTAATGTCAGCTAAAAAAATTGGCCACAGGCCTAGAGCAAAGAGGGAGTGACCTTTGGACGCACTATTACGAGAGTATTTGCCCATATTGATCCTCCTTGCGATTGCCACCGCCCTTGGGGTGGTGCTGATTCTCGCAGCAGTGATTCTGGCAGTTCGCAATCCCGATCCGGAAAAAACTTCGGCCTATGAGTGTGGTTTCAACGCTTTCGACGATGCACGGATGAAGTTTGACGTGCGTTTCTATCTAGTGGCCATTTTGTTCATTATTTTCGATCTTGAGGTTGCCTTCCTGTTTCCCTGGGCGGTGAGCCTGAAGACCATGACTGGTTTGGGTTTTTGGTCAATGATAGTTTTCTTGGGCGTTCTGACCATCGGGTTTGCCTATGAGTGGAAGAAAGGGGCGCTGGAATGGGAATGATGACGTCACAAAATACAGCCGGTGTTGATCTGGATGTCACTGCGCGTGCGTTGAATGATGATCTGGCCGACAAGGGCTTTGTTGTCACCTCGCTAGAGGATGTGGTCAACTGGGCGCGCACGGGTTCGCTGCACTGGATGACCTTCGGTCTGGCCTGTTGTGCGGTTGAGATGATGCATGCCGCGATGGCGCGCTATGACCTGGAACGGTTTGGTACTGCACCGCGGGCCTCCCCGCGTCAGTCGGATTTGATGATCGTCGCGGGCACACTGACCAATAAGATGGCCCCGGCTTTGCGCAAGGTATACGATCAGATGCCGGAACCGCGTTACGTGATTTCTATGGGGTCTTGTGCGAATGGCGGCGGGTATTACCACTATTCCTATTCCGTTGTGCGTGGGTGTGACCGAATTGTTCCGGTGGATGTCTATGTGCCCGGCTGTCCGCCTTCGGCGGAAGCTCTGCTCTATGGTATTCTGCAACTGCAACGCAAAATTCGCCGCACCGGCACGATTGTAAGGTAGCGCTATGACCAAAGCACTTGAGGAATTGGGCAATCGGCTGGCAGAGGGTAACTCGCAGGATGTTTTGTCAGCAGAAGTTAATGATGTCGGAGAGCTGACGGTTGTTGTCTCTTGCGCCGCGGTGCCGCGGTTTGTCGAGTGTATCAAGAATGATCGCGAAACCCGATTTTCGACCTTGATAGATATTACAGCGGTGGATTTTCCGGATCGTGACAAACGGTTCGAGGTGGTTTACCACTTTCTGTCGATGTATTCCAATTTGCGTATCCGGGTTAAGGCTCACGTCCGCGAAGATGAGCAGGTGCCCAGTATTACCGGAGTACACGCCTCGGCCGATTGGTACGAGCGTGAAGTCTTTGATATGTATGGCATCCTGTTTGACAATCACCCGGATATGCGCCGTATCCTAACGGATTATGGGTTCAAAGGTCATCCGTTGCGCAAGGATTTCCCGACCTCGGGTTATGTGGAGCTGCGCTATGACGAAGTCGAGAAAAAGGTTGTTTATGAACCTGTTTCTCTGGTTCAGGAATACCGCCAGTTTGACTTTATGTCGCCATGGGAGGGTGCGAAATACATCCTGCCCGGTGACGAAAAACCGGAGGCGGCCAAGTGACAACGCTTGCCTTTTGGTATTTGATTTCTGCCGCAGTGGTGATTGCGCCGTTTTACAAGCTGTTGCCGGCGGCAGGCTATAACAAATACCTCGCGTTTGGCGCGTTGATCCTGCCTGCGGGCGCTGTGATATTGCTGTGGCTGCTGGCATATGGCGACAAGTTGAAGGGAGCGAAATCATGATGTTTGGTGGGTACGGGTTCAATATGGGCGGCGGCGGCTTGCTCTGGCTTCTGGTTATGGCTGGTTTGCTGGTGGTTCCTTTTTGGCGGCTTTTGCCGCGCAGTGGCATACCGTCATGGGTCGCGATATTTGCGATTATTCCGGTGGTTGCGCTGGTTTTATTGTGGATTGTTGCCTTCAAGGAGGAATCCGAGTGATGTACGGCGACAAGTTGAAAGGGGCGAAAGCATGACTTTTGCAACCGGAATATTGATCGGGGCTACCCTGTTGAGCGTGGCTTTGGCTGCGCTTGCGGCCAAACCCAAACAAGCCAAAGTGGCTGCCAAGGGGCGTAAATAATGGACGGTTCTTTCAAAGACGCGACCACGGACGAGCAACAAATCCGTAATTTCAACCTGAACTTTGGTCCCCAGCATCCGGCGGCGCACGGCGTTTTGCGCCTTGTGCTGGAGTTGGACGGCGAGTTGGTAGAGCGATGTGACCCGCATATTGGCCTGCTGCACCGTGGCACTGAAAAGCTGATGGAGAGCCGCACCTACCTGCAAAACCTGCCATATTTTGATCGACTGGATTACGTAGCACCGATGAATCAGGAGCACGCCTGGTGTCTGGCAATCGAAAAGCTGACCGGGGCTGAAGTACCGCGCCGAGGCTCTTTGATCCGGGTGCTCTATTCTGAAATCGGCCGTATCCTGAACCACCTGTTGAACGTGACCACGCAGGCGCTTGATGTTGGTGCGTTGACACCGCCGCTCTGGGCGTTTGAGCAGCGTGAATTGTTGATGGAATTTTACGAGCGCGCCTGTGGCGCCCGTCTCCATGCCAATTATTTCCGCCCCGGTGGGGTGCATCAGGATCTGCCTCAGGCGTTGCTGGATGACATCGCGACTTGGTGTGGAACCTTCCCGGGTTTCCTTGATGATCTTGACGGGTTGCTGACCGAAAACCGGATTTTCAAACAGCGTAACGTGGATATCTGCATCGTCAGCGAGCAAGAAGCCCTTGATCTGGGCTTTAGCGGCGTGATGGTGCGCGGCTCGGGCATGGCATGGGATTTGCGCCGGGCACAGCCCTACGAATGCTACAATGAATTCGATTTCATGATCCCTGTGGGCAAGAACGGTGACTGTTTTGATCGCTATCTGTGCCGGATGCAGGAAATGCGCGAAAGCGTGAAAATCATGCTGCAAGCCATCGACAAGATGAACGCAGAGGGGCCGGGCGATGTACTGGCACGGGGGAAACTGACGCCGCCAAAACGCGCCGATATGAAGACCTCTATGGAAGCACTGATCCACCACTTCAAACTCTATACCGAAGGTTTCCATGTTCCTGCGGGTGAAGTTTACGCTGCGATTGAGGCCCCCAAGGGCGAGTTCGGTGTTTACCTTGTCTCGGACGGTTCCAACAAACCTTACAAAGCCAAGATTCGTGCGCCCGGATTTCCGCATCTGGCGGCGATGGATTACATGGCCAAAGGGCATCAACTGGCAGATGTCGCCGCGATCATCGGATCGCTGGATGTTGTGTTCGGGGAGATCGACCGGTGATTTTCGCAATCCGACTACACCCCGCCAAAACAGGTTTGAGGTTCATTTAATGCTACGTCGTCTCCATCATACTCAGCCCGAGACTTTCGCTTTTACCCCTGCCAATCAGGCTTGGGCCGAAGGTCAGTTGACCAAATTCCCCGAAGGCCGTCAGGCTTCTGGCGTGATCCCGCTTTTGTGGCGCGCACAGGAGCAAGAGGGCTGGCTTACGCAGCCTGCGCTGGAATATATCGCCGATATGCTTGGTATGGCCTATATTCGCGTGTTGGAAGTGGCCACTTTCTACTTTATGTTCCAACTGCAACCTGTTGGTTCTGTAGCCCATATTCAGGTGTGCGGCACGCTGTCCTGCATGATCTGTGGCGCGGAAGATCTGATCGGGATTTGTAAGGACCGTATCGCAGCAAACGCGCATGAAATTTCGGCAGATGGCAAGTTTTCTTGGGAAGAGGTCGAGTGCCTTGGGGCTTGCACCAACGCGCCAATGGTTCAGGTCGGCAAGGATTACTACGAGGATCTGAGCGCGGAACGGTTCAACGAAATTCTGGATGAGCTGGCTGCGGGCAAAGTACCCACACCGGGCCCGCAGAATGGCCGTTATGCAGCAGAACCTTTGGGCGGTGCCATTGCGCTGGCCGAGTATGAGGCGGGCAAAGCCCCGCTGAATGCCTCTGCGACACTGGCCACCGACATTGGCGATACCATAAAACGGATTGACGGCACCGAAGTGCCCTTGCTGACACCTTGGGTGCGCAAGGCTGCTGCTGCCGATGTGGTAGCAAAGAAGCCCGAGACCAAAAAACGAGACACAAAGCCAGCGGAGACACAGACCGTTGCCGAGGCTGAGCCTGAAATTCTGAGCGCTGCGCGTGATGGCGGTGCGGATGATTTGAAGCTGATTAAGGGCGTTGGGCCCAAGCTGGAAGGCGTGTTGAACGACTTGGGCTTTTACCATTTTGACCAGATCGAAAATTGGTCTGCGGAACAGATTGAATGGGTAGATAATCGACTGAAGTTTAAGGGTAGAATCGTGCGAGATAACTGGACGGAACAGGCCAGAATCCTTGCTAGCGGGGGCGAGACTGCTTTTTCCAAAAAGGCCCCTAAAGAGGGCTGAGTGTGAAGGCACTAACCAGGGAGACGGATGATGGGAAACGGGAGTAAAGGATCTTTTGGGGCTTCATGCCCGGCAATCTGTTGGTTGGTATCAATTCTGTTGGGCCTGCTGGTAGTGGCAATACTGGTCACTTGGGCCAATTGGCCGATGATCATTGTGCTGGTACTTGGTTTGATTGCCGCTGTTTCTGCTGGTTGGGTGTTGCCGAGTTACTTCTGTCTGTCACAGGAAGGCGAATCCGGTTCTGTGACTGGATCACCAGACGTTGCCGAGGAGTCTGGCGGCGCAGTGATTGGGGGAGCTAACGAAGATGAAGGTGTCAAACCGGTAGCCCTGAGTGCGGCGCGTGATGACAAGGCGGACGATCTCAAGATGATCAAGGGCATCGGCCCGAAGATGGAGATCATGTGTAACGAGATGGGTTTTTACCACTTTGACCAAATTGCCGCTTGGAGCGCCGATGAAGTATCTTGGGTGGATGCAAATCTGGAAGGTTTCAAAGGCCGGGTAACCCGCGACGATTGGGTTGGTCAGGCGAGATTATTAGCAGCGGGCGGGGAAACCGATTTCTCCAAACGCGTTGAGGATGGTGGCGTTTATTAACGCTGTCGCATGAAAGGAAAACAATTGGTCCAGCAACCACTTGCAGCGCGCAAGCAGGCAAAGATCGCGTCGATCGTGATCGCTGCCACTATTGTGCTGTGGATGGGGGCCAATTGGATCGGCGGACAAATTGGATTGCCGATAAAGTATGCGTTTCTATTCGATTTTGCCGCGATTGCGGCCTTCGTTTGGGCGCTGGTTGTGTTGTTTCAGGTCTGGCGTGATGGCCAGCAGACGAAGGAATAAGAAATGCTCGCGGATCAAGACCGGATTTTCACCAACATCTATGGCATGCACGATCGCTCGCTTGCGGGCGCGAGACAGCGCGGTCACTGGGATGGCACTGCGGGCATCATTAAGAAGGGTCGCGACTGGATTGTTTCCGAGATGAAAGAGTCCGGCCTGCGTGGGCGTGGTGGTGCGGGTTTCCCGACCGGCTTGAAATGGTCTTTTATGCCCAAAGAGAGCGATGGACGCCCGTCCTATCTGGTGATCAATGCTGATGAATCCGAGCCGGGCACTTGCAAAGACCGCGAGATCATGCGCCATGATCCCCACACACTGATTGAGGGCGCTTTGATTGCCAGTTTTGCGATGAACGCCAATACCGCCTACATTTATATTCGAGGTGAGTTTATTCGCGAGCGCGAGGCGCTGCAGGCGGCGATTGACGAGTGTTACGCTGCGGGCTTGCTGGGCAAAAATGCGGCAAAATCCGGTTGGGATTTTGATCTGTTTTTAAGCCACGGGGCTGGGGCCTATATCTGCGGTGAAGAAACCGCGCTACTGGAAAGCCTTGAGGGTAAAAAGGGTATGCCGCGGATGAAACCGCCGTTCCCTGCGGGGGCGGGCTTGTATGGTTGCCCAACAACCGTGAATAACGTTGAATCCATCGCCGTTGTACCGACTATTTTGCGCCGTGGCGCCGCGTGGTTCTCCTCCATGGGCAACCCCAACAATGCGGGCACTAAGCTGTTTGCGATTTCCGGCCATGTTAACCGCCCCTGTGTGGTTGAAGAGGAAATGTCGATCCCGCTGCGCGAGTTGCTGGAAAAGCACTGTGGCGGCGTGCGTGGCGGCTGGGGTAACCTCAAGGCCGTCATTCCGGGTGGTTCGTCGGTGCAACTGCTGCCCCACACCGTGTGTGACGAGGCAATCATGGATTTCGACTGGCTGCGCGGCCAGCAATCTGGCCTCGGGACTGCGGCGGTGATTGTGATGGATCAATCAGTTGATGTGATCAAAGCGATCTGGCGGTTGTCAGCGTTTTATAAACACGAGAGCTGTGGCCAGTGTACCCCATGTCGCGAAGGCACCGGCTGGATGATGCGGGTGATGGAACGTCTGGTGAAGGGCGAAGCAGAGCCGGAAGAAATCGACATGCTGTGGGATGTGACCAAGCAGGTCGAGGGCCACACAATTTGTGCGCTCGGCGATGCGGCGGCTTGGCCTATTCAGGGTCTGATCCGTCATTACCGCGACGAAATTGAAGACCGGATTAAACATAAACGCGGCGTGTCCGCTGTTGCGGCGGAGTAGGCTCATGTCTGACCTGAAAAAAATCATCATCGACGACAAAGAGGTCGAAGTTGACGGCGCGATGACCATTTTGCAGGCTTGCGAAGTGGCGGGAACCGAGGTGCCCCGGTTCTGTTATCATGAACGCCTGAGCATCGCGGGCAACTGCCGCATGTGTTTGGTAGAGGTCGTGGGCGGCCCGCCGAAACCTGCCGCATCTTGCGCCATGCAGGTGCGCGATTTGCGCCCCGGCCCAGAGGGTCAGGCACCTGTGGTGAAGACCAAATCGCCGATGGTTAAGAAAGCCCGCGAGGGCGTGATGGAATTCCTGCTAATCAACCACCCGCTCGATTGCCCGATTTGCGATCAGGGCGGCGAGTGTGATTTGCAAGATCAGGCCATGGCGTATGGCGTTGATTTCTCGCGTTACCGCGAACCTAAACGGGCCTCTACCGAATTGAACCTCGGTCCGCTGGTCAGCACCGAAATGACTCGTTGTATTTCCTGCACCCGTTGTGTGCGTTTTACCTCCGAGGTCGCGGGTATCCTGCAAATGGGCCAAACTGGGCGCGGCGAGGATAGCGAGATTACCAGCTACCTGAACATGACGCTGGATAGCGAGCTGCAAGGCAACATCATTGATCTGTGCCCCGTGGGTGCGCTGACCTCCAAGCCTTACGCATTTAATGCGCGACCTTGGGAGCTGAAAAAGACCGAAACCATCGACGTGATGGACGCCATGGGGGCCAGCATTCGTGTTGACACCAAGGGGCGCGAGGTCAAACGAATTGTACCGCGCAACCATGACGATGTGAACGAGGAATGGATTTCCGACAAGTCCCGTTTTATCTGGGATGGTTTGCGCCGCCAGCGCCTTGATAAACCTTACGTACGCAAAAATGGCCAACTGAAACCGGCGACTTGGGATCAGGCTTTTGCCGCAATCGCCGGGGCGGTGAAGGGTAAGAAAGTTGCAGGGCTGGTGGGCGATCTGGCCTCTACCGAGGCAACTTATGCGCTGAAACAACTGGTTGAGAGCCTTGGTGGTTCTGTTGAATGCCGTACCGACGGTGCCAAACTTCCTGCGGGCAACCGCTGTGGTTATGTGGGCACTGCGACGATTGCAGACATTGATGAAGCGCAGATGATCCAGCTGATTGGCTGCAACCCGCGCAGTGAAATGCCGGTTCTGAACGCGCGTATGCGCCGTGCTTGGGCGGGTGGTTGTGATATTGGTGTAATTGGCGAAGCTGCTGATTTGACCTATAAATACCATCATATGGGCGATGACAGGGCGGCATTGGCAGCTGTTCTGGACACGAAGTTCGACAAGGTTTTAGAGGTGCCGTCTATCGTGATCGTTGGCCAGGGGGCCATTCGCGAGGCAGACGGTGCGGCAGTATTGGCGGCCGCAATGGAACTGGCCGCGAAGACTGACAGCAAGCTGATGATCCTTCACACTGCGGCCAGCCGTGTTGGGGCGATGGATCTGGGCGCTGTGACGACCGGCGGTAAAGATGCGCTGATGTCAGATGCGGAGGTTGTCTATAACCTTGGTGCAGACGAGGTCGATATTCAGGCTGGCCCATTTGTGATCTATCAAGGCAGCCATGGTGATCGTGGTGCGCACCGTGCGGATGTGATCTTGCCGGGCGCTGCCTACACCGAGGAAAGCGGCATATTCGTGAACACCGAGGGCCGCCCGCAAATGGCGATGCGCGCAGGCTTTGCGCCTGGTGACGCACGGGAAAACTGGGCAATCCTGCGGGCTTTGTCGGCGGAATTGGGGCAGACCCTGCCGTTTGACAGCTTGGCAGCACTGCGCGCCGCGATGTTTGCCGAAGTGCCGCATTTGGCTGAGATGAACACGGTTGTGCAAAACGAGTGGCAGGCCGAGGCAACCGGCACATTGGGTAAAGCCAGCTTTGTGAATGCGGTATCAGATTTTTATCTGACCAACCCGATTGCACGGGCGTCTATAGTGATGGCCGAACTGTCGCAGAACGCGGCTGAACGGCGCAGCCAAGCGGTGGCAGCCGAGTGAACCGTGCAGCCCTCATATTCCCCATGATGGCAATGGCGGCTTGTGTGCCGCCAAACCCTGAAGACGTGGCGCAGATGGATTTCCACCCGACTTATGGCGCGGTGAATACGCGCCTATTGGACGGTGAATTGGTCTCGGTGCGGGTGCAAATGCAGGGCGCGCGAAACATTGACGATGTGATCGCATTTAACGATTGCGCTGCGGCGCAATATACGTTGATACGGGGCGCGGGATTTGTGCGCCGTGTGCGTAACGATGTAGATAAAAAAGGCCCCAACTGGCTGGGCGACGGGGTGTATACCCTGTCGGATGCTCACCCGGGCGGGGTTCATACAATAGATGCGGAAGTTGTTGCGGCAGGATGTGCCGCAAACAGCATTCCGATGGTGTAAGGACAGGTTATGGAAGCATTTTTCGCAAGCAACTTGGGCATTTTCCTGATTGTCGTCGGGCAGGCCTTGCTGGTCACCATGTTCATGCTGGTCAGCGCGATGTTCCTCGTTTACGGGGACCGCAAGATTTGGGGCGCAGTTCAGATGCGTCGTGGCCCGAATGTGGTTGGCCCTTGGGGCATCTTGCAGCTGATGGCGGATTTCCTGAAATACATCGTCAAAGAGGTGGTGATCCCCGCGGGGGCCGACAAGGCAGTGTTTCTGCTGGCCCCTTTGGTTGGCTTTATCCTGTCCTTGGTCGTATGGGCGGTGATTCCGTTTTCCAGCCGCATGGTGCTGGCGGATATCAACGTGGCGGTACTGTTTATTTTCGCGGTCTCCTCGCTAGAGGTATACGGCGTGATCATGGGGGGCTGGGCCTCAAATTCCAAATACCCGTTCCTTGGCGCGCTGCGTTCTGCCGCTCAGATGATTTCCTATGAGGTTTCGCTGGGCTTTATCATCGTGGGCATCATTATCTCTACCGGTTCTCTGTCGCTGGTTGACATTGTTGAGGCGCAGGACGGTTCTCTTGGCTTCTTTAGCTGGTATTGGTTGCCGCATTTCCCGATGGTGTTCCTGTTCTTCATATCGGCGCTGGCCGAAACCAACCGCCCGCCGTTCGATTTGCCCGAGGCTGAATCTGAACTGGTGGCTGGGTATCAGGTGGAATATTCCGCCACGCCATTCCTGCTTTATATGATCGGTGAATATTTCGCGATCTGGCTGATGTGCGCGCTAACTACGCTGTTCTTCTTTGGCGGCTGGTTGTCTCCAATTCCGGGTCTGCCAGACAGCCCGCTGTGGATGGTTGGAAAGATGTCGTTCTTCTTCTTCCTGTTCGCCATGGTAAAGGCAATCACCCCGCGCTACCGCTATGACCAATTGATGCGTATCGGTTGGAAAGTATTCCTACCCCTGTCGCTGGCATGGGTGGTGATCGTGGCCTCGCTGGCATTCTATGACGGTGCAGATAAAAACCTCGGCGGTGCATATGCCCGCTGGAACCTAGAAGCAGAGGGTTAAGAACATGGCATTCGATTACGCCCGCGCTACCAAATATTTCCTGCTGATGGATTTCGTGAAGGGTTTCCAATTGGGGATGAAGTACTTCTTGGCCCCCAAGGCAACCCTGAACTATCCGCACGAGAAAGGCCCGCTGTCGCCCCGTTTTCGAGGTGAACATGCGTTACGCCGCTATCCAAATGGTGAAGAACGCTGCATTGCTTGCAAACTCTGCGAAGCAATCTGTCCGGCGCAAGCGATTACCATTGATGCAGAACCGCGCGAGGATGGCAGCCGCCGTACCACGCGTTACGACATTGACATGACAAAATGTATTTACTGCGGTTTCTGCCAAGAGGCCTGCCCGGTGGATGCCATTGTTGAAGGCCCGAATTTCGAATTCGCCACCGAAACCCGCGAAGAGTTGTTCTACGACAAGGCGCGGCTGCTGGATAACGGCGAGAGATGGGAAGCAGAGATTGCCCGTAACCTAGAATTGGATGCGCCCTACAGATGACCTATTCAGCATTTCAGATAAGGAACCGGTGATATGACCATTACCCTTTTCGCCTTTTATGTCTTTGCCGCAACGGCCATTGGTGCTGGCCTGTTGGTGGTGCTGGCGCGCAATCCGGTGCACTCGGTGCTTTGGCTGATCCTAGCCTTCTTTAGCGTGGCAGGCCTGTTCGTGCTGATGGGCGCCGAATACATCGCCATGCTATTGGCCATCGTTTATGTGGGTGCAGTCGCGGTTCTGTTCCTGTTTGTGGTGATGATGCTGGATGTCGATTTTGTTGAGCTGCGCAGTGGCATCGCCAACTATCTGCCCATGGGGGCGCTGATTGGCGCGGTTCTGTTGATGGAACTGGGCATGGCCTATGGTCACTGGACCTTTGCAGGAGAGGCAGGCAACCTGTTGCAATCGCCAACGCCGACGCTGTCCGAAGCCGATAACACCTACGCGTTAGGGCAGCTGATCTATACGGATTACATTTATCTGTTTCAAGCCTCTGGTCTGATCCTGCTGGTTGCAATGATTGGCGCGATTGTGCTGACCCTGCGCCACCGCAAAGATATCAAGCGCCAGAGCGTGGTTGCACAGATGCACCGTGATCCGGCCAAGGCGATGGAACTTAAAGACGTGAAACCGGGGCAGGGGTTGTAAGTGAAAACCAACTTCAACATAACTCATTTGTTGCGCGCCTTTAAAGAACGGGGCTTGTTTGTTGCTGTTTTGGCGACGGGTTTGCTGGGTAACAGTGCTTACGCTTGTTCCATCATGACGCCCGAAAAAAACCTGAGGGTAAAACAAGCCAGGGATTGCAGTTTCATAAACGCCGGACCCAATGACTTTAGTAGCGGTGCGCGTGCGGTGGATGCTGGAAATAACAAGGTAACGCAGATTGTTACCTATCTTTTTGGCAGTGCTATCGTTGTGACTGATTGCCAAACTGGCGAGGGGATCACTGTGCATGGGAAAGCTGATGCCGCTGAGCCAAGAACCACTTGTCCTGCAAGTACAGTTATCGAACCGTATTTGGCATCAAATGGTGGGCTTCGCCTAAATTCTGCAAACCCGCTAATCGATTTTGTGATGGCCGCGCGCAGAATGAAACTGCCTGTCGATTTGTCCGGCGACGCAATTGTTCGCCGGTTCAAAGCAAAAGATAAATACGATGCATTTTGCGGATGCAAACTCTTCTATCCTAATTCAGTAGGTGCAAATTCATGATAACCTTGGAACACTATCTCGGCGTAGCTGCCATCCTGTTTGTGATTGGCATATTCGGCATCTTTGTGAACCGAAAAAACGTCATCATCATTTTGATGTCGATTGAATTAATGCTGCTGGCGGTGAACGTTAATATGGTGGCCTTTTCGGTCCACCTCGGTGATCTGGTCGGGCAGGTATTTACCCTGTTTATCCTGACAGTTGCCGCTGCCGAGGCCGCGATTGGCTTGGCAATTCTGGTCTGTTTCTTCCGTAACCGTGGCACGATCGCGGTGGAAGATGTGAATGTGATGAAGGGCTAAGGTACAATGGAAACAATACTCCTTTTCGCCCCGTTGGTTGGGGCGCTGGTTTGCGGCTTTGGTTGGCGGATGCTGGGTGAAGACGTAGCAACCTATATCTCGACGGCGCTGCTGTTCCTAACAGCGACCTTGTCTTGGGTGGTTTTCCTGACGTATCACGGGCCGGATGCGCATGTGATTACCCTGTTTAAATGGGTCGAGAGCGGATCGCTCTCAACCGATTGGGCCATCCGCATCGACCGCCTGACCGCCATCATGCTGGTGGTAATTACGACGGTGTCCAGTTTGGTTCACCTCTATTCCATCGGCTATATGGCCCATGACGAAAACTTCCCAAAGGGCGCGAGCTATCGCCCGCGGTTCTTTGCTTATCTGTCTTTCTTTACTTTCGCCATGCTGATGCTGGTAACAGCGGATAATCTGCTGCAACTGTTCTTTGGCTGGGAGGGCGTGGGCGTTGCCTCGTATCTTCTGATCGGTTTTTATTACCGCAAGCCAAGCGCCAATGCGGCGGCGATCAAGGCTTTTGTGGTTAACCGTGTCGGTGACTTTGGTTTCTCATTGGGTATCTTTGCCCTGTTTATGCTGTCCGACAGCATCAACTTTGCGCAAATTCTTGATCCACATAACGCAGAAAGCCTGAGCCATCAGACCTTCCACTTCCTGAACTGGGAAATGAATGCGCTGGAGGTTATCACCTTCCTGCTGTTCGTCGGGGCGATGGGTAAATCTGCACAGTTGTTGTTGCACACATGGTTGCCTGACGCGATGGAAGGCCCGACACCTGTGTCCGCGCTGATCCACGCTGCGACCATGGTGACCGCGGGTGTCTTTATGATGTCTCGCATGGCGCCCTTGTTGGAGTATGCGACATTCACGCCTGACTTTATTGTCTTTATCGGTGCCTCAACGGCCTTCTTTGCGGCAACAATTGGTTTGGTGCAGAATGACATTAAGCGGGTGATTGCTTATTCAACCTGTTCCCAGCTTGGTTACATGTTTGTGGCTGTTGGCATCGGGGCTTATCCAGTGGCGATGTTCCACCTGTTCACCCACGCGTTCTTTAAGGCGATGTTGTTCTTGGGCGCAGGGTCGGTCATTACCGCGATGCACCACGAACAAGACATGCGCCGTTACGGTGGTCTGCGTAAAAAGATCCCGCTGACCTATGGCGCCATGATGATCGGCACGCTGGCCATCACCGGCGTTGGCATCCCGCTGACCTCGATCGGTTTCGCTGGTTTCATCTCAAAGGATGCAATCATCGAGAGCGCCTATGCAGCGGGGGCAGGTGTTGCGCAATATGGCTTTATCATGCTGGTAATTGCCGCGCTATTCACCAGCTTTTATTCGTGGCGCCTGATTTTCATGACCTTCTTTGGCAAGCCACGCGGCGACAAACATGCCCATGATCACGCCCATGAAAGCCCGCTGACCATGCTGATCCCACTTGGTGTACTGGCCTTTGGTGCGGTGTTCTCGGGGATGATCTGGCTGCCTGAATTCTTTGGCCATCACATGGAAGAATGGTTTGGGGTTGCAACATACTTCAACCACGAGACCAATAACGTCATGCACGACGCGCACAACGTTCCGACATGGGTCAAAACTGCACCGTTCTGGGCGATGTTGATCGGCTTTGTCACCGCTTGGTATTTCTACATCGTGAACACCAACGCGCCCAAAGTACTGGCCCAGAGCCAGCGTCATCTGCACGCTTTCTTATTGAACAAATGGTACTTTGATGAGTTGTATGACTTTATCTTTGTGAACCCGGCAAAATGGCTTGGCCGCTTCCTTTGGAAGAAGGGGGATGGCAGCGTCATTGATGGCACCATTAATGGTATCACCATGGGGATCATCCCTTGGTTTACCAAACTCGCAGGCCGTGCACAGTCCGGCTATCTGTTCCACTACGCATTCTGGATGTTCGTCGGTATGGCCGCAATTATCACATGGTTCGCAATCGGGGGGGCACACTGATGGATAATCTTCTTTCCGTCGTCACCTTCCTGCCAATGCTCGGCGCTGCGGTGCTGCTGGTCTTCCTGCGGGGAGACGGCGAATTCGAGCAACGCAACGCCAAGTTGGTTGCCCTACTGGCGACCTCGCTGACCTTCGTTGTGTCAATCGCGATCTATACAGAGTTTGATCCGTCTGATGCCGGGTTCCAGCTGGTTGAAGAATACAAATGGATCGCGGGCCTGACTTATAAGGTGGGCATCGACGGCATTTCCGTGCTGTTCGTTCTGCTGACCACTTTCCTGATGCCCATCGTTATTCTGGCCTGTTGGGGTGTTTCCCACCGTGTCAAAGAATATATGGTAATGTTCCTAATCTTGGAAAGCCTGATGATCGCGGTGTTCTGTGCCCTTGATTTGGTGCTGTTCTATGTGGTGTTTGAGGCCGGTCTGATCCCGATGTTCCTGATTGTGGGCATCTGGGGCGGTAAGGATCGTGTTTACGCGGCGTTCAAGTTCTTCCTCTATACACTGTTGGGGTCCGTACTGATGCTGGTTGCCATGTTGGTGATGTGGTATGATGCGGGCACAACCGATATTCCCACTTTGATGAACCATCAGTTTGCACATGAGGACTTTACCCTTCTTGGCATTACGGTTGTAGGTGGCTTGCAAACCATGCTGTTCCTCGCTTTCTTTGCCAGCTTTGCGGTGAAAATGCCGATGTGGCCGGTGCATACATGGCTGCCCGACGCGCACGTTCAGGCCCCGACTGCGGGTTCTGTTGTGCTGGCGGCGATCCTGTTGAAAATGGGTGGCTATGGTTTCTTGCGCTTCTCTTTGCCGATGTTTCCGGTGGGAACCGAGGTTCTGTCGACTTTCGTTATGACCCTTTCGGTGATTGCGATTATCTACACCTCGCTTGTTGCTTTGATGCAGGAAGACATGAAAAAGCTGATTGCCTATTCATCTGTTGCCCATATGGGTTTCGTGACCATGGGTATCTTTGCGGCAAACAAACAGGGCGTGGATGGCGCAATTTTCCAGATGATCAGCCACGGCTTTATCTCTGGTGCGCTGTTTCTGGGGGTTGGCGTGATTTATGACCGGATGCACACACGCGAGATTGACGCCTATGGCGGTCTTGTGATGCGGATGCCGGTCTATGCGCTGGTCTTTATGTTCTTTACCATGGCTAACGTGGGCCTGCCGGGCACCTCTGGTTTCGTTGGCGAGTTCCTGACCTTGGTCGGCGCTTTTCAGGCGAACACGTGGATAGCCTTTGGGGCCACCACTGGCGTGATCCTGTCGGCAGGTTATGCCCTGTGGCTGTATCGCCGCGTGGTGTTTGGTGATCTGATAAAGGCGTCATTGATGACCATCACTGACATGAACAGTCGGGAAAAACTGATGATGGCCCCACTGGTCTTTTTCACCTTGCTGCTGGGGATCTATCCGGCGCTGGTACTGGATCTGATTGGGCCATCCGTTGATGTACTGATCGAAAACTATGACACCGCAACAATGGGAATGGCTGATGCCATGCCCGCCAAAGCAACACATTAAGGAGCGGCAGAGATGATATTTACCGATCTGAACACGGTCCTGCCAGAGCTGATACTGGCCATTTACGCCATGGGTGCACTTATGTTTGCGGTTTACACCGGCAAAGATCGCACGGCATCCGTGTTGATCTGGGTCACGGCGCTGCTAATGTTTGGCCTTGGCGGCTGGATCGCGGTGCAGCCCGAGGGTGCGCATACGGCCTTTAATGGGGCTTTCATTGACGACGGGTTTTCGCGCTTTGCCAAGACGCTGATACTTTGGGCTTCTGGTCTGGTGTTGCTGTTGTCCAAGGAATATCTGTCGCGCAACGACATGCTGAAATTCGAGTTCCCTATCCTGATCGCCCTTGCCACAGTCGGCATGATGATGATGGTTAGCGCTGGCGACTTGATGTCACTTTACATGGGGCTGGAGCTGCAATCCCTGTCACTTTATGTGATCGCCGCCTTTCGCCGTGATAGTCTGCGCTCAACCGAGGCTGGCCTGAAGTATTTTGTCCTTGGTGCATTGGCATCGGGTATGTTGCTGTATGGTGCCAGCTTTGTTTACGGCACCACCGGCACCACGAATTTTGCCGGTATCAGTAGCGTTGTCGAAGGTGGGGGCATGAGCCTTGGTATGGTGTTTGGCATGGTGTTCATGTCTGTCGGATTGGGCTTTAAAATCTCTGCTGCACCGTTTCACATGTGGACGCCAGATGTGTATGAGGGTTCTCCAACCCCTGTAACCGCCTTTTTTGCCTCTGCCCCCAAAGTCGCCGCCGCTGGCCTGTTTGCCCGCGTGATGCATGATGCTTTTGGCGGGGCAACGGCCGACTGGACGCAGATCATTGCATTCTTGTCGCTGGTGTCGATGTTCCTTGGGGCGATTGCGGCGATTGGGCAAACCAATATCAAACGGCTGATGGCCTATTCCTCCATTGCTCATATGGGTTTCGCGCTTATGGGGCTGGCATCCGGAACGGTAGAGGGTGTGCAGGCGTTGCTAATCTACATGGCGATTTACGTGGTGATGAATATCGGAACGTTTGCTTTCATCCTGAATATGGAGAAGGACGGCCACGCGGTAACGGACATCCGATCACTGGGGCTATATTCCAAAGTGTCGCCAGGGCGCGCGCTGGCGCTGACGGTGCTGATGTTTTCGCTTGCTGGTATCCCGCCGTTGGTTGGGTTCATGGGTAAGCTGTTTGTTCTACAAGCGGCAGTGGATGCGGGTATGACGTGGCTGGCCGTTGCTGGTGTGATTGCCTCGGTGATCGGCGCATTCTATTACCTGCGTATCATCTACTACATTTACTTTGGCACGGAATCCGACGGGCTTGAGGTGAAAATGCCAACGCTGCATTACATTACGCTTATCGCCTCTGCCGCCATTATGGTGTTCGGTATCATCAACTTGTTCGGGCTGGAGGCCTATGCAGCTGCCGCTGCGGAAGCATTACTTAAGTGATGAGTGATTGGCCCCACGGGGTTAACCGGATCACGCTCGACGTTGTGGACAGTACTATGGCCGAGGCCCGCCGCAGGGCCTCGGATATTATCGCCCCTACTTGGATACACGCGCTGACCCAGACTGCTGGAACCGGCAGGCGGGGCAGGGCGTGGGATACTGGCAAGGGGAATTTCTCTGCCAGCTTGTTGATGCGCCCCGTTGCAGCCCCCCCACAAATGGCTTTGCGCAGCTTTGTAGCGGCACTGGCATTGTATGATGCGCTGGTGGCAACCACCGGACGCGCGGATATTTTCACCCTGAAATGGCCCAATGACGTGTTGCTGCGCGGTGGTAAATTGGCGGGTATTTTGTTGGAAACTGTTTTCGATGGCCTAATTATCGGCATTGGCGTGAATTTGAAATCCCTACCGCCCAGTGCCATTCTAGAACCCGGTGCGCTGGCTCCGAAGACACTACTGGCGGAAACCGGTGTGGCGATCCAGCCCGAGACATTTCTGGATGCACTGGCCCCCGCATTCGCCCGGCGGGAGGATCAGATGGCCAGTTACGGTTTTGAACCGATCCGCGCGAATTGGTTGCAGCATGCGGCTAACCTTGGCCAAACTGTGCGTGCACAAGTTGGCAATCAGGCCATCCACGGGGTTTTCACCACGCTGGACGAACATGGTGCACTTGTATTACAAACCGCCCAAGGCCTGCGGAAAATTTCCGCAGGCGATGTGCATTTCGAGGGGGGCTAGGCGATGCTGCTGGCCATTGACGTAGGCAACACCAACACTGTTTTTGCGGTTTGGGACGGGCAGAAAACCCTTGCCGAATGGCGCTGTGCCACAGAACATGAGCGCACGGCAGACCAGTATTTTGTCTGGCTGCGTCACCTGATGCAATTGCACGAGATCGACACCAATATCACCCGCGTGGTAATTTCCTCGGTGGTGCCCAAAGTGGTATTCAACATGCGGGTGCTGTGTGACAAATATTTTGATTGTCGCCCACTGGTTGTTGGGAAACCCGATTGCAATCTGGGGGTCGAGGTGCGTGTCGATGAGGGCACGCATGTAGGTGCGGATCGTCTGGTGAACACTGTCGCCGCCTATGACCGCTTTGGCGGCGACCTGATCGTGGTTGATTTTGGCACTGCCACCACTTTTGATGTGGTAGATCAAGACGGAGCCTATATCGGGGGGGTAATTGCTCCTGGGGTAAACCTGTCGATCAAGGCCCTGCACGAGGCCGCAGCCGCATTACCGCATATTGACGTTACCCAACCAGATGTTGTAATCGGCACCAACACCGTGGCCTGTATGCAGTCTGGAGTTTTCTGGGGCTATGTCGGCCTGGTAGAAGGCATCTGTCGCAAAATCCGCGAGGAACACCCGCGCTTGATGAAAGTCATCGGCACTGGCGGGCTGGCCCCGCTATTTGACCGCGGAACCGAAATATTTGACGCCATCGAAAACGACCTGACCATGCATGGTCTGGTGTTGATCGAGGCTCTGAACGAAAGAGAAAAAGTTTTATGAGTAGTAAAAACCGTTTGATTTACCTCCCCCTTGGCGGGTCAGGTGAAATCGGAATGAATATGTATCTGTACGGATATGGCCCGCACGGCAAGGAACGCTTTATCCTTGTGGATGCTGGCGTAACTTTCCCGAACATGGACAGCACCCCCGGTGTTGATCTGATCATGCCCGACACCGCCTATATCGAGGCCCGTGCTGATCGTCTGGACGCGATATTTATCACCCACGCACATGAGGACCATATCGGAGCCATCGGGCACTTGTTTTCGCGCATCCCTGCGCCGATCTATACGCGCAAGTTTACCGGCGCGGTGGCCCGCACCAAAATGGAAGAACACGGACAAGACAGCCGTCAGGTGAACGTGATCGGCCTGTGGCCGGAAATGGTCTCGGTCGGGCCTTTCGCGGTCGGCTTTATGCCGGTGGCGCACTCTATCCCCGAGGCATCCGGGCTGGTGATTGACACGCCCGTCGGTCGTGTGATCCATTCGGGTGATTTCAAATTGGATCCCGATCCCATCGTGGGTGAGCCGCATAATCCGGCGTTGTTGCGTGAAATTGCAGGGCAGCAGGGGGTGCACGCGCTGATTTGCGATTCAACCAATGTGTTTTCACCGCTTCCCGGGCGGTCAGAAGCAGGCTTGCGAGCGGATATTTCCGCGCTGATCAAACAGGCCAGTGGTATGATGGTGGCAACAACTTTTGCCTCCAATGTGGCTCGGCTGAAAACGCTGGCGCAGGCGGGTGTGGATGCGGGCCGCTCTATTGTGGTGTTAGGGCGTTCCATGCAAAAGATGATGGATTACGCCAATTTTGCCGAAGTGCTGCATGATTTCCCACCTACAATTGATCTGGAGGATGCGCGTGATATTCCGCGTGAGAACCTGATGTTGCTGGTAACGGGATCGCAAGGTGAGGGCCGCGCGGCTTCGGCGCAGTTGGCACGAGGAAAATATCGCGGGATAACCTTGCGCGAAGGTGACACATTCCTGTTTTCCTCAAAAACCATTCCGGGCAATGAAACGTCTGTTGGCGGCATTATGAATGCGTTTTCGGAAATGGGCGTGACGGTACTGGATGATAGCAGCGGCAATGTGCATGTGTCGGGCCATGCCAACCGTCCTGATCTGGAAGAGATGCACGCGCTGATGCGGCCCAAAATGGTGATCCCGAACCACGGTGAACACCGCCATTTGCGTGAACACGCGCTGCTGGCGCAAGTCAACGGTATGGCCAGCGCGATTGCACCCAACGGCACCATGTTGGATCTGACAGGGAACACGCCAGAAGTTGCCGAGCACATCGAAACTGGCCGCATTTATCTGGATGGCAAGCTGTTGATCGGCGCCTATGATGGCGTGGTGCTGGAGCGTATCCGCATGGCCACACGGGGCACTGTTGTAGTGAGTGTGATGCTTGAGAACAACAAATTGCTTGGCGAGAGCTGGGCCGAGGTGCTGGGCCTGCCGGAAACTTCTGCTATGCAAATGAGCCTGCAGGAAAGCATCGAAAAAGCGGTGGATCAAGAACTGGAAAAGGCAAACCAGCGTCGGCGCTCGGTGGATGACGAAGTCGAAAGTCTGGTGCAAAAGGTGGTGTCGCGGGTCTGTCGTGATCTTGTTGGCAAGAAACCGGTTTGCAAGGTGCTGATCAATCGTTTGGTTGATTAAAACAGGGGGGTAGGCGCCTTTTTGGCGCTTGCCATTCTGGGCTTGTAGGTGCAATTTGCGCCCATGTTACGTCTGTTTCACGCGCTGTTTCTTTCGGCTGTGCTGGTTGTTACCAGCATAACCTTTGCGGTTGTGCGCGGTGAACAACATGACACCGGCAGGGATATGGTGATCTGTACCGGCACCGGTTTGATCGTCCTGAGCATTGGCGAAGATGGAGAGCCTGTGGAGGAGCTTTTGCTTTGCCCCGATGCCATGTCCATTTTTGCGGCGCAGTTCAATGCGCCGGAAATGCCCGTGCAGCTGCTGGTTGGTGTTTTGCAATTGCAACGACTGCCTGTTCTGGTTGGTCAAGGACGCCAGACCCTCTCTCCTTCGGCCCGTGGTCCGCCTTTGATTGTTTGACTTAAAAGCCCTCAAACAAACATCCCAAAGGAAATGACATGTCATTCAAATCTGTAGTTCTAACGGCCGTTGCTGCCGTATCTCTCGCTGTTCCGGCTTTTGCTGGCAGCATCATGATTAACGACGCCTACGCGCGATCCTCCGGTGCCTCTGCCAAAAGTGGCGCGGCCTTTATGACTATCATGAATAAAGGCTCTGAGGATGATCGCTTGGTATCGGCGACTTCGAATATTGCCAGAAAAGTCGAGACCCATACCCATATCGAGGCCGAAAACGGCGTGATGCAAATGCGCGAAGTCGAAGGTGGATTTGTGATTCCAGCAGGTGAATCGCATCATCTGGCGCGTGGTGGCGATCACCTGATGTTCATGGGGCTGAACGGCCCAATGGTTCAGGACCAGAAGGTCTCAGTAACCTTAACCTTTGAGAAGGCAGGCGAAATGGTCGTGGAAATTCCGGTTGATCTGAAGCGCAAGCCGATGATGAAGATGGATCATTCCAAAATGAAAAAAGCCAGCGAATAGCTAAGCAAAAGGGCGAGACATTGTCTCGCCCTTATTTTTATGCTGCGTCTTCGTTGCCGTTCGGTGTGTCACCGTTTTCCGGTTCCGCCTTGGGGGCAGGCTCTGCCGCTTTACTTTGCGGGGGGGCACGGAACTCGCGCATGATGAAGGCCGGAACATGGTCCCCCATACCTACCATTCGGTTGTCCTGACGACGATCTGACCCGCGATTACTATTGCGGTTGCGAGGCTGCTTTTCTGCTTTCTCGGCTTTTGGTTCAGGTTGTTCGGTCTTTTGAGCAGGCTTTGGTGCCGGGGCCGGTTTTGGTGCCCGCTCTTGCCTTGGTGCAGGGCTTGAACCGAGCTTCGGCGTTTCCATCCGGTCGATTTTCTTCGCGACCAGATCCTCGATCGCATCGAGGTATTTCTGTTCGAATGGCATCACAATGGTGATCGCTTTGCCATCGCGCCCGGCGCGGCCTGTACGGCCAATGCGGTGCACGTAATCCTCAGAATGGATCGGAACATCAAAGTTAATCACATGGCTCACGTCTGGCACATCCAGCCCGCGCGCCGCCACATCAGAGGCCACCAACAGTTTTAGTTCACCTTCGCGAAAACTGGTCAATACCCGCGTACGCAAGCTTTGATCAAGATCACCGTGGATCGCTGCCGCATCAAACCCATGCTTTTTCAGTGATTTCATCACGATGTCGACATTAGATTTCCGGTTGCAGAAAATGATGCCGTTAACGATTTCCTCGCCCTTCAGAATTTCGCGCAGCAAGGCGCGTTTTTCGCGGGCTTCGCCTGTGCGGTTCGAAGCCTTGAATTCGCAAATTCGCTGGGTGATGTTTTCACCTGTGGTGGCTTGGCGCGCGACCTCTACCCGTGCCGGGTTTTGCAGAAATTCCTGAGTAATTCGCGTGATTTCAGGGGCCATAGTGGCCGAGAAAAACAGGGTTTGGCGGGTGAAAGGCGTCATCTTGAAAATGCGTTCGATGTCGGGGATAAAACCCATGTCGAGCATCCGGTCAGCCTCGTCCACCACCATGATCTGCACCCCCGTCAGCATCAGTTTGCCGCGTTCAAAATGATCCAGCAAACGGCCCGGTGTGGCGATCAGGACGTCCACACCGCGATCAATTTTGCGGTCCTGATCCTTGAAGCTGACGCCGCCAATCAGCAGGGCCATGTTCAGTTTCAGGTATTTTGAGTAGGATTCAAAATTCTCAGCAACCTGTGCGGCCAATTCGCGGGTTGGGCAGAGCACCAAGGATCGCGGCATCCGTGCCCTTGCACGCCCTTTGGACAAGGCGTTCAGCATCGGTAGCACAAAGCTGGCGGTTTTGCCGGTGCCGGTTTGGGCAATGCCCAGCACATCGCGCCCTTGCAGCGCCAATGGAATTGCCTCGGCCTGAATTGGCGTAGGGGATTCATATCCCACGTCTTCGATGGCTTTGAGGATTTTGGGGTCGAGGTCGAGATCAGTAAAATTAGTCATATGGGCCTGTATGTTACGGCGTTGGAAAGGTGCCGCAGATTACATTGCGGCCAGACGCCCAGATTGGCATCTTTCGTCGGTGCTCGGGTCATAGCAAATTTTACAGATATGTCAATGTGGCAGGTGTTGCAGGGGGCAATCAGGCGGGGAACGTCATAATTGTTTCCAGAAAGGAAACAATGAATGGGGTGATGCCTGATCTTTTCTGTTTTCCCGTAGGAAAATATCTGTAGTCTGGCTGAGCAGAAAAGGGAGCATCACATGTATGAATACGCGATAATCTGGGAATGGATTATGTTTGCCGTGCGCTGGTTGCATGTGATCACCGCGATTGCTTGGATCGGGTCGTCGTTTTATTTTATCGCGCTGGATCTGGGGTTGCGGCAAGCGCCAAACCTGCCCGCAGGGGCGCATGGCGAGGAATGGCAAGTCCATGGCGGCGGATTTTACCACATTCGCAAATATCTGGTGGCGCCTGCGGAAATGCCCGAACACCTGACTTGGTTCAAATGGGAGAGCTATTCGACATGGCTGTCAGGTGTCGCGATGATGTTTTTGGTCTATTATGGTGGCGCAGAGCTGTATCTGGTTGATGCCGCTGTGTGGGATGTGCCTGTGTGGCAGGCTATTTTGACCTCGCTGGTTTCGCTGACTGTTGCGTGGGTGGCGTATGATTTGCTGTGCAAATCCAAGTTTGGCGACGATAACCGCCGCCTGATGCTGCTGCTTTATATTATTCTGGTGGCTATGGCCTGGGGCTATACACAGTTGTTCACCGGGCGTGCGGTGTTTTTGCATCTTGGCGCGATAACGGCCACGGTGATGACGGCGAATGTGTTTTTCATCATAATGCCAAACCAGCGCATTGTGGTTGCGGATTTGCAGGCCGGTCGGGTTCCGGATGCGAAATACGGCAAAATTGCCAAGCAGCGCTCGACCCACAATAATTACCTGACGCTGCCGGTGATTTTCCTGATGCTGTCAAATCATTATCCGTTGGCTTTTGCGACCCCCTATAACTGGGTGATTGCGGCGCTGGTGTTCTTGATGGGGGTGACAATCCGCCACTATTTCAATTCCAAACATGCCCGTTCGGGCAACCCGACATGGACCTGGGCTGTTACAGCCGTGCTGTTCGTTCTGATTATGTGGTTGTCGTCTATTCCCCGAGCTGAGGTCGAGGAAGACACCGCAATGGCCCCGCAAGCGCAGCGGTTTGCTTTAGCGGCGCATTTTGAGGATGTGTCAGACATGATTACAGGCCGCTGTTCCATGTGCCACGCGGATGAGCCGTTCTGGGATGGCATCCTCTGGGCACCCAAAGCTGTGAAGCTGGACACGCCGGAACGGGTCGCGGCGCAGGCGCGCGAGATTTATCTGCACGCAGGCGTGAGCACCGCCATGCCACCGGCCAATGTGTCGTTTATGGAGCCAGAAGAGCGCGCCTTGGTTCGCAAGTGGTATTTGGGGGCTGTGGCGCAGGGGTCTTGATTGCATGAGAAAACAATATGACTGACAAATTGATAATTCGAAAAACCATAGCGGATGAGCTGCCACAGATTCTGGCGCTTTACCCTTTGGCCTTTCCGGACGAAGAGTTACGACCTGTTGTATCCCGATTAATCGAGGGAGAGGCGCAGGTGCTGTCGCTTGCCGCATTTAAGGGGGAGGCGCTGGTCGCACATGTGCTTTTTACCATTTTCGGTGACGAAGGGGACAAAGGTGCAGGGGCGCTTCTTGCTCCGCTTGGTGTCGTGCCAGACCATCAAGGACAGGGAGTGGGCAACGCACTTGTCAACGACGGGCTGACGCGGCTCGGGGCAATGGGGGTCAGGCAGGCCTTTGTTTTTGGTGATCCTGCTTACTACGGCCGGTTTGGCTTCCAAACTGAACGGCAGGTGTTGACGCCGTATCCCCTTTCAGAAGAATACGGCGATGATGCTTGGCAGTCTAGTTTACTGGCAGGACGTGCGCCACTGACCGCAGGGCGGTTGTCACTGCCAGAGCCTTGGATGGAACCCGCCCTTTGGGGATCATGAAGCCGGTCCGCGCCATCCGTGTGGTGGCACCTATTGCCAGAATCAGCCCTTTCGAATTTTGCAGGAGCATCCGTTATGTCCGTTGTTTTTCCCGCCAAGCCGATAACCCTGCTTAAAACCACGGGCGGTGATGATTTTCCGGTAAATCGTGTTTTCTGTGTGGGCCGCAGTTACGCGGCCCATGCCCGAGAAATGGGGGCTGATCCGGTGCGCGAGGCCCCGTTCTTTTTCACCAAATGGGCGGAAACTGTGGTGAACGCAGCCCCCGAGGATGATCTGGAAATCCCATACCCGCCAGAAACGACCAGCTTTCACCATGAGGTAGAGCTGGTTGTTGCCATTGGTAAAACAGGGTCTCAGATTGCGGTGGAGCAGGCACAAAGCCACATCTGGGGGTATGCGGTGGGCCTAGATATGACACGGCGCGATTTGCAGGCGGGTGCCAAGGCCAAGGGGCGGCCTTGGGATGTGGCCAAGAACGTGGAGAACTCCTGCCCCACAGGGCGTTTGCAGCCTATTGCAGGGTGCGGCCCAATCACCGCTGGTGCGATTTCCTTGCAGGTGAACGGCGCGCTGCGCCAGTCTGGCGACATTGCCGATATGATATGGACCGTGCCGGAAATCATTGCTGATCTTTCCCGCTTTTATACGCTGGCGGCGGGTGATCTGATTTATACCGGAACCCCGGCCGGGGTTGGCCCGGTTGTCAGCGGCGACCGGATCAGCTGCGAAATTGCCGGTCTTGCGCCGCTTTCTGTGCGCATCGGGGGCAGTTGAACCTTACCGTTTCGCACAAGCTTTGGATATGCCGATCTTGCGATTTTTCTTTGGGAGTAGAGGGTTTTATAGTGTAGCCTGACCCTGTAGCGCTGTCTTTTGGCACGCGCTCGTAGATAGTATTAACGTGCCGTAATTATGATTTGACAGCATTTTCCAGTTAAGCTGCAATTCATCTGATATTGGATTTTAGGAAAGGTTTGAGCGATGCCAACAACTATTCTTAAAGGGACCGATGACAGGGACCGCCTTGTGGCCAATAACACCACGGATAATTTTGAGATTTTCGGGTATGATGGCAGCGATTACCTTGCCGGTAACGAAAACAACGATAGCCTGTTCGGCGGTATTGGTTTTGATACGCTTGTTGGTGCAGATGGCAATGATCTGCTCGACGGGGGGGGAGATGGCGATAAGCTTTATGGCGGGAACGGTGATGACTGGCTGCGCGGGGGCGACGGTCGGGATACAATCTATGGCGATGCCGGTGCTGACACAATTGATGGCGGGGATGGGGATGATGACCTGCTTTGGTATGGTGACAGATACCCCAATGGTGCCCAAGACTATGTTTTGAATTTTCGAACCGGCAGTTTTACCGGTGGAGATGCTGTTGGCGATGCTATTTCCGGAATTGAAGCCGTGTGGCTGGGCAGCGGTCATGACACGGTCTATGGCGGCGGGGTTGTCGTTTCGGTGAGCCTTGGTGCCGGGGATGATCTCGGGCTGTCT
>JAHRVG010000101.1 GCA_019090795.1 Paracoccaceae bacterium | reverse complement strand
TACCGTTCATGCCGGACATTCCGTTCATGCCGGACATACCGTTCATGCCGGACATACCGTTCATGCCGGACATACCGTTCATGCCGGACATGCCGGACATTCCGTTCATGCCGGACATACCGTTCATGCCACCCATGCCGGACATACCGTTCATGCCGTTCATGCCGGACATACCGGAATAGCTCCACTGGGTACACGTCCAGCCACCGCCGCTAGGACCGGCCATACCGCTCATGCCGGACATTCCGTTCATGCCACCCATGCCCGACATTCCGTTCATGCCGGACATACCACCCATACCCGACATACCGCTCATGCCGTCCATGCCCGACATGCCATCCATGCCCGACATTCCGCTCATGCCGGCCTGATCCTGCGCAACAGCTGCGGTCGCGATAAGAGACCCCGAGCACAGAATTGCCGCTAAAGCTGATTTTACTGATTTTTTCATACTTAGTAGTCCTTTTCGATAGTTGGCATTCTGCCAGCAGCGGAACTGCTGCTCGCACACACCGTATTCTCTGGGGCTTCCCAGAAACTCTGAAAATGGCAGGCCGCAAATCCTCATTCGGATGCGTGCCAACCGCGAATATCATATGGGCCGGGCATTCCCGGGCGGGTGAATGGATTAAACCACGCCCCCTGATCTTCCAGAAATTGCAGACTTGACGGATACGGCGCTTCAACGCCAGTCAACGCTCGCGTATACCAGTCGGAATCTTTTACGAATTGAGTAATTACAGGCGCGTCAACGGGACGCTGCTCAGAATTAACACCTGCAATGAACTGCGCCTGCGCCACGCCAACTCCGCCTAGTAGCGCCACCGTGGCCAAAGACAACAACTGAACTCTAAGCTGCATATTACTCCACCCTTTGAACCTTTGGGCGACCATCCAGCCAACTGCTTTAATGGCAAGACACCCCAGCCCTTTCGACTCAGCGTATATCACAATGCTGGACCGATTTAACTATTAACTGAGTAGTTACAGTAGGTTAGATCACTTCATCACCTTCTTAGACATGACATTTTGTCCGGTCCTTTCGCGGCAGAACCCATTTCCCCTGCATAGGTAAGCTCATTCGGCATGCCATTTTGTCAGGGTGGTGGCGGTCCGCCGCGGTGGACACATTGTCGCACCCCAACCATCACCGCAAGGTCGATGCCCTTTGTGTGGAAACAAGCGCGTGCACTACCGATACCTTTCGCATCGTCTCTCTGGACGTGCACAAAGTCATCTGATCTCATGAAACTCAGGTCAATTTTGTCGTGGGAGAATAGAAAAAACGGCGAGAAACCTAGGGTATCCGCGCTGACGTGCGAGACCTGTTCACCCGTGACATGGATACCCTCGATTTTGGCCGCGTGAAAATCGAGGTGGATCGGATGATCGAGCCGAGCATCGATGTAGCCGCTCAGCTCGTCCAGATCGATCAGATGGTGACCGACATCAACGCCATGCTTCCCGCCAATGCCGATAGTTGGACAAAGGTAGAGGCAATCCGCCGCTACATCTATCAGGCAGGTGCTTGGAATAATGGCCGCTCCTTCAGCTATGACCATGATGACCCTTACGGGCTGGATGTACGCAACAAGCTCTTGTCAGATTATATCCAAGATCGACGGGGGAATTGCATCACCATGCCGTTTCTGTTCATCATCCTCGGTCAAAGGCTGGGGCTGGATGTAACGCCCGCTATGGCACCTCTGCATGTCTTCGTGAAGTTCACGGACGAAATCAGGGCGACACGCACAATCTTGAGGCCACAAGCGGGGCTGGGCGGGCACGGGATCAGCATTATCGTGATCTGCTGCCAATCACCGACACTGCCGTGACCAACGGTGTTTTTCTAGCACCACTGGATGCGGAACAATCTGTGGCTGTGATCGCCGCCGTCATCGTCGAAGAATTGATCCAACAGGAACGCTATCACGACGCAATGGCAGTAGCCGATATCCTGCTCGATCACTACCCGATGTTTGCCTACATCATGGTCAAAAAGGGCACTGCCGCCTATCACTTGCTGCGCTCGGAGTTTCACGAGAAATACCCGACCGCGCAGGATGTTCCAGAAGATCAGCGCCCCTATCTGGCTTACCTTCAGCGGGTCAACCAAGGTGCGTTTGACAAGGCCGAATCTTTAGGTTGGCGACCGCTGCAAAGGTGAGGTAGTGTATCAGCATAAAAACACGTATTAGGTGAAT
Organism: Paracoccaceae bacterium; assembly: GCA_019090795.1. Taxonomy (GTDB): domain Bacteria; phylum Pseudomonadota; class Alphaproteobacteria; order Rhodobacterales; family Rhodobacteraceae; genus Amylibacter. Next base: position 5,015 of record JAHRVG010000101.1, on the reverse strand, counting down.
TGCATGCTTCGTATTTTGAGAAAGCTCTTTCTAACCACACTCTTTGCGATTTTTGCGTCGCAAGCCTCAGCAATGTTTATTCAACCGGACTGGCTCGATCCGACACAACCCGGTGTGGGGACGAATAGGTACGCCTATTCACACAACGATCCTGTGAACAAGCTTGACCCTAATGGAAACGAGGCGGTTACTGCTACGGGATTGGGCTTGGGTTTCATAGGTCTTGCTATCGCCGAATACGCCAGTGACTTTTTTAATGACGGCGAAATAAACTGGAATGGCGTTATCGGCGGCGGTATCCAAGGTGTGGCAGGTTTAATCGGCGACACTGCCCAAGGAATATTCGGCGGCAACTCGGTGCATAGTGAATCCGATGGTGATGATGGTTCGTCTTCTGGATCAGGTTCAGACTCATCAGGTGGGGGAACTAACGGCGACCCAAATAATGATGACGATGATGATGAGCCAAGTGACAAAGAAAAACAGACCGCAAACCACATTTTCGGGTCTAGGAACCTAGCAAAACACGGCCTGAAGGGACTTTTATCAAAGTTTTCCAACCCAATTGAAGCGACCAGAGCAATCAAGGACGCCACTCAAAGCGCACTAGACAACGGCCAAATTAGCGTCGACTCCAGAGGAGTGTTTTCTACCGACGTTTCGGTTCAAGGCATCGGCGTGACAGTCCGCGGTAGGGCAGTAAATGGTATAGCTGAAATAGGAACGGCATTTTCACAATGAGCAAGTTAACGAAATTAGAAATATCGGTACTTCGGGAGTTTTGCGAAAACTTCCCAGAGTATTTTGACAAATCCTTCGATTTTGACACTGTGGAAAACAGTGAAAGGTCATTTTCGGGAAAGGGTTTTATGACTGAGCTACCTACCATTCCTGAATTTCAAACTGCAACGCACATTGATCGGCTAGTCTGGGACAAGGCCACGGCCACAATAAACGGAAGTATTCTTGTTGGTTTTCTAGTCTTTCTGGAAGATGGACACCTTTCCGCAGTCGAAGGATTTACGTTTGGAGAAAGTTGGCCAGAAATGATTATGAATTTTGAGATAAACAAAGACTAACTTTCCCCTGTATCTGCCTTACTCCCAAGGGGACGAAGTCCTTGCCACATGTGGCGCGGGTTTTCTTTGTCAGGGTGGTAGCCTTTTTCCTCTGCTTTCCGTCGCCGCTTCGCTGATCCCGTTAAGAGCCGTGACAGGTTGTCCGTCAAGGGTTTACCAGCTCGCTGGCGCGAAGCGTCCTTGACGGGTGTTCTGTCATGGATCAGGGATCAAATCAGCGAACGGCCTAGGAAACAGATTAGGGAAAAATCCCCCTGCTTTTTGTTGTGCAAGCTTTCCTTGTACTGGCTGCGCGATGCTTGCATCGCATATAAGCCAGTTGAGTATCTGCCAACGGCAGATTCCTTTTACCCACAACTCTGAACAACGTCTCGAAGATCTGCTATAGTTTTTTCAGCATCATCTGGAGGATTTGGCATTGTGACCTGCCACTGAGTTGTCATCCGGCTTGAACCAGAGCCTTTGGGGTTGATACGCCGTTTGGCGCAGGCTTCCGGGGATTTTTATATCCAAGTGCTGAATGTGGGCGGTTTGTATTGTAATCACGAGCCCAGTCGCGAGTTACGATGCGGGCACGGGCGTGATTCCGGAACATAGGCTCATTCAGTAACTCGTCCATTGCCCGGCATTGGTTTGCGTGCGAACCATGAGAGGGGCTGACGATCATTCTGGGAGCTCCATGCCTTTCAATAAGCGTTGTCAGTTCCGAACCACACCTCTGCCCGAGATCAATGTGTCCGGAATAGCAGCAAGGCATTCCCGGGTCACTTAATCCATGATGTTCAATATGCGGAATCTTTGGCCGGATGCGAATTGGTCGTTCACAAAATCCAAAGACCCGTTGATCGCCACAACGGTGAGGCGAACATCATGGGCAGTGATCCGCAGGCCTATCTTGCCGACCTCCTCGACCGCATCCATGATCACAAGATCAACCGCTTGGACGAACTGCTGCCGTGGAACTGGGCACCAGTCGGTGCCGAGAACAGTCAAGCTGCATAAGCTGCGGTATCAATGGTGCGGTTACCTTTGGCTTTGGCTTATGCTTTTTGTATTTGCATAATGTGAAGGTATTTGGCTGGAACCATAAACGGGTCTACCGGATTTACTGTGATCTGGAGCTGAACCTGCGGATCAGGCCGAAGAAGCGGTTAAAGCGGGACAAACCCGATGCGCTAGCAGTACCTGGTACCGCCAATCATACGTGGTCAATGGGTTTTATGGCCGACCAACTGGCTGACGGGCGCAGCAATCGCACGTTAAACGTACTGGATGACTTCAACCGGGAAGGGTTGGGCATCGAGGTGGGCTTCTCGCTGCCTTCCGAACGCGTTGTCCGCAGCCTAAACCGGATTATCGAATGGCGAGGCAGGCCGCTGATAATCAGGGTTGATAATGGCCCAGAATACATCAGCGGTAAACTCATGGAATGGGCCGAAAGGATGGGCATTCACATCCAATACATCCAATACATCCAACCCGGAAAGCGAATTAGTTAAAGTTTCTTGGTTTTTTACATGCGGGGACAGACAATCTTTTTGGTGAGTTCGAGATGGTTTCTGTTGTTAACGCGCTGAAGGTTGATCCTGTCTGTTAGCAATTGGATGAGACTCCAGCCAAATCCACCTTCGGGTAGTGACCCAAAATCTTCAGGATCAGGCGATGGGATAGCTTTGGCCGTTGGGATGTTAAATTCTGGGCCAAAATCATCGATCGAGATCGTTACCCACTGATCTACCAGTGAAACCTTGATGTTGATATCGCCGTCCTGTGCATGCCTGTAGGCATGTTTCACGACGTTGTTGAGAGCCTCTGCCAAAATAAGGCATACTTCGCCAACCAGGTCGCTGCCCAAATTTGTGGCATTCAGTCGGGCTTCAACTTCTGCAACCACGCTTGTCACGGCGGATTGGCGGCTTTTGATATCAGTGATGTACAGCAAGCTTTCCTATCCCTTTGATCTGGTCTCGCTAGCCTTAGCTGGTTGCCGCGATATCTGTACTGATTGCGTCCTTGGGAGAACCTAGAATGTTAAACACATTATCCATACGCGTGAGCTTGAAGACCTTGTCCACAGAGGGAGTCAGAGCGGCTATGCAAAAAGTTTTTTCTCTTCCCATATGCTTCATCACTGCGACCACGGCACCAAGGCCGGAACTATCCATAAATGCGACATCGCCAAGATCTAGGACAATATCATTTGCGCCGGAATCCACAATATCGCGCATAGCTTCTTTAAAGCGGACCGAAAGTGCCGCATCCAGCCGGTTTTCGCATAGTTTCACAACTGTGATGGTTCCATGCTGTTCGGTTTTAAGTTTCACAATATTCTCCTTATTGTTTTCAGAGATTCGGATTTCATCATCGTAAATCCATAGGGAACTGTTTTGTAAATGCGGGAATTGGCAATAAGCGGAGGCCGACTGACCATCCTAGGAAGGGGGGCGTGGACAGCATCCAGACAGTAAAGCTCGTTGCTAAGACGTTGCTGACGAATTTCGAATATACATTGATTGCGGGAACCATATTGTTCTGCCAAAGCCAGATTTTGAGTGGAACCATGAAAACCAAAAGCACAAGATAGATACCAAAGCTGTAAGGGGCCAATCTAGATATGAACAGTGGCCATTTCCGAAGAGTAGCGGGCATACAGGCCAAGAACAGCACTATTGGCATTAGGAAAACGGCCCAAAACGCCGACGTATAATTATATTGCCAGTTTCCGGACTGAATTACTGTGAAAAAATAAGTAAGTTTCAATCCAAATAGCGATATGCTTGCCGTGAATGCAAAGAATAAACAATCATTCAGCCGTTTATTATCCATCCCCTGTTTGATCAAACCCACCAACGCACCTGGAACCATGCCGTATCCCGCATAAGTTAATACTTTTACATCGCGCAAGAGGAAGGGAAAACGGTCCATCAATTGCAGGTATCCCAATATCCAGATGTCGGCCTCGTGCTTAAGGAAGACAATGAAACACAACCAAGGAGTGCGCTGGGCAAACTGGTAGAGCGGGAATAACAATGTCACGCCAAACAGCGTTGGTAGGAAATTCAAGAGGTATCGAGCAGAACCCAGCAATAAGTAACGTGCCCACTGCCAAAGAATTGTTAACTCCGACCATATTGCACCTTCATAGCCAAACAGATTCGCCTTTGTCAGCGGATAAAATGTATAAAATACTGTCCATAAAAGGAAAGGTACGAGAAGTCGTTTGGATTGTTCGTGTATGATATCAGTGTACCTGCGGAACTGCCGGTCCGGTGACTGGCAAAGTAGGAACAGGGAAATTATCAAGAACAATTTGGCTCGCACTACATAGGTCACAGAACGAAACAGCACTGGATCAACATGTTGCGCTGTTTTGAAATCTGGAAATGGTTGCCCGGCAATGTAGAAAGAGGCATGCAAGTCGGCGATTAAAACACCTACAATCAGGCGCAGATTGTCGAGCCAGACCATTCGGCCGGAGGCAATCTGATCGGATGCATAGCTATTCATTCGGCACTCATTCCGTTGCTTCAGGCCATCATTTCACAACTTTCCTACCAAACCGTTTCTTTGCACAATATTTTTCCGTAGGAGGATATCCACTGCCTGACAGGTGAATGCAACGCAATCGCCGAGAAGGGCTTTATCGCGAAGAAGGGTTGGCGGTTCGCAACAATTGTGCCAGACGCAAGGCTATCGGCACTCCTGCCCCTGTTCTGGTTGGGGCAAAGGCCAATGCGCGCGCCTCTCGGTGATTGCCCGCAATCACGGTAATCCCCCCCCCAAATTAGTGGTGTTCGTGCGTAGAATTTTCTCGGCACAATATCTGAGGAGATTTTGAATGAAGAATAAACGATATAGCGACGCGCAGATTATGGGGATATTTAAGCAGGCCGAGAGTGGCGTGCCAGTTTCTGAGCTTTGCCGCGAACATGGCAT
>JAHRVG010000100.1 GCA_019090795.1 Paracoccaceae bacterium | reverse complement strand
GACGAAGAAGCCCCAATCTTCCAAGTCGCCGACTACGGCCTGGTTGCCGACCTCTTCGTTGCAGTCCCAGAACTGACTGAAGCGTTGTAAGGCGATTTCAAATCACAATATCTAGCCCGCCTTTTACGGCGGGCTTTTTCGTTAGTCGTCGGTTTTCAGGTTCGGCAATTCGCAAAACCCCTGAGGCGGAATATTGAGGGCCGCGTTGAACTTGCTCGACAGGTTTTGAAACGCAATCATCCCCGTCAGTTCAACAATGCCGTCATCATCAAAATGCACCCGCAACGCCTGCATCATTTCATCGGTGATTTGGCTGTCCGTGTATGTCACGGCCTCGGTGTATGCCAGCACGGCCCGTTCTTGATCGTCAAACTCTCCGCTAGCACGCCAGTCCTTAAGCGCCAGCATCTTTTCCTCGCTCGCGCCACGCTTTTGCAATGTGGCCCCGTTGATATCCACGCAGAATTCACAGTGGTTGATCTGCGACACCCGCACCGTCACGATTGAACGCAACACCCCGTCAAGGGGCGAGGATTTCCGGTTTAACGCCCCATAAAGCAGTGCCACCGAGGCAAATACCCATTTTGAACGCCCCCACAACATACCCGGCAGCAACACTTCGCCGTAGGTGCTTTTCTGTTTGGCAAAGAACCCCCTAATAAATAAGGGATAGTGCTTGATTGCTTTGGGTTGGACACGCATTACTTGTTTCCTTGGTCTTGTTAGATGGTACGCACACTTGGGGTGGCGGGGTTTTGGGCACAGTGCACACGCCACTTTTGTGTCGCTATGATCCTTGTCATGTTGCACCCAACAAAAAGAGGTGTATTGTTCGCCCAACAGCAAAGAGGCCGAGAATATGGACATTAAGACAGTGGGCGTTGTTGGCGCAGGCCCAATGGGAATTGGCATTGCACAGGTTTTTGCGACCGCCGGATTCACCGTTATCCTGTTTGATAACAATCGCGTGATACTGGAGGCGGCACCGCAGAAAATCGCCGACAGTCTGGATCAGGGCATCAAAGTGGGCGCGCTAAAACTCGACGATAAAGCCCCTGCCTTGGCTAATATAGTGCTTGCGGACAGTTTACCCACCGTCGCGGCCAGCGATCTGATCGTCGAAGCAGCCACTGAGGATGAAGCGGTTAAGGGTCAGATTTTTCAAGAACTAGTACCACACCTTCTGCCTCATACCATCCTAACCTCGACAACCTCGGCGGTATCGATTACCCGCCTTGCCTCGCGTACGGATCGCCCGGAACGCTTTATGGGTATGCACTTTATGAAACCGGTACCGGTTATGAAGTTGGTGGAGTTGATTCGCGGCATTGCCACCGATGAAGCGACATTCAAAACAGTTGAGGATATGTGCATAACCCTTGGCAAGACCACCTCAGTTTCCGAAGATTTCCCTGCCTTCATCGTCAATCGAATTCTGATGCCAATGATAAACGAGGCCATTTACGCGGTTTACGAGGGTGTTGGCACGGTCGAAAATATCGACAAATCCCTAAAGCTCGGTGCAAATCACCCCCTAGGGCCGCTGGAGCTGGCAGATTTTATTGGTCTGGATATTGTGTTGGCGAATTTGAATGCGCTGCACGATGGGCTGGCCGACAACAAATATCGCCCCTGCCCGTTGCTGGTTAAATATGTCGAGGCTCAATGGCTTGGTCGTAAATCCGGCCGGGGGTTTTACGATTACAGTGGCGGCACACCGGTTCCCACACGCTGATTTAGGGGTGATATGCGCAAACTTATTTCCCAAGGCTCCCCCTATGAGGCAAAAATTGGCTATTCCCGTGCCGTTGTCGAGGGTGACTGGGTTTTTGTCTCAGGCACCACCGGCTATAATTATGTAACCATGGAAATTTCACCTGAACCTGGCGAACAGGCGGCACAAACACTGCGCAATATCGACTGGGCCTTGAAACAGGCAGGAGCAGGTTTTGCCGATGTTGTCCGTGTCCGTTATATTCTACCCAATGCTGATGATTTTGAGGCTTGTTGGCCTGCCCTAAAAGCTGCCTTTGGCAAAACGCGCCCAGCCGCTACCATGATTTCAGCGGGGCTGATTGACCCGGCAATGAAGATCGAAATTGAGGTAACGGCACATAAATCCGATTCAGGAAAATCAGACCTTTAAGCGTGCGCATTTCCACCGCTACGGTCAAATAGGTAAATACTGCTTGTCACTCTTCAACTATGCGAACACAGAAATAATTTTTTTTGGAAATTTTGAATTTCCATTTGATCTCGATCAATACCAGAAAGGTCCCCTCATTTTATATTCAGAATAACGAATATGACTGGAGGCTATCATGCTTTTCAAAATGCCAAATAATTTGGGGGAAAAATATTCCCCGCTCTACTTCCTTGCCTCGGTTGGCGCCGGTGGTTTGGTTGTCACTTTCTTCATGTACCTGATGTTTTGGGTACCCCACCCCGGAAAACCTGTACCGGTATTTGAAGATATCATCGCCTTCTTCGACAAAACCGATACACTGGGTCAGGCTATGATTGCCGTCGCTATACTCGGCATCCTGTTTTTCACCTTTATGAACATCCGTCTTTTGGTGTGGAACCTACTTCAGTTCAAAGAGTTCAAAAAGCACGATAGTTTCCCAAGTCACCAAACTTCTAATGCTCAAACACAGGTGATGGCGATGCCATTGGCCTTAGCAATGACCGTTAACGTTGGCTTTATCGTCGGTCTGGTCTTTGTTCCCAACTTGTGGAGCATCGTTGAATACCTGTTCCCATTAGCAATGATTGCCTTTGTAGCAATCGGTGTTCTGACCTTGCGGATGATGGCCGGCTTTATGGGGCGGGTTCTGGTTTCCGGTGGCTTTAGCTGTGCTGCAAATAACTCCTTTGCTCAGATGCTCCCTGCCTTTGCCTTTGCTATGGTAGGTGTTGGTTTGTCAGCCCCTGCGGCTATGAGCATATCACCAGCAATCGTCGGCACTGCTGTTGTACTCTCCACCTTCTTTTTCATCACCTCAGCAGTCATCGCGCTGTTGGCAATGTTCCTTGGGCTTCGTGCGATGATGGAACACGGCGCAGCCGCCGAATCAGCCCCAACGCTGTTGATCGTTATTCCAATGCTGACAGTTCTGGGCATTCTGATCATGCGGCAAGATCACGGATTGCACGTCCATTTCCAGAGCCACAATAGCCCCGGCGACACGTTGCTGTTCCTTTCCAAGCTTTTGTCCGTACAGGTGCTGTTCGGCCTTTTCGGGCTACTGATCCTGAAACGCCAAGACTACGCCGCCCAGTTTCTGCTCGGCACCAGACGTTCTGCGGCATCTTATGCGCTGATCTGCCCCGGTGTTGCCCTGTCGGTAATGTTACATTTCTTCATCAACAAAGGTTTGGTTGGCGCCCTTCTGGTTGACAAGTTCTCTATCGTTTACTGGGCTTTTACAGCGGTTGCACTGTTATTCCAGATTGCAATGATCCGTCTGATACTGCGCTTGAATGCTCTGCACTTCGGGCCAGACAAATCGACACACGCGGTTCCTGCAGAGTAATCGCTTTCGTCCCCATGTTGGGTTTCTCTGCAGTTAGGCAGGGCCATCTTGGCCCTGCCTTTTTTTGTGCTATGCACTCTTGCCTAACCCAGAAGAACCCGACATGCTGACCCTCTGTCAAAAGGAGAACGCCATGACCGAAGATACCGACCGCCACGCGATGAAGATGGTCAAGAAGAAGGCCGCAAGGGATAAAATTATGTCGACCAAGACCGACAAAAAGGGCTTGATCATCGTTCATACCGGCAAAGGCAAAGGCAAAAGCTCTGCTGCTTTCGGGATGATTTTTCGTTGTATTGCCCATGATATGAAATGCGGTGTCGTGCAGTTTATCAAAGGTGGCATGTCCACGGGTGAACGGGATATGATCCTGGCGAAATTTCAGGACATATGTTCGTTTCACACAATGGGCGAAGGCTTTACCTGGGAAACCCAAGACAAAGCCCGCGATACAGAAATGGCGCAGGCAGCTTGGCTCAAGGCCAAGGAATTAATCTTGGACGAGAGCAATAAAATGGTTCTGCTGGACGAGATCAACATCGCAATCCGCTATGGTTATGTGGATATTAACGAGGTCGTTCAGTTCCTTGCCGAGGAAAAGCCAGAGATGACCCATGTGGTTCTGACCGGACGCAATGCACGTGACGAGCTGATCGAGGTTGCCGATCTGGTAACGGAAATGGAACTGGTCAAACATCCTTTCCGTGCAGGTATCAAGGCGCAAATCGGGGTTGAATTTTAAAGCGCCACGACATAACTCCGAAACGCTCAAGGCCCATCTGTTCAGGGTTTGAAAAGCATCAGTTCTTTGCGACTGATGCCAAAACTATCCGTCAATTGGGCATTGATTTCTGTTTCGGTGTGGTTGTCCAGAGTACCAGTAAACTCTGGTATCGAGTCGTTATCTACATGTATGGTTCGAATCCAGGTTGGAGTGCTCACCTCAGAAAAAGTGTTGAAAAACGCCGGTAATTTGCGATGGTTGCGAGAATAGATGTTCTTTCCGCTGTTTTTGAGCGGCGTAATCATCGCCGTGCCAATTCCCAAAGGCGTCCGCTCACAACCATCGAAAATTCGGTTACCTTTGGTGCCAACCTCCAGAAACAACCCCTTATTAAAGGCTAGAACAACCGGTTCACCATCATTCTTGTCTCGGGCGACTGGGGGCAGCATTTTGCGGATTCGTTCGATAAAACCAACGTCCAGCATATCATCATCATCCAGCCGGAATGAGGTAAAATATTTATAGGCCTCGTCACGAAGCGTGTCATAGCAGGCCCGTATAGCGCGATATTGGGGCATGAACGGACGTTCCATTACCACCCCCCCTTTAAGCGGAGCGACCAAATCCTCTAGGCGCTCGCGGTATTCTTTGGGAAGACTTTTGGACACAAGAAAGATACAGCGAAAATCCTGATCATTTTGATGCAGCAACGAACGCAACGCCAGATTTTCAAAGAACTGAAAACGGCGCTCCATGCGATCTTGGGCGAAAATCTTGCGCTCCTGTTCCTCTTGGGGATTGCTGCTGTGCAAAAAACCCCCCTTGGAAATATAGGAGAACCGGACCAACCCGACGACTTGATTTTCTTTTGCTGGCATCTGGGCACCCTATCTTTGTCTGAACTTCCACCATTGGGCGGCATTGCCATACTGTCAAGATTGCCAAAACAAAAAGCCCCGCAGGTTCCTGCGAGGCTTTAAAATTACATCAATCCAATCTTAAATTGGTTGTTCTGTACCGTCACCGCCGGTTCCAAAATCAACACCCAGATCTTCACCCATGACATCACCGGTGTCAGCAAACGCAGCCATTGGATCAGCTATCGTATCGTCCTCAACCGGAGCCATCAGCGCAGCTGCTGCCTCTGCTTGTTCGCGATTGTCTTCGATGATCACGGCATCACGATCAGCGGCAATTTTCTTGATCTGATGCGTAGCGCCACCGGTACCCGCCGGAATTAGGCGGCCAACAATGACGTTTTCTTTCAGGCCAATCAGCTTGTCGCGCTTACCCTGAACCGACGCTTCGGTCAGAACCCGCGTGGTTTCCTGGAAGGAGGCCGCCGAGATAAACGAACGGGTTTGCAACGACGCCTTGGTGATCCCGAGTAGGATCGGTGCACCAGCGGCTGGTTCGCGACCGTCGGCGATTGCCTTAGCGTTGATTTCTTCCAGCTCGCTTTTGTCGACATGCTCGCCCTTCAGCAAGGTAGTGCCACCGGACGCGGAGATTTCCCACTTTTGCAGCATCTGACGCACAATCACTTCGATGTGCTTATCATTGATCTTAACCCCTTGCAGGCGATAAACGTCTTGCACTTCGTCGATCATGTAATCCGCCAACGCCTCGACACCCATGATGTTCAGGATGTCATGCGGAGCCGGGTTGCCGTCCATGATGTACTCACCCTTTTGGATAAAGTCACCTTCCTGAACAGGAATGTGCTTACCCTTGGGTACCATGTATTCAACGTTCTCCAGGTTTTCATCCGCAGGTTCGATGCTGATGCGACGTTTGTTTTTATAGTCGCGACCATAGCGCACGTAACCATCAATTTCAGCGATGATCGCGTGGTCTTTGGGACGTCGCGCCTCAAACAGCTCCGCAACACGCGGCAGACCACCGGTGATGTCCTTGGTTTTGGCACCCTCACGTGGGATACGCGCAACCACGTCACCTTCTTGAACGTCCTGACCGTCTTCAACCGACAGAATGGCATCAACCGACATGGCGTAGGCAACAGGGTTGCCGGCGTCATTGCGCATCAATTCACCATCTTTATCGACGATTACGATTTCAGGCTTCAAATCGCCGCCTTTTGGCGCAGAACGCCAATCAGTCACGATTTTCTGGCTGATGCCGGTCGCGTCATCGGTTTCGTCCCGCACAGAAATACCGGAAACCAGATCAATGAACTTGGCACTACCGGCCTTATCCGCAATGATCGGCAAGGAATATGGATCCCATTCAAACATCTTGTCGCCACGGCTAACCTTGTCACCATCTTTGACCGACAGTTTGGTACCGTATCCCAGCTTGTAGGACGCCCGCTCTACACCGTTTTCGTCGATTACAGCCATTTCTGTATTCCGGTTCATGACAATGATCTCGCCATCACGGTTTTCCAGCCAAATCGCATTGCGCAATTCGATCTTGCCATCTTGCGACGCTTCCTGGAAGGATTGCTGACCACCCTGCGCAATACCGCCAATGTGGAACGTCCGCATTGTCAGCTGTGTGCCCGGCTCGCCAATTGACTGAGCCGCGATGATGCCCACGGCCTCGCCCGGGTTCACTTGCGTGCCCCGTGCCAGATCGCGACCGTAACAGGTGGCGCAAATACCGTCATTCGCTTCACATGTCAGCGGAGAACGAATTTGAACCGTTGCCAGATCAGCCGTATCGATCGTGTCGGCCATACGCTCGTCAATCAGCGTACCACGTTCACAGATCACTTCACCGGTTTTGGGGTGGATCACGTCTTCGTTGGTCGTCCGGCCCAGCAAACGCTCGGCCAGAGTGGCAACAACTTCGCCATCATTCACAGCAGCTTGTGCTGTAATACCCTTGTCGGTACCACAGTCGATTTCGCGCACGATACAATCTTGCGCAACATCCACCAGACGACGGGTCAGATAACCAGAGTTCGCGGTTTTCAACGCCGTATCCGCAAGGCCTTTACGCGCACCGTGGGTAGAGTTGAAGTATTCGAGAACCGTCAGGCCTTCTTTAAAGTTCGAAATAATCGGTGTCTCGATGATCTCGCCGTTTGGCTTCGCCATCAAACCGCGCATCCCGCCCAGCTGTTTCATCTGTGCAGGGGAACCACGCGCGCCCGAGTGGGCCATCATATAAACAGAGTTAGGTTCCAACTCGGAACCGTCATCCGCATGTTTCACCGAAGACATTTCGTTCATCATCGCATCGGCAACCGCATCGGAACATTTGGACCAGCTATCGACAACTTTGTTGTACTTCTCACCCTGAGTAATCAGACCATCGAGATACTGTTGCTCGAATTCTTTTACGCTCTCGCGGGTGTCATCCACGATAGCCCATTTGTTATCTGGAATGATCATATCGTCCTTACCGAACGAAATCCCTGCCTTGAACGCTTCGCGGAAACCAAGGGTCATGATCTGGTCACAAAAGATGACCGACTCTTTTTGACCACAATAGCGGTAAACAACGTCGATCACCTCGCCGACTTCGTTTTTACGCAACAAGCGGTTAACAATGTCAAACGGAGCCTTCGCATTCAGCGGCAGCTTGGTGCCCAAACGAACACGGCCCGGTGTGGTATCAAACCGCACAGAAATAACGTTGCCTTCGTCATCAACCTGATCCATCCGGCAGACGATTTTTGTGTGCAAATGTACCAGATCATTATCAAGCGCGTGCTCGACTTCCTGTGGGCTGGAGAACACCATGCCTTGGCCCTTAAGGCCTTCGCGCTCCATGGTGATATAGTAAAGACCCAAAATCATATCCTGCGAGGGAACGATAATCGGCTTACCGTTTGACGGCGACAAAACGTTGTTTGTCGACATCATCAGAACGCGAGCTTCCAGCTGGGCCTCAAGGCTCAGAGGAACGTGAACCGCCATTTGGTCACCGTCAAAGTCGGCGTTAAACGCGGAACACACAAGCGGGTGCAGCTGGATGGCTTTACCCTCAATCAAGGTGGGTTCGAAGGCTTGAATGCCCAAACGGTGCAGGGTTGGCGCGCGGTTCAGCAGCACAGGATGCTCGCGGATAACCTCGTCCAGAATATCCCAAACCTCGGGGCGTTCTTTTTCAACGATTTTCTTGGCTTGCTTCACTGTGGAAGACAGGCCTTTGGCCTCAAGCCGCGAATAGATGAACGGCTTGAACAGCTCCAGCGCCATCTTTTTCGGCAGGCCACATTGATGCAGCTTCAGTTCAGGTCCG
>JAHRVG010000099.1 GCA_019090795.1 Paracoccaceae bacterium | reverse complement strand
TGTATAAGAGACAGACAATACGTACTGTGGCCAGAAAATTCGCCACGTCCGAAAGCTCCATCATCTTCTGGGGCATGGGCATCTCACAGCATATTCACGGCACCGACAACGCACGCTGCCTGATCAGCCTTGCGCTGATGACGGGGCAGGTGGGGCGGCCCGGTGCCGGTCTGCATCCGCTGCGCGGGCAAAATAACGTGCAGGGGGCCTCTGATGCGGGGTTGATCCCGATGTTTTTACCTGATTATCAGACGGTTACAGATGACGGAGTGCGCTCAGCCTTTAATGATATCTGGAATTCGGAGGTGGATTTCGGCGCTGAAAAGGGCCTGACAGTGGTCGAGATGATTGATGCCATTCACGCGGGCGACATCAAAGGCATGTATATCATGGGCGAAAATCCCGCCATGTCTGATCCGGATGTGGAACACGCCCGCGCCGCGCTGGCAACTCTTGATCATCTGGTGGTGCAGGATATTTTTCTTACCGAAACCGCAAATTATGCAGATGTGATCCTGCCCGCCACGGCTTTTGCAGAAAAAACCGGCACGGTGACAAATACCAACCGTCAGGTGCAAATGGGCAGAACAGCGGTGCCGCCACCGGGTGAGGCGCGTGAGGATTGGGCGATCACCACCGATCTGGCCGCGCGGCTCGGGCTGGACTGGGGCTACTCCCACCCGCGCGAGGTTTTTGCCGAGATGAAGCTGGGGATGAAATCACTGGACAATATCACTTGGGAGCGGCTGGAGCGGGAAACGGTGACCTATCCGTCCCTGTCTTTCGATGATCCCGGCCAAGCTATTGTTTTCGGTGATGGATTTCCGCGCCCCGAGGGCCGCGCCAAGTTCACCCCCGCCAGTATTGTTGCCCCTGATGATACGCCGGATGAAAAATATCCGATGATCCTGATCACAGGGCGGCAGTTGGAGCATTGGCACACCGGTTCTATGACACGGCGCTCGAAAGTACTCGATGCGATGGAGCCGGAGGCGAATTGTTCCCTGCACCCCAAAACCCTGCGGGATTTGGGGATAGATTTCGGCGGCATGATCCGGCTGACGACCAAGCGGGGCAGTATCGTGACCATGGCGCGCGCCGATCGGGCCGTGGCGCAAGGCATGGTATTCTTGCCCTTTGCCTATGTGGAGGCTGCGGCGAATATCCTGACCAATTCGGCGTTAGACCCGTTTGGCAAGATACCGGAGTTCAAGTTTTCAGCAGTGAAAGCCGAGGCAGTGGCGGCAAAATAGCGTGTTTACAAATTGACGTAGTGTAGTTTGGTAAAATCGGCCCGTAGCGCGGCGGTTTCCGAGGCAAGAGTTTCCGGTCTGTCCGAAGATAATGCCTTGGCGAATAATTCCGCAATCGGGCCGACATTTTCAACTGTTACCCCGAAGCGCACGATTTCTGGCGTACCGATTCGCAAACCGTTCAGATCATTGGTAATCTCGGCAATCGGCAGGCCAATGCCGCAGGTCAGGAAGCCCGCCTTGCGCAAAGCTTTGGCGGTTGTTTGGCCTCCGCCGTATTGGGCCGCCTTGATTGCGAACTGATGGGATTGGGTAAATCCGCCAGTGCCGGAAAATACGGGTATGCCGAGGGCGTCGAGCCTGGCGGCGAAAGCCTGCGCCACATCCACCATCATTTGCGCATAACCGGCACCATGATCGCGCCAGTCGAGCATTGTCATAGCCAGAGCCGCCGATTTGCCCGCATCAAAATTTGCGGTCATGCCGGGGAAGGCGATGGCATCAAGACGCTCCGCAATTTCGGCTTCGTTGCTGACGATCAAGCCACCTGCGGGGCCGCCGAGCGATTTATAGGTGCTCATAGTCATCAGATGCGCGCCCTCGGCCAGCGGATCGGGCCAGACTCCCCCGGCAATGATGCCGCATTGATGGGCTGCATCAAACAGCAGCTTTGCCCCCACTTCATCGGCAATTGTGCGAATTTCGCCAACCGGATGCGGGAACAGGTTCAGGCTGCATCCGATGGTGATCAGCTTGGGGTGGGTTGATTTTGCTAGGGCGCGCAACCCGTCGATATCCACCGTGTAGCCGTCGGCGTAAACCGGCGCGTGATACACTTTCAGCCCGTAAAGCCCGGCGCATCCGGCCATATGGTGGGTAACATGGCCACCAATGCTGGCGGGGGGTGCGATGATGCTGTCGCCGGGCCTGCAAGTAGCCATGAAAGCATAAAGATTGGCAATTGCGCCGGAGGGCACGCGGATTTCAGCAAATTTGGCGTTGAAAACTTCGGCGCAAAGCTCTGCGGTAATCACCTCGATTTCCTCGATCGCCTCAAGGCCGACCTCGTATTTATCGCCCGGATAGCCCAAGGACGGGCGCTCGCTTAATCCGGCATTTAGAAACGCCGCCGCGCGTGGGTTGATGGCGTTGGTGGCGGGGTTGAGGTTGAAGCAGTCACTCTCGTGAATCCGACGGTTGGATTTGGCCAATCCCGTCAGACGAGCAGCCGTTTCACCGCTGCTGCGTTTGGCAGTTTCGCCAGCATATTTTTGTACCAGAGCGTCACAGGCGCTTGGCACCCATGGGCGGGAATTCAAATGGGTCATCGGAGGTGTCCTTGTTTCAAGAAAGGAAACACAGAATGAAAATTGCAGCAAGTAGCCTTAAAAATAAGTTCCGGCCCTAACCACCTAGCCCCAGATCACATCCCCCAGAAAGATATACCCCGCTCCATAGATGGTTTTGATCAGGCGCGGGTTTTTTGGGTCTTCGCGCAGCTTGGTCCGTAGGCGCGAGACCCGTACATCCATGGCGCGATCAAAACTTTCACCGGCCATTCCGCCAAGGGTTTCTTGCATATACTGACGTGTTATCAAACGGTTGGGGGAGTTTAAGAAGAGCTTCAGAACCTCGCCTTCTGCATGCGAGAGCGAAGAGATCTCGCCGTCCTCTGCTTTCAGTTGAAACAAATCGAAATCTACCTTCCAACCCGCAAATTCCGCTGTACTGGCCTTTTGGCTGCTGCTGGATCTGCCGCGCCGCAACAGGGCGCGGGCGCGAGCGACGACTTCGGCAGGGTCAAAAGGTTTGGAGATGTAATCATCGGCCCCGAGTTCCAGACCGGTGATTTTATCCTGCACGCGTGAACGTCCGGATATGATGATGATTGCCGCCCCCTGTTCCACTGCCAGACGGTGCACCAGCGCCAGCCCGTCTTTGTCGGGCAGGCCCAGATCAACGAGGCAAATGTCGGGTTTCATTTTCGATAATGCCGCCTCAAATTCGGTGGCGCGGCCAAAGCCGGCGGTGCGAAATCCGGCATCCTCCAGCGCGGTGGCAAGCATCAGGCGGATTTGTGGTTCGTCATCGAGAATGGTTATCAGGGGCGCGGTCATGGGTTGATTGCCTCGAATATGGCGTTCAGCTGGGCTGACGAGAAGGGTTTTGACAAGACTGTGAAACACGCCTCGGCGGCTTGGCGCTGGGGGGCTGTTTTTGGCAGGCCGGTCATCATTGTGACAGGCACTTTCAGACCATTTTCCTGCATTTGCGCGATCATTTCAATGCCGGTGGTGGCGTCCCCGAGCATGATGTCAGAGAGCACATGCGTGATGCCAGGAAGTCGTGCCAGTGTCAGGGCCTCACCGGGGGTGTCCGCCTCTAGAACCGTGTGGCCGATGTCGCGCAGCATGGCGCGCACAGCAACGCGGATTTGCGGGACATCTTCGACCAGCAGAACCAGTCCGGGCGCTCCTTTGGCACCGGAAAAACGCAGCGGTAATCGTACCGTAACCAGCGCGCCTGCGGCGGTGTTTTCGATGCGCAAGCGCCCGCCGGACAGTTGGGCAAAGTCGTAGATCATTGTTAGGCCAAGGCCGGAACCTTCGCTGGCTTTAGTGGTGAAAAACGGATCAAGAGCACATTCAAGAGCTTCTTCGCTAAAGCCCTGACCGGTATCCGACACCTGAATTTCCAACCATGTCCCGCCCCGTTCCCGCGCAGACAAAGTAATTATTCCTGCTGTTTCAATGGCATCCCGCGCATTCAGGATCATGTTGATCAGCGCATCCTGTAGAAAACCGTGATCCAAAAGCACCGGGTCCGTCACGCCTTCATTGCGCAGCTCGAGCGTAATCCCGGCCGGAAGGGTTGCCGCCGCAAGGGCGCGTACGTCCTCAAACAGATCGTCAATCTGTACTGTGCTGATCACCAGTTCGCGGCGCCCCGATACATCCGAGAGCCGGTCAAGCAGAGCACCGCCGCGCAGGGCAGCAGCCTTGGTTGTTGCGATTGCTTCCAGTGCTTTGAGGGGTAGGCCGGGTATGCGTTCAATCTGGCCTTGCAGGCCTAGAATGATTGTCAGAAGGTTAGAAAAATCATGCGCCAAACCGCTGGCGAGCTGTGCCGCTAATTCGCGTTTGCGGGTCTGCATCAGTATGGCGCGGGCCTGGGCCTCCTGGGTAATATCCATAGACAGAACATAGGCCCCGACAACAGTCCCCTCCGGGCCGTGGTCGGGGGTAAAAGCCACGCGTACACGGCGTGTACCCTTGTCCATGTCGAACTCGAAAACCGATGGGTCGCCTTCAAAAGCCTGTTCCAGATAGGGTTTGACTTTGCTATAGGCCTCAGGTCCGAGTGCCTGTTCGGCACTGAGGCCGACAATATCAATCGGACGGTTGGATATCACCTCGCGCAGGCGGCGGTTGGAATAAGTATAAATTTGGTCGCGACCCAGATGCGCAATATGGGCAGGGGTCATTTCCGAGGTCATGCGGGTGCGGGCCTCGGATTCGGTCAGTTGGCGTTTGGCCTCTTCCAGTGCGCTGACAGTGGCGGCCAGCTCGCGATTTGATTGGGTCAATTGTTCGGAACGGCGCAACAACTGACCAGTTAGCTTTTCGGAATTCGAGCTTAGCAGGGCTTCTTGTTGTTTGATCTCCGTAATGTCAGTGTAAACGGTTACCCACCCGCCCTGATTCAAAGGGCTGCCTTCAACTGAAATCCAGCGACCGTTAGATCTTTGGCGTTCCATGTAGTGGGGCTCAAACGCGAGCGCTTGATCGATCTTGGATTGGACAAAAGCATCTACATCCTCCACGTCGCCATATTCACCATTCAGCGCCAGATGCCGCAAGGTTTGATCAAAGCGCGCGTTCGGTGCGACCAGCCTGTCGGGCAGGTTGAATAATTCCTGAAATGGCTGATTGGAAACAGTCAGCAGCATATCGCTGTTGTAAATCGACAAAGCCTGCTGAATCAGATTCAGCCCTGATCGCATCATTTCCTGATCGGTGTTCATGCCCTACCGCTAACACCGCAGGTGCGGGTCTGACCAGAGATTAATATGTTTGTTACAATTCGAAACATTGTAGAAAAATTTATGAATTAATTGACGGCGAGGTTCCAACTCGACTTAATGCCCATGGGAATCATGCTAGGGCATGGGTACTATTGATAGGTATGTGGATCAACCGGGAGGAAAGCTGCGTGATTGAAGGAAGAACTCTGGAACAGGATTTGGATACTTTTCCAAAGCTGCTGGCGCGCAATGCAACCAAATTCGCCGATCGCCCTGCGTTTCGGGAAAAAGAATACGGTATTTGGCAAAGCTGGACATGGTCAGAAGTGCGCTCGGAAGTCGAGGCAATGGCTTTGGGTTTTCTGGACCTTGGTATGAAAAAAGGCGATCATGTTGCGATTGCCGGGCGTAACCGCCCCCATTTCTATTGGGCCATGCTGGCAGCACAACACGTTGGCGCGGTGCCTGTACCGGTTTATAAAGACGCCGTGGCTGACGAAATGGCCTATGTGCTAGACCATTGTGGCGCCAGATTTGCTATTGTAGAGGACCAAGAACAGGTCGATAAAATTCTAGAGATCGAGGATCGGATCCCCGGTCTGGAGCATGTGGTTTATGTGGATCGTCGCGGGCTGCGCAAGTACGATCACACAACCCTGCACGCCCTTGATACCATTCAGGAAACAGGGCGCGTCAAGCGTGACGAATACCAGCCTGAACTTGACCGTTGTGTCGCTGGCCTGACGCCAGAAGATACCTGCGTAATGCTGTACACATCGGGCACCACAG
This sequence comes from Paracoccaceae bacterium, assembly GCA_019090795.1. Classification (GTDB taxonomy): domain Bacteria; phylum Pseudomonadota; class Alphaproteobacteria; order Rhodobacterales; family Rhodobacteraceae; genus Amylibacter. Next base: position 16,628 of record JAHRVG010000099.1, on the reverse strand, counting down.
GGCGGCCCAAGGGCGTGGTTATGTCCAACTACAATATGTTGATGTCCGCCAAGAACTCCTGCGAATTCGACAATTTGAATGAAACCGATATCGTCCTTGCTTATCTGCCGCTGGCATGGATCGGCGATTTCATTTTTTCCGTAGCGCAGGCTTGCTGGGCCGGGTTTTGTGTTGGTTGCCCCGAGAGCGAAGAAACCATGCAGCATGATCTGCGGGAAATCGGCCCGACCTATTTCTTTGCACCGCCGCGTTTCTTTGAGGGTTTGCTGACCTCGGTGATGATCCGCATGGAAGATGCGAGCGATTTCAAACGCAAATTGTTCCGCAAATACATGGACCATGCGAAAAAGGTGGGTCCGGCGTTGCTGGATGGCAAACCGGTTTCCGCTGCAGACAAGATGAAGTATCAAATCGGTAAGGCGCTGATTTACGGGCCGCTGCTAAATACGCTTGGCCTGACCAATATCCGTGTTGGCTATACAGCGGGCGAGGCCATTGGTCCGGAAATTTTTGATTTTTACCGCTCCTTGGGGATCAACCTCAAACAGCTTTATGGCCAGACCGAGGGCTGTGTTTACATTACCCAACAGCCAGACGGTGAAGTGCGTATAGATACGGTTGGCGTACCAAGCCCCGGTGTCGAGGTGCGGATCGCAGACAACGGTGAAGTATTCTACCGCTCTCCCGGTGTGTTTCAGGAATACTACAATAACCCCGAAAGCACCGCGGACACCAAAGATGCCGAGGGCTGGGTCGCCACGGGTGATGCGGGCTACTTTGAGAAAGAAAGCGGCCATTTGCGGATTATCGACCGGGCCAAGGATGTTGGTAAACTTGCAAATGGGGCGATGTTTGCACCCAAGTTTGTTGAGAATAAGCTGAAATTCTTCCCTGACATTCTTGAGGTCGTGGTTTTTGGCAATGGGCGCGAAAAATGTACGGCCTTTATCAACATCGACCTGACTGCTGTGGGTAACTGGGCGGAACGCAACAACATTGCCTATGCGTCTTATCAGGAATTGGCGGGGCACCCACGGGTTCTCGATACCATCCGCGATCATGTGGAAGAGGTAAACAAATCTGTGGCTGAGGATGAAATGTTGTCGGGTTGTCAAATTCACCGCTTCCTAGTTCTGCACAAGGAACTGGATGCGGATGATGGCGAATTGACCCGTACACGCAAGGTGCGCCGCCGGATCATTGAGGAGAAATTCGCGGTGCTTCTGACGGGGCTATATGATGGATCGGAAGAGGTATTTGTGGACACCGAGGTGACCTATGAGGATGGCCGCAAAGGCTCCATTTCCGCCACTTTGCAGCTGCGCGATGCGGCTGTGGTCCCGGTAAGCAACAAGATAGCGGCGGAATAAATCAAATGAGCAATGTCGAGACATACACCACGCCGGATGGACGTACCATTGGTGCGCCGGTGATGGAAATGAAAAACATTACCCTGCGCTTTGGCGGGGTTGTGGCAATCAAGGATATTTCCTTTGATATTCGTGAAGGTGAAATTCGCGCGATCATCGGCCCCAACGGTGCCGGGAAATCCTCAATGCTGAACGTGATCAACGGTTTTTATCACCCACAAGAGGGTGAAGTGCTGTTCCACGGCAAAAAACGCGGACCTTTGCGGCCTTACCAGATTGCGGCGCAGGGGGTTGCGCGGACCTTTCAGAACATCGCTTTGTTCAAAGGGATGAGCACGCTGGACAATATCATGTGTGGGCGCTTGACCCATTCCAAAACCGGCATGCTCAGCCACGTTCTGTGGAAGGGCAAGGCCGAGCGTGAGGAAACCGAGAACCGCGAGAAAGTCGAGAAGATCATTGATTTTCTGGAAATTCAGACCATTCGTAAAACACCTGTCGGGCGCTTGCCTTACGGCCTGCAAAAGCGGGTGGAGTTGGGGCGTGCCTTGGCGGCAGAACCCAGCCTGTTACTGCTAGATGAGCCAATGGCCGGTATGAACGTCGAGGAAAAAGAGGACATGTCCCGCTTTATTCTGGATGTGAATGACGAATTTGGCACTACAATTGCCCTAATCGAACATGACATGGGGGTGGTGATGGATATCGCCGACCGTGTTGTTGTGATGGATTACGGTAAGAAAATTGGTGACGGAACACCTGCAGAAGTGCAGGCCAATCAAGACGTGATCGACGCGTATTTGGGGGTGGCACATGACTAGACTTATGAATTTGATGGAGAACACCCAATGAGCGCTGGTTTCTATTTTGGAGTGGAAGTTTTCCTCAACGGCTTGATGGCCGGGGTAATGTATTCCCTCGTTGCACTGGGCTTTGTGCTGATTTTCAAAGCCTCCGGTATTTTCAACTATGCCCAAGGCGTGATGGCGCTGTTCGCAGCGATGACGTTGGTTGGTTTCCAAAACGGGCAGGTGCCTTTCGCGCATCTGATCAACACGATATTCGGAACCGAATTGCATCACTTTGGCTGGCATTTGCCTGCCTTTGTCGCGATCTTGATGTCGTTGGGGGTGATGATCCTGTTTGCCTACATAGTGGAAAGGTTCATTCTCAAACATCTGGTTAATCAGGAACCGATCATTCTTTTCATGGCGACCATTGGGTTGGCCTATTTCATGGAAGGTTTCGGTGATCTGATGTGGGGATCCGAAATCAAGAAGATGGATGTGGGTATTCCACAAGGGGGCAATCTCTGGATCGAAGAAAGCACTGCTTTCCTTGGCGGTGATGGTTTCTACGGCTTCTATCTGGATACCCTTGATATTTATGCCACTGTGATTGCAGCAATTCTGGTGGTATCGCTGGTGGTGTTCTCGAAATACTCAAAGACGGGCCGCGCCCTGCGCGCTGTTGCGGATGATCACCAGGCAGCTCTGTCGGTTGGTATCTCCCTGCGCACCATCTGGGTGATCGTCTGGGCGATCGCCGGTTTTGTGGCGCTGGTTGCCGGGATTATGTGGGGTTCTAAATCCGGTGTGCAGTTCTCGCTCTCGCTGATTGCTTTGAAAGCACTGCCTGTGTTGATGCTGGGCGGGTTCACCTCGATCCCCGGCGCTATTATCGGTGGTATGATCATCGGTGTGGGTGAGAAAATGTTCGAATTCCTGATTGGCGCGCCGTTTCTTGGCGGTGCTACTGAAAATTGGTTCGCCTATATGCTGGCGCTTCTATTCCTCGTCTTCCGCCCCCAAGGGCTGTTCGGCGAAAAAATCATCGAGAGGGTTTGATCAATGTTTTATCGCGAAGCAGGTGACTTTAAGACGTCCTATTCCAAGGACGAGCAGACTTTCCCGATCAAGCTTGATCGGACAGGATATTACGCAGTGATGCTTTTTGCCTTCTGTGTGGTTCCTTTCATGGTGAATGACTATTGGGCGAGCGCGGTCCTGCTGCCCTTCCTCATCTACGCAATCGCCGTTATTGGCCTGAATATTCTGATTGGGTATTGTGGTCAGTTGTCGCTCGGATCTGGTGGTTTCATGGCCGTGGGTGCTTACTCGTCCTATAAGCTGATGACCTCGTTTCCGGATTTGAGCATGGTGATTGTCATTCTACTGTCTGGGCTTATCACCGCGTTGGTGGGGACTGCATTTGGTCTGCCGAGCTTGCGGATCAAAGGTTTCTATCTGGCGGTTGCCACACTGGCAGCCCAGTTCTTTCTGGTGTGGTTGTTCAACAAGGTTGCTTGGTTCTACAACTACTCTGCCTCTGGCCAGATCAGCGCACCCGAACGGACGATCTTTGGTTTCTATATAACGGGGCCGAACACGCAGCCTGCGGTGGCCTATTTGTTCTGCCTTGCTTTTGCGGTGGGGTTGGCTTGGGTGGCGCGTAACATGACGCGCTCTAACACGGGCCGTAAATGGATGGCGATCCGCGATATGGATATTGCCGCCGAGATCATTGGGGTGAACCCGCTGAAAGCCAAGCTGAGCGCTTTTGCTGTCAGCTCTTTTTATATCGGGGTTGCTGGTGCTTTGTTGTTCAGCGTCTACCTTGGTGCTGCGGAAGTGGGCGAAAGTTTCGGTATGTCGAAATCCTTCCTTCTGGTATTCATGGTGATTATCGGCGGCCTAGGTTCCATGTTCGGTTCTTTCGCCGGTGCTGCCTTTATGGTGCTGTTACCGGTGTTGCTGAAGAATATCATGGTTGGACAGCTGGGCTGGGCTACAGATATTGCGGCACACTTTGAATTTGTTATTGTGGGGTTGTTGATCGTGATCTTTTTGATCGTCGAGCCTCATGGATTGGCTGCTCTTTGGCGGGTTGCCAAAGATAAGCTACGCCTATGGCCTTTCCCGCACTAAGGGAAGGTTATCAAGAATTGCCCGATCCTCGGGTGAATTATTGTCGAAACATGTTAGGGAGGAAAATTAACATGAAAATGACTAAATTTGCAGCTGTTGCTGCAGCCGCGATTACCGTGGCAAGCCCAGTACTCGCGGAGCTTGTGTTCCCATCGCTGAGCTATCGTACAGGCGCATATGCGGCTGGTGGTATTCCGTTTGCTGACGGTTATGCTGACTACTTCACGCTGGTAAATGAGCGTGACGGCGGCATCGGTGGCGTTATGACCAAAGTGGTTGAATGCGAAACCGGCTATAACACCGAAAAAGGTGTTGAGTGTTACGAGTCCACTAAAGGTATGGGCGCATTGGTTTATCAACCGCTGTCCACAGGCATGACTTATCAGTTGATCCCGAAAGCCGCTGTCGATGGCATCCCTATTCACACCATGGGTTATGGCCGGACAGCTGCTGCCAATGGTAAAGTGTTTAACAACGTGTTCAACTATCCGGATAACTACTGGAACGGTGCGTCCGCTGTTGTGAACCACATGCTGGAACTCAATGATGGTGACATCAAGGGCAAGTCTCTGGCGTTGGTGTATCACAACTCTGCCTACGGCAAAGAGCCGATCCGCACGCTGGAAATTCTGTCTGAAAAGCACGGTTTCAAGCTGACATTGCTGCCAGTGGATCACCCGGGTCAGGAGCAAAAATCGCAATGGTTGCAAATCCGTCGCGAAAAGCCTGATTATGTGACCATGTATGGTTGGGGTGTTATGAACCCGACCGCGATTCAGGAAGCTGCAAACATTCGTTTCCCGATGGAAAACTTCATCGGTATCTGGTGGTCCGGTTCTGAAAATGACGTGAAGCCAGTTGGCGCAGCGGCGAATGGCTATAAAGCTGTATCTTTCCACTCAACGGGTTCCGATTTCCCGGTCTACGACGACCTGAAAAAATACGTTGTTGACGCGGGTAAAGCAGCAGGCGCGGGCGACCAACTTGGTACGGTTGTCTATAACCGTGGCCTCTATGCAGCGATGCTTGCAGTTGAAGCTGTGAAAGTGGCTCAGTCCATTCACGGCGTCAAAGACATCACCTCTGTTATGATGCGTGATGGCATGGAAGCTTTGGTCATCAACGAAGAAATCATGACTGCGCAGGGAATGCCGAACTTTGGCCCAACCTTTACTGTTACCTGTGAAAACCACGGTGGACCAGGTACGGTTGGCGTTCTGCAATGGGATGCTACTGCCGAAACATGGAACATGATTTCCGACTATAAGCCAACTGATAGCGAAGTTATCAATGCGTTGATTGAGGAAGACAGCATGAAATATGCTGCTGAAAACAATATCGAGCTGGGCTGTAAGTAAGCCTTTCTCTGGCTCTTACACGAGCTGATACAACACTCTCTCCGGCCTGAAACTGGGCCGGGGACCCCCAAAAACGAACCTGAGATCATGCCATGCTGGATGCCACCAAAACTGAAACGCTGCTCGAAGTTAACAACATCGAGGTGATCTATAATCACGTTATTCTGGTGCTGAAAGGCGTCAGCCTGAGCGTCCCGAAAGGTGGTATTACCGCGCTGATGGGCGGCAACGGAGCGGGTAAAACCACCACACTTAAGGCGATTTCGAACCTGCTGCACTCTGAACGCGGCGAAGTTACCAAAGGTTCAATCAAGTATCGTGGTGACTCGATTGCCGAACTGAACCCTTCTGAACTTGTACGCCGTGGCGTTATTCAAGTGATGGAAGGTCGGCACTGTTTTGAACACCTTACCGTAGAAGAAAATTTGCTGACGGGTTCTTATACCCGAAGGGTTGGTCGCGGCCAGATCGCACAAGACCTTGAAATGGTTTATGACTATTTCCCTCGTCTAAAAGAGCGCCGCAAATCCCAAGCGGGCTACACTTCTGGTGGTGAACAACAGATGGTCGCCATTGGCCGCGCGTTGATGTCGATGCCGGAAATGATTTTGCTGGATGAGCCGTCCATGGGGCTGGCACCGCAACTGGTGGAAGAGATTTTCCAGATCGTGAAATCGCTGAACGAGAAAGAGGGCGTGACCGTCTTGTTGGCCGAGCAAAACACCAACGTGGCACTGCGTTACTCCCATTACGGGTACATTTTGGAAAGTGGTCGCGTGGTGATGGATGGCCCTGCCGACGAACTGCGCGAAAACCCCGACGTCAAGGAATTCTATCTGGGCGTTTCCGAGGAGGGCCGTAAGTCCTTTCGCGATGTGCGTAGCTATCGCCGTCGTAAGCGTTGGTTGAGCTAAGATCACCACACTAAACTAGAATTGTTTGCCTAGGTCCCGTGTCAGAGGCCTTGGAAATTGCAACCAAGTTTCAACAGAAGGGCCGAAAAATGGCTAAATACTTTGACGAGTTGGAAGTAAGATCTTCTGATCAGCGCTCCCGTGATTTGGCTGTGGCACTGCCAGCGCAGATAGCCAATGTTCAGGCCAATACCAAGGCCCTGCAAGATATTGATGCCTCGGCAATTTCATCTGTAGAAGATTTGGCTGCTCTGCCAGTGTTGCGAAAATCCGATTTGGGGGCGGCGCAGAAAAAGAGTGCGCCGCTGGGTGGTTTGACAAACCAGCCGCTTTCCGGATTTAACCATATTTTCCAATCCCCTGGACCGATCTATGAACCGGGTAAAACCAGCCACGATTGGTTTCGGCTGGCGCGGTTTTTGCACGCGGCGGGTGTTGGTAGCTCTGACATTGTGCAGAACTGTTTTTCCTACCATTTAACCCCTGCTGGCATCATGTTCGAAAATGGGGCGGCGGCTGTGGGCGCGACTGTGTTTCCGGCCGGAACCGGCCAAACCGAATTGCAGGCCCAGGCGGCGGCAGATATTGGCATTACGGCCTATGCGGGTACACCAGACTATTTGAAAATTATTCTCGACAAAGCGGATAACCTCGGGTTGGACCTGAGCAAAATAACCCGGGCAGCAGTCGGCGGCGGCGCGCTGTTTCCCAGCTTGCGGCAGGAATATCAGGATCGTGGCATCGCCTGCGTGCAATGCTATGCCACTGCTGATCTGGGCAATATCGCTTACGAATCTGAGGCCATGGAAGGCATGATTATCGACGAAGGTGTGATTGTCGAGATTGTGACACCCGGCACCGGAAATCCGGTTGCAATGGGCGAAGTGGGCGAGGTTGTTGTAACCACTTTGAACCCCGACTACCCGTTGATCCGTTTTGCGACTGGTGATCTGTCTGCCATGATGCCCGGCGTCAGCCCCTGTGGCCGCACCAACCTGCGCATCAAAGGCTGGATGGGCCGTGCCGATCAAACTGCCAAGATCAAAGGTATGTTTGTGCGCCCAGAACAGGTTGCCACATTTGTGGCGCGCCACCCCGAAGTGGCCAAGGCGCGCATTATCGCCACACGACAGAGTGAGGCGGACCATATGACTGTACAGGTCGAATCTGACGGTGCAAATACGGATGAATTGGAAAGTTCTGTACGGGAAATCTTGAAACTCCGGGGCAAAGTAGTGTTAAACTCTTTGGGAACGTTGCCAAATGATGGCATTGTCATAGATGACCAGCGGAGTTACGACTGACCGCTGACTGGATCAGGGGAAAGCCGATGAATTTTCGAAAGCTAATGTTGGGAACCGGGGTGGCTTTCGCAGTATTGGCACAAGCAGCCCTTGCCAAGGATGTAGCGCTTATTGTTGGTACCAGCGCGTATCGAAATTTTGCTGACGTGGAAAATGGCGCAGTGGTGATGCAAAACGCTGAAGATTTTCGCAACGCGGGGTTTAGGGTTATCGAGGCTCAGGATGCCACTGTAGCAGGGTTGCAAAATGCTGTTGCCGAGTTGGAAACCGCCCTTCTTGATGCAGAGCGGATTGTCGTAGTTCTTTCCGGTGCATTTTTACATAATTCTACCGTTACCTGGTTTGCGCCAATGGATCTGCGCTCTCCCTCGCTGGCGGCCGTCGGTTTTGAGGGGCTATCAGTTCAGGCTGTTCTGGGATACCTCGGGCAAAAACCTGGTGGGGCTGCTTTGTTTTTGGCGTCAGACGGCACTTCGGGGCCGGGTTATCTTGTGAGCAAGGGAATTGGCCGCTTGCGTGCGCCCCAAGGGGTGCTGCTGGTTGAGGGCACGCCCGAGGTTGTGCGCCGCGCGATTAGTAATCAGTTTCTTGTGCGAGGGCGCTCAATCGCGGATGCGGTTCGCTTGAGTGAGGGGGAAATTAAGGCGCGGGGGTATGTCTCAGGGTTGACCTCGCTTTTACCGGCGAATGGGCAGGTTTCCGGCCCCTCTGAGGCGGAGTTAGAGTTGTTGGAGGAGGCGGCCTATTGGAAGGCGGTGCTGGATCTCAGTACAATCGCCGGTTTCAATGCCTATTTGCAACGCTATCCGGATGGTGGATTTGTAGAGGGCGCAAATGCTCGGATTCAGGCGATTGAGGATGCAACGCCGAAATACTCTCCGCAAGAACAGGTGGAAATAGAGTTGAACCTGACTCGCAATGATCGCAGTCGCGTGCAGGAACAACTGTCGTTTCTGGGTTTTGATACAGGTGGTATTGACGGTTTGTTTGGTCCTGCCACACGGGGAGCCTTGACCCGGTGGCAATCACTGAACCAGCAGGAAGCCAGCGGTTTTGTGGCAGCAACAGATATGCATAAGCTGCGCGCACAAGCCGAGCGGCGTGCCAAGCGCTTGGCGCTTGAAGCACAAGCCAAGCACGAAGCGCGCGAGGCGGCGGATGCGGCCTTCTGGCAATCCACCGGCGCGAATGGTAAAGAACCCGACTTATTGGCCTATTTGCGAAAATACCCCAATGGCCTGTATGCAGTTTCTGCCAATGCCGGGCTTAAGGAGATCGAGGCCAGAAAACGCAAGAAGGCGATGGTTGCGGAGACCTCGAAATGGGATATCGCAATCAATACGAACACCAAGAAATCTTATTTGAGTTACCTGAAAGCCTTTCCCAACGGCACCTTTGTAGAAGTCGCGCGTGCGCGCGTGGCCGAGTTTGACGAAAAGCGGGCGCGCCGTTCGATTATTCAGGCGGCAAAAGCCGAGGAAGAAAAACTACTGGTAAATGTCAGCGTGCGCTTATTGCTGGAACAGCAGTTGTACAAACTGAAACTGGCTCCGGGCAAGGTCGATGGTGTGTTTGACCAAGACACCCGCAAAGCCTTGCGCGGCTATCAGAAATCGCGTGTGCTCGAGATCAGCGGTTATCTGACCAAGGATACGATTGTGCAGTTGATGGCGGAATAATACTGCATTCTGGGTGCAGATAATATTTGCGCATAAAAAAGGGGCCGCGAAAATCTCGCGGCCCCTTTTTTTGTATTCTGATTAACCCTGACGCGCTTTAAAGCGAGGCTGGGTTTTGTTGATCACGTAAACGCGGCCTTTACGGCGAACGATACGGCAATCACGATGGCGCCCTTTAAGCGAGCGAAGTGAGTTTTTGACCTTCATGGCCTTCTCCTTTATTCGCGGCGCCGCAGGTTTGCGCCAGCTAGTGTTTCCTTGGTACCATTTCCGGGGAAATGGTGGGCGTAACTGGGATTGAACCAGTGACCCCTTCGATGTCAACGAAGTGCTCTCCCGCTGAGCTATACGCCCGAATCTTGGCACATCTGCGATTTAGCAGAATTCGTGTTTGCGTCGTATAAAAGGAGTCGGCGTGCGGTTCAAGGGGTTTTGCGAATCTAGTTTACCGAGTTATGCTATGAATCAAAGGAAAGGCCCTTATGTTACCAAAAGACTATAGTCTGTATCTGCCGGAATCCATAACCACAGGGGTGGTTTTCAATTCGCCCCACAGCGGTCGGGACTATCCTGCCGAGATGCTGATGGCCTCGGGTCTCAGCCCCAGACAGCTGCGCAGTTCCGAAGATGCTTTTGTGGACGAGCTGTTTTTACCCGCATTGCGACACGGCGCGCCGCTACTTGCGGCGTCTGCGCCACGTGCTTTTGTTGATTTGAACCGGGGGGCAAATGAGCTGGACCCCGCCTTGATCGAAGATGTGAACACACAAGGGCTGAACCCGCGTGTGAGCTCTGGCCTAGGGGTGATCCCGCGGGTGGTTTCCGAGGGGCGGGTTATTCGTCAGGGCAAAATGGGCAGAGCCGAGGCAGAGGCACGCTTACAGCGCTATTATCATCCCTATCATGCGCAGTTGCGGGAATTGTTGGATACCTCCTGCAACGCCTTTGGGCAGGTGCTGCTGATCGACTGCCACTCAATGCCACGTGACGCGCTGGCCAACAGTCGCAGGGTTTATGGCAAAACACCCGAGATCATACTGGGGGACAGGTTCGGGTCTTCTTGTGATCCGGTCATTGTGGACCAGGTTGAGGCAATTTTTACGCTCGCGGGATTTAGAACCGCCCGCAATATGCCTTTCGCGGGGGCATTTATTGCGCAAAACTACGGGCGGCCCAGTTCAAACCAGCATGTGTTGCAGATCGAGATCGACCGCAGTCTTTATATGAACGAGGCGCAAGTGACCAAACGCGCGGATTTCCATGAAATTCAGGCGCGGCTGATCGGGGTGATTGGCAGCATTTGCAATTTGGGCCGCTGGCCACTGCAGGTCGCGGCGGAATAAACTATCGCAAAGACCGCCCCTTGAGGATCGCATTTTTGCCAAAACGTGTGCGGATTTTATCAGTGGCGCGCTCGGCTTTGGCGCGTTTGGCGGCCTCTTGTTCCAGCAGGTCCATAAATTGGTCTGCGGCCTCGGGCGTTTCCAGATGGCTGATGCCAACGCCAATCAGGCGAAACGGGGCTTTGTCGATCACCCCATCGAGCAGGGCGCGCGCGGCGCTGTAAATGCGATCCGCCATCTGGGTCGGCTCTCGTTGAGTGATGCGGCGGGTCAGGGTCTGGTGATTGGCCTGTTTGACCTTGAGCGTCACCACGCGCCCCGCCCAGTTTTTCGATTTGGCCCGATCCGACACTTGTTCCGCCAGACGCCAGAGATAGCCATCCAATGTGCCGATATCGGTAATGTCCTCGGAAAACGTGGTTTCCTTTGAGATGCTTTTGACGGTTTCGCGCGGTGAAATATCGCGGGTATCTTCGCCGCGGCACAAAAACCACAGGCGATCCCCCATAGAGCCATAGCGTGCGGCCAGATCTTTGCGCTCAAACCGTCGCAAATCGGTGAATTTGCGAATGCCGTCTTGCTCCAGCTTGGTTTTCATCACCGCGCCCACGCCCCAGATTTTCTTGACCGGCAGATCAGAAAGATAGCTCTCGGTCTCAGCAGCCCCGATCACCGAGAACCCGCGCGGTTTGTCCATGTCTGAGGCCAGTTTCGCCAAAAACTTGTTATGCGACAAGCCAACGGAGCCGCTGATCCCGAGCTCCTCCTCCATTTGCCCGACCATCCGTGCCAACAGCAGGGCAGGGGGCATCCCGTGCAGATTTTCAGTGCCCGTCAGATCAAGGAAAGCCTCGTCCAGTGACAGCGGCTCCACTATTGGGGTCAGTGCGTTCATCATTTCGCGGATGGCGGCAGAAACCTCGACGTAGACCGACATGCGCGGTGGCACGATCACCGCCTCCGGGCACAGGCGCTTGGCCTGAAACATCGGCATCGCGGAATGCACGCCGCTGATGCGCGCGATATAACAACAGGTGGAAACCACGCCGCGTTGTTCGCCGCCCACGATAACGGGCTTGTCGCGCAAATCGGGGTTGTCGCGTTTTTCCACGGATGCATAAAATGCGTCGCAATCCATATGGGCGATGGAAAGGTCGAACAGCTCGTCATGCGCCAAAACACGCGGAGAGCCGCAATGCGGGCAGCGCCGTGCAGGCGGGCAGGTCTTCAGGCAGTCGCGACAAAAAGCGGGCATAGAACCAGTATTTCAGGAAACAGTGACAGTTGCTAGAGTTCTGCCAGAATATCTAGTGCCGCACGGCGGGGATCGGCGGCTTGGATGATGGGCCTGCCGACAACAATGTAATTCGCCCCGTCCTTGATCGCTGCATGCGGTGTTGCGATGCGTTTCTGGTCACCGCTGGCGGCCCCTGCCGGGCGCACGCCGGGGGTGACGATCAGCTTGCCCGCAGCCTCGGGCAGGGCGCGGATCAGGGCGGCCTCTTGGGGCGAGGCAATAACCCCGTCAGCGCCTGCCAGCAAGGCGCGGCGTGCGCGTTCAACCACCAGCGTTTGGATGTCGCCGGACTGGATCAGGCAAGCGTCAAGGTCGCCACGATCAAGGGATGTCAGAATGGTCACGGCCAGAATTTTCAGGTTGCTGTCACCACGCCCCGCCACAGCGGCGCGCACCACATGCGGATCACCGTGTACGGTCAGAAAATCCAGATCAAACTGGGCAATCCCCGCCACGGCACGCTGTACCGTTGCGCCGATGTCGAAAAATTTCATGTCCAGAAAAATGCGCTTGCCGTGCTCCTGTTTCAGCTCATTGGCCAAGGCCAGTCCGCCGCCGGTCAACATGCCAAGACCGATTTTGTAAAACGAGACAGCATCGCCCAACTGTTTGGCAATTTTCATACCATCGAGAATATTAGGCACATCCAGTGCAACGATAAGGCGGTCATCTGCTTGGGTCATTTTGGCGGCTCCGGTTTGGTTGTGGCCTCTTGTGTCATGGGGTGGGGATTGTCAAGTTTTGGGCAACAGATGCTGGTCAAAGAAGGCACGCAGCCAGATTGCACCGTATTCTGCGTTCATGTGGGAATGGTCCACAGCCTTGTAAAAGGCCCCTTTGCGTTGCCTGTCGTGGGGCAATCGCGGCGCGTCTCTGAGGAATTTTTTCAGCGTTGTGCCTTGCGGAGTTGTGGTCTGTTTTGGTTGCATAACCAGCGGGACATTCAGCGGGGTGAAAATTTCTTGCCGGCTCCAGTCCAAGAAGTTCTCAACCGCTTCCAGCGCGCTGTCATTTCCCTTTTTGCGGGCGTTCAGCGGTTGAAGGGCGGCGAAAATAGGTTTGTCGGTTAGCGTTTGCAACATGTGCAGAATGCCGAGCATGGGTTTCTTGTTCCAGAAATCATGAAGCCCAGCTAGCACCACCGCGGACGAGTACCAATCGCGTTCAAAGTTGATCATATCGTCGATATCCGTGCCAAAGCCACAAATAAGGAAGTGGTCATAATTTTGCGGTTCGATGCGGGGTTTGATGCCCGAGGTAAGTGCAATGCTTTCGCGGGTTTGCCAATTGTGGCTGACCAATGCGCCTTCCACTATGCTCAGCTCGAACAGCAGTGGGTTTGGGGCGGCGAAAAAGGTAATTTCAATGTCGGGGTACTGTTGTGATATCCCGCCGTCCCAAGCCAGTTTCAGAGCGGGTACATGGGAATTCCCGATGATACAAAGTTTCAATTTTCGCCCCAATGGCCGGATGTGTAACGTTACCTGTATTCAATTATTAGCAATTGATCACAAATGCAAATATAGCTGTTCACAGGCCTTGCAGCCGCCCCTTGCGAATACTATTTCTATAGGACAAGGCTTGCACATCGACGCGCCTATCTAGGGCGTCATTTTTTCGGCAAGTGCTTAACATAAGGAGAAGACCATGAACCTAGAGAAGTTCACTGAACGGTCTCGTGGCGTTATTCAGAACGCTCAGGCCATTGCGATGCGCGAAGACCACCAGCGTTTCACACCCGAACACCTGCTGAAAACCATGCTGGACGATGAAGAAGGCCTTGCTGCCAATCTGATCAATGCGGCAGGGGGCAATCCCCAGCGCGTCTTGCAGGATGTAGAAGCTGCACTGGGCAAAATGCCCAAAGTGACCGGCGACACGCAGGTCTATCTGGACGGGCAAACCGGCAAGGTGCTGGCCGAGGCTGAAAAGCTGGCCGAGAAAGCGGGCGACAGTTTTGTTCCCATCGAGCGGATGCTGACGGCGCTGTGTGTGGTGAAATCCGATGCACAAAAGGCGCTGAAGGAGGGGGGCGTTACCGCCCAGAACCTGAATGCGGCGATTAATGATGTGCGCAAGGGGCGTACCGCCGATAGCGCGAGCGCTGAGGATAGCTATGATGCGCTGAAGAAATATGCGCAGGATTTGACACAAAAAGCCCGTGACGGAAAAATTGACCCGATCATTGGCCGCGACGAGGAAATCCGCCGCACCATGCAGGTTCTTTCGCGCCGTACCAAGAATAATCCGGTGCTGATTGGCGAACCCGGCGTGGGTAAAACCGCGATTGCCGAGGGTCTGGCCTTGCGCATTATTGATGGCGATGTGCCTGAAAGCCTGCAAAACAAGAAACTGATGTCGCTGGATATGGGCGCGCTGATTGCCGGTGCAAAATACCGGGGCGAGTTCGAAGAGCGGCTCAAGGCAGTTCTGAACGAAGTCACAGATGCGGCCGGTGAAATCATCCTGTTCATTGACGAGATGCACACCCTTGTCGGCGCTGGCAAAAGTGAAGGTTCTATGGATGCCTCTAATCTGCTGAAGCCGGCCTTGGCACGCGGCGAGTTGCACTGCGTTGGCGCAACCACGCTGGACGAATATCGCAAACATGTGGAGAAAGACGCAGCCCTCGCGCGGCGGTTCCAGCCTGTTCTGGTTGAAGAACCCACAGTGGAGGATACGATTTCCATTCTGCGCGGCATCAAAGAAAAATACGAATTGCACCACGGTATCCGAATTTCTGATAGTGCTCTGGTCTCGGCGGCGACCCTGTCGCACCGCTATATTTCGGATCGGTTCCTGCCGGATAAAGCGATTGATTTGATGGATGAGGCCGCCAGCCGTCTGCGTATGGAAGTGGACAGCAAACCCGAAGATCTCGATACCATCGACCGCGAATTGCTGCAAAAACAGATCGAGGCCGAGGCTCTGAAGCTGGAGAGCGACGACGCCTCCAAAGACCGTTTGGCCAAGTTGGAAAAAGACTTGTCCGTGTTGCAGGAGCAATCCAGCGAGATGACGGCCAAGTGGCAGGCCGAGCGCGACAAGCTGGCCTCTGCACGCGATATCAAGGAAGAACTCGACCATGTGCGGGCAAGTTTTGAAACCGCGCGGCGCGAGGGTGATTTGGCCAAGATGGGCGAATTGCAGTATGGCGTTATTCCCGAGCTGGAAAAGAAGTTGGAAGCGGCCGAGCAGGCTGGCGAGGAGCAGATGGTTGACGAGGCCGTGCGCCCCGAACACATCGCCTCGGTGGTGGAACGCTGGACCGGGATTCCGGTGGACAAGATGCTGGAGGGCGAACGAGACAAGCTGTTGGCGATGGAAGACGAGATCGGCAAGCGGGTGATTGGCCAGCTTGATGCGGTAACAGCTGTGTCCAATGCGGTGCGCCGCGCGCGCGCCGGGTTGAATGATCCCAACAGGCCGCAAGGTTCGTTCTTGTTCCTAGGCCCGACAGGCGTGGGTAAAACCGAGCTGACAAAGGCGCTGGCCGAGTTCCTGTTTGACGACGACACCGCGATGGTGCGGGTTGATATGTCGGAATATATGGAGAAACACTCCGTTGCCCGTCTGATCGGTGCGCCTCCGGGTTATGTTGGTTATGACGAGGGCGGGGCCCTGACCGAGGCCGTGCGCCGCCGCCCTTATCAGGTGGTGCTGTTTGACGAGGTCGAAAAGGCACATCCGGATGTGTTCAACGTGCTGTTGCAGGTGTTGGATGAGGGTGCGCTGACTGATGGGCAGGGGCGGACTGTGGATTTCAAGCAGACGCTGATCATCCTGACCTCTAACCTTGGCTCTCAAGCGCTTAGCCAATTGCCAGAGGGTGCCGATAGCGAACAGGCACGTGCCGATGTGATGTCTGCGGTGCAGGCGCATTTCCGGCCCGAGTTCCTGAACCGGCTTGATGAAATCGTGCTGTTTGATCGCCTGAGCCGCGATAACATGGACGGGATCGTTGATATCCAGCTGGATATTTTGAGCAAACGTCTGACCGGTCGCAAAATTGTGCTGAACGTGGATGCGGTTGCGAAAACATGGTTGGCGGATCAGGGGTATGATCCGGTCTATGGTGCGCGGCCACTGAAACGGGTGATCCAGAAAACCTTGCAAGATCAACTGGCAGAACTGCTGCTGAGCGGTGCGGTGCTGGATGGTACGCAGGTAGATGTTAGCGCTGACGACGGCGGGCTGATTGTGAACAGCCGAACCGTACATTGATTGTTAGGGCTGGCCGCGCCTGTCATGGCCAGCCCCCAATCGCCCCTTTTTAAATATGAATCTCCTTCGCCCTGCGCAGCATAAATTGCTGGCAGGGGAAGGCTTTTTCTTGTGTCGAATTAATAAAAGGCGGGCCCGCCGGTGCGGTTTTGTTGCCGTTCAGGGGTGAAAGCCCTGCACCTGTTCGAATCTCGGTGATTTTGGCGATTCCG
>JAHRVG010000098.1 GCA_019090795.1 Paracoccaceae bacterium | reverse complement strand
TTTGGCATGTTGTTTCAAGGCGGCGCGCTGTTTGACTCGCTCACTGTCTGGCAGAACGTTTCCTTTCGCCTGTTGCGTGGCCGGGATAAGCTGCCCAAAGCGGACGCCTATGAACTGGCCATCGAAAAACTGCGCCGCGTCGGGTTGAAACCGGACGTTGCCAACCTGTTTCCGGCTGAACTCTCAGGCGGTATGCAAAAACGCGTGGGGCTGGCCCGCGCGATTGCCGCAGAACCAAATATTATTTTCTTTGATGAGCCTACAACAGGTCTGGACCCGATTATGTCAGGCGTTATCAATGAGTTGGTTCGCGAGATCGTGGTCGAAATGGGGGCGACTGCGATGACCATCACCCATGACATGTCAAGTGTGCGCGCCATTGCCGACAAGGTGGCCATGATCCATGAGGGCATCGTGCAATGGACCGGCCCAATTGGGCAGATGGATGACAGCGGTGATCCCTACCTCGACCAGTTTATCAACGCACGGGCCGAGGGGCCGATTGAGGCCGTACGTTAATCCCGGTTCAACCGGTGAAACAAATGTGTAAACGTCGCCACACCCAATACTGGTACGATCAGATTTAGAATCGGGACCGACAATGGCACCACCATCAGAATGCCCGCCAGCCAGATTTGCCCGAAATGGCGGCGGCGCAGCACTTTGGCACCTTTGCGACCCAAGCGACGCATGGCGACCATTTGGAAATACTCGCGCCCCAGCATGAAACCGTTCACGATCCAGAAGATCACGGGAGCGAGCATCGTAGACAGCAGGTAAATGGCCAACGCCATCAAGTTCACCACGACCAGCAGCCCAAGAAACGCAAGCGAATCCATCAAGGCGTCACCGATGGGTGTGCCTTTGGCAGGGGCCAGATGCGGATAGTGTTTTGCCTCTACCGCGTCGGTGATCTGATCTAGAAACAATCCGGTAAAAGCCGATGCAACCGGAACCATCAAAAAGACCGACAGGCCGATCATCGCGAACAGGCCAAAGCCCGACAAAAGGGTGGAGAGCCAAGCAATTTCGCCAAACCATGGCAGGCTGACACTGTCGGGCAGCAACAGTTGAATGCCCCATGTTATTCCAGCCAACAGAAGAACCGTCAGGCCGATCCCGCGCAGCAAAACAGAACGGAATTTAGGGTCGCCGATCTGTCCCAGTGCCTTGAAAAAATCATCGAATATCATTCGTCTATCCAGCTTGTAATGGTGTCAAGAACAGGCCTTTTGCGTTCTTGCGGGGTTACTGTTTCAGTGCCAAGATGGACGAAACCCGCAACAAATTCATTGGCTTGTAAGTTGAATGCCGACTGCAGAAGCGGGCGATCAAAGGCCATCCAGCCCGTAATCCAGTTCGCGCCCCAACCAGAGGCCAAAGCCCCGTTCAACACAGACAAACAGACAGCCCCCGCAGACAGGGTTTGCTCAATTTCCGGTACTTTTTCCGAAACCTTGGGGGATGAAACCACAACAATGCTCGCGGGTGCATTGGCAAATGAATTGCACGCCTTCTCAACCTGTTCAACTGGTTTTCCCAGCGCGTTGGCGCGGGTTCCAACCTGCTCCGCAACCCGCTGCAAAGCTGCCCCTTGCAACACGATAAACCGCCAAGGCTCCAAACATCCGTGATCCGGCGTTCTGGCCCCAGCCTGCAAAATCACCTCAATCACCGCACGATCCGGTGCCGGAGCAATCAGGGTTTTAGCAGGGCGAGAGCGGCGGGTTAACAAAAAATCAACAGCGGCAGAATTGCGTTCGGGCATGAAACGTCCTTAGCGAGTGTATCCCAGCCATGTGGGGCCCCTCGATCAATCTGTCAAGTTTGTATTGGGTCGTTCTGGTGTTTCGCGCTAAATTGCACCCAGCCATTTCAATAATGCAAAATAGACCACCCCGAACATCATCAGATTGATCACCAACACGCCCAGCCAGTTGATCCGCGCACGCGCTTTATCGCGTGCCACATCCACTTTTCCCAGTGCTTTCAGGCTGGAATCGCGTGCCGCATTCACCTGTTTATTATCCACCAGCCCCCGACGACGCGGATGGGCGGTGCGTTTTCGTACTCCCTCAAGGTAGGCCACATCGATTTCAACGGAACGTGGCAAACGCCGCCCCGCCTTGCGCAGCTTGTCAAAAATCGTGCCCTTTTTAGTGCCAAAAGCAGTAACCAATGCGCTTTCGATAGCGGTTTCGGCCGCATCTACAGAATTCACAGTCATAATTATCCCCCAAGGATGTCTTGATGGTAAACATACCCCTAATACCTTGCAAGATCATGTGCATAAATTCACTGTTTCACTGGTAATTCGCGTTGTTCCTCCGCAACAAACACCGCGCGAAGCTCTGCTAGCTGTTGGCGCGATGGGCCGAACCCGGATCTGGCAGTACGCCCCCAAATACTCCGCTAATGCATTGCCCCCTTCAGAAAAAAACGCGAATGCCGCAGTTCCAACATTTACGAAATCCCCGCCGGTATCCCTCTTTTCTACAGGCTCTGCAGCACACCCCAGCAGAAGGCCGGTACTCATTACTAGAACACTGCGCACTCATCCGCCCTCCGCTTGTGGTGTAAGCAGGGGCAATATGCAGGGAATGGTTTAACGATCCCCTTATCTTGTCTTGTGAAGTGTTGCCAATTTGAACAAAATTTGGTGCAGAAAGATTTATGCGTTGTCCCGCCATCGGTTCACCATCGGATAACGGCGATCCAGCCAGAATGCTTTGTGTGTCAGGCGCGGCCCCGGCGCGGATTGGAAGCGTTTGTATTCCGAAATGAAAACAAGGTGTTCCACCCGTTTCACCACATCCCGGTCATAGCCAGCGGCCACGATCTCGGCCACAGAATTATCCTGATCCACCAACAGTTCCAAAATGCCGTCCAATACTTCGTATTCCGGCAGGCTGTCGCTGTCTTTCTGATCATCACGCAATTCAGCGGTCGGCGGTTTATCAATAATACGCGGCGGAATCACCTCGCCCTTTGGCCCCAGCATCCAATCGCGATGATTAGCGTTGCGCCAGCGACAACTCTCGAAAACCCGCATCTTATAGAGATCTTTGATCGGGTTATATCCCCCCGCCATATCGCCGTAAATCGTAGCATACCCCACTGCAACCTCGGATTTATTACCGGTAGTCAGCAACATTTCACCAAATTTATTCGACATCGCCATCAACAATAGCCCGCGCAGGCGCGACTGGATATTTTCTTCGGTCAGGCCTTGCTCCAGCCCGGCAAACAAAGGTGCAAGCGTTTGGGTAACCGCCGCGCGCCCTTGGGCAATCGACACAGTATCCAACCTGCAACCCAGATTTTGCGCCAACTCTGCCGCATCATCCAGCGATTCCTGTGAGGTATATTCAGAGGGCAGCATCACACAGCGCACGTTTTCTGGCCCCAATGCATCGGCAGCAATCGTTGCCACAATCGCGCTGTCGATCCCGCCCGACAAGCCCAGCAAGACCTTGCTGAAACCGGTCTTTCGCACGTAATCTCGCAAGCCCTGCAACATCACTCTATAGTCTTGCTCCCATTCATCCACATGGGCGATTTTCTCACCCTCCAGTGCTTCCCATCCATCCGCTGTGCGTATAAAATCCACATGGGCGATGGCCTCATCAAACAGAGGCATCTGCACCGCCAACCGACCACCACGATTCAGCACAAAAGAACCGCCATCGAATATTTGGTCATCCTGCCCACCAACCATATTCACATAAACGAGCGGCATATCATTCTCAATCACACGGGCAACCATATGATTGATTCTGCGGTCAAATTTCCCGCGGTAATAAGGGGAGCCATTGGGAACAATCAACATTTCCGCACCCGACTCGGCCAGTGTTTCCGACACTTCCGGATGCCAAGCATCCTCGCAAATCGGCGTGCCAATCCGGATATTTCCAAGGCTGTAGGGGCCGGAAATCGGCCCGGGTTCAAACAGGCGACACTCGTCAAACACGTGTGTGTTGGGCAGCTCATGTTTGCGCAATGTCGCTGTAATTTTCCCGCCCTTCAAAATGAAATAGGCGTTGTACAGCTTACCATCCTCAAGCAACGGTGCGCCGATCCCGATGGCCGGGCCAGTGTCGCACGCGCGGGCCAGCTCTTGCACATGCACCATGGCATCCAGCGTAAAGGCGTCGCGCAGAACCATGTCCTGCGCCTGATAGCCAGCCACAAACATTTCCGGCAGCACCAGCATATCCGCGCCCGCCACCGCCGCCTCGCCATGTGCCGCTTTCGCCTTCGCAATGTTCCCGGTGAAATCACCTACCGTTGGGTTTAACTGGGCCAGTGTCAGGCGGAGTTTATCTTGCATCGAACCGTTCCTTTGCACCCGATAAAGGGTCGTTAATGCTTTTGAATAGAAATCCCTGACCAAGCACAAGTCGCAAGAATCCTTGTCAGCAATTTTTCAAGCGCTTAGAACTATGTCCAAAGCCGTAAAAAAGACCAAAACAAACAGGGAGCCGGCGTAGTAGCTGGGGCCAACATATTGAAAAAACTACAAACGCTTGCATTCATCCTGTCCTCTGTCTCTGCTATCGCCCTTGGAGCAGGCACGGGATTCGCCCAATCCGCCGGGCAAATCGTCACCAAGCAATATGATACCGGCGGCGTTTACGAGGGTACCTTCAAGGATGGCAAGCAGCATGGCACCGGTACTTACCGACTGCCCAACGGCTATGAATACTCCGGTGAATGGGTGAATGGCGAAATTCAGGGCAAAGGCAGCGCCCGCTTTCCAAACGGTTCAGTTTATGAGGGCGATTTCGCTGCGGGCAAGCCAGAAGGGTTTGGCAAAATCACTTTTGCCGATGGCGGCACCTATGAAGGCTCTTGGGTCAAGGGCAAGATTTCCGGCAAGGGCATCGCTAAATACGCCAACGGTGTGGTCTATGAGGGTGCATTTTCCGAAGCCAAGCACCACGGCCAAGGCACTATGACCAGCCCTAACGGCTATCGCTACAGTGGCGCATGGGAGCGGGGCGAGAAAAACGGCAGCGGCGAAATCACTTATCCGGACGGGGCCACCTATATCGGTCAGGTTGTGGCCGGTGTACGCGAAGGCAAGGGATTGCTGTCGATGCCCGATGGCCTGACCTATAACGGAGACTGGAAGAGCGGCCAAATCAGTGGCAGTGGCATCCTCAAGCAGGTGAACGGCGATATCTACGAGGGCCAGTTGGTAAAGGGTAAACGCAACGGCATCGGCAAAGTGACCTATGCTAATGGCGACCTCTACGAGGGGGCTTTTAAAGATGACAAGCGCAATGGTTCCGGTAATTTTAAGGGCGCGGATGGCTATCAGTATTCCGGCAACTGGGTGAATGGACATATTGACGGCGAAGGTACGGTTACCTACCCGGACGGGTCGGTCTATTCCGGCAGCTTTCAAAACGATGTGGCTCATGGCACCGGCAAAATCACCTATGCGGACAAGAGCACCTATGAGGGCACTTGGGTCAAAGGCGTGATTGAAGGTCAGGGCGTTGCCCGTTACGTTAATGGCATCGTCTACAAAGGCATGTTCCGCGACGCCCGCAATCATGGCAAAGGTTCCATGACATATGAGGACGGCTATTCCTACGATGGTGACTGGGTTGACGGCGTGCGTCAGGGCAACGGTGTTGCAACCTACCCTGATGGGTCAGTTTACGAGGGCAGCTTTGAAGACGGCAAGCGTTCGGGTGGCGGAAAAATCACTATGACCGATGGCTTCACCTATGATGGCGCTTGGGTAAACGGCGAAATTGAGGGGCAAGGCGTTGCCACCTATGCAAATGGCGATGTGTATACAGGCACTTTCATCAAGGGCCAACGACAAGGCGCGGGCCAAATGATCTATGCCACAGGCGAGCAGTACGACGGGTTTTGGGCCGAGGGCCAGCAATCCACCAAAGAAGAAGCCGCAACAAACCCGCCATCGGAATAAAATGCCCCACAATCCTGCAGTTCCCTAACAACTCAGGGTGCTGCGTTTTCTAATGTCTTGTGGCAATGCGCATTTTTCCCTTCCCATCCGGCAAAAACCCCGTATAACTTCTGTTATGACTACAAGCGCACATATCCTTTTGACACCAGCCGCCCCTGCGGCCCGTCTATCTGCGCTACTACTTCTTAGCCGCCTCTGAGCGTGTCGGGATACGACGCGTGCGCTCAGAGGAGTACGAATACGCGTCGCTACACACCCTGAACAGCTAAGTTAAATCACAAGAGAAATCGTTATGACAAACACATCCAAACAAGACCGCGTCTTGATATTCGACACAACTTTGCGCGACGGCGAGCAAAGCCCCGGCGCAACCATGAGCCATCCCGAAAAGCTGGAAATCGCCGGATTGCTGGATGACATGGGCGTTGACATCATCGAAGCGGGTTTTCCCATCGCATCCGATGGCGACTTTGAGGCAGTACGCGAAATCGCACGCCAATCAAACAATTCGGTAATCTGCGGCCTCTCACGCGCCGATTTGGGCGATATTGACCGCTGCTGGGATGCGGTGCGCCATTCGCGCCAACCCCGCATTCACACCTTTATCGGCACCTCGCCACTGCACCGCGCCATACCCAACTTGACTATGGATGAAATGGCGGACTTGATCCATGAAACCGTGACCCACGCCCGCAACCTGTGTGACAATGTGCAATGGTCCGCCATGGATGCCACCCGCACGGAAGCCGATTACCTGTGCCGTACTGTTGAAATCGCCATCAAAGCGGGCGCAAACACGATTAATATCCCCGATACCGTGGGCTATACCGCGCCGCGCGAAAGCGCCGATATCATCAGGATGCTGCTGGAACGGGTGCCCGGGGCGGACGAGGTCGTTTTTTCTACCCACTGCCACAATGATCTGGGCATGGCGACAGCCAATTCACTGGCCGCGGTCGATGCAGGCGCGCGTCAGATTGAATGTACGATCAATGGGTTGGGCGAACGTGCGGGCAACACCGCTTTGGAAGAGGTGGTGATGGCAATGCGGGTGCGCAACGACATCATGCCCTATCAAACCGGCATTGATACCACCAAGATCATGAACCTCAGCCGACGCGTGGCCACGGTTTCCGGTTTTCAGGTGCAATTTAACAAAGCTGTCGTTGGCAAAAATGCCTTTGCGCATGAAAGCGGCATCCATCAGGATGGCATGTTGAAAAACGCCCAAACCTTTGAAATCATGCTGCCCGAAGACGTAGGTCTGGCGGAAACCAGCATTGTGATGGGCAAACACTCAGGCCGTGCGGCACTGCGTTCGAAACTCAGCGATCTGGGTTACGAGTTGGCCGACAACCAGTTGCGTGATGTGTTTGTGCGCTTCAAGGAACTGGCCGACCGCAAGAAGGAAATCTATGACGAAGACCTGCTGGCCTTGGTCTCGGATGAGGGAACCCAGGCGGCGCATGACTTTATCAAAGTCAAAAACCTGCAGGTGGTTTGTGGCACAGAAGGGCCGCAATCTGCAGACCTGACCCTGACGATTGATGGCAAAGACCACCAGGTTAAAACCCACGGTGATGGGCCGGTTGATGCGACCTTTAGGGCCGTGAAAAAGCTGTTCCCCCATGAGGCGAAATTGCACCTTTATCAGGTTCACGCGGTGACCGAGGGTACCGATGCACAGGCCACCGTCAGCGTGCGGCTGGAGGAAAACGGAAAGATCGTTGTCGGCCAATCCGCCGACACTGACACCGTTGTCGCCAGCGCCAAAGCCTATGTGAATGCCATCAACAAGCTGCTGGTGCGCCGCGAAAAAACCGCGCCACAACCGGCAACTCAACGCCAGTCCTGATTCTGGACAGGAATTTCAATGGGCGCAAATATTTGCGCCCATTGTTCGATTTGTGATGTTAAATAGTGTAATTACCCAGCTCACCGCGTTGGTTTAGGCGGCATAATGCCTATTTTTTACCCTGCTGCCCCCTTTACCGATCCCCGTCTGAGACCCTATAAAGGCATACCCTTTCGCCGCTTCTGGCACGGGAACAAGACTCTTTGGCAAAAGGCAGCTCAACCAGATGTTTGGCGCACTCACCAGTATGTTTTCCACCGATATGGCGATTGATTTGGGCACAGCGAATACGCTGGTCTATGTCAAAGGCAAAGGCATCGTTTTAAATGAACCTTCAGTTGTGGCCTATCAGGTCAAGGACGGGGTTCGACGCGTGCTGGCCGTAGGAGAGGATGCCAAGCTGATGCTGGGCAGAACCCCCGGTTCCATCGAGGCCATCCGCCCGATGCGCGACGGGGTGATTGCGGATTTCGATACTGCCGAAGAAATGATCAAACACTTCATTCGCAAAGTGCACAAACGCTCGATGTTGACCAAACCACGGGTTCTGGTCTGCGTGCCCCACGGGGCTACCCCGGTTGAAAAACGCGCCATTCGCCAATCGGTTCTTTCGGCTGGTGCGCGCAAGGCGGGGCTGATTGCCGAACCGATTGCTGCAGCAATTGGTGCGGGCATGCCGATCACCGATCCCACCGGCTCTATGGTGGTAGACATCGGTGGCGGCACCACCGAAGTGGCGGTTCTCTCGCTTGGTGATATCGTTTATGCGCGTTCGGTCCGCGTTGGAGGCGATAGGATGGACGAGGCTATTATCTCTTATTTGCGCCGCCAGCAAAACATGTTGGTAGGGGAAACAACCGCTGAGCGGATCAAGACCTCGATTGGGACCGCAAGAATGCCCGATGATGGACGCGGAGCGTCAATGGAAATCCGGGGCCGCGATTTGCTCAACGGGGTACCAAAAGAAATAGAAGTCACTCAGGCACAAATTGCCGACGCTCTGGCCGAAACGGTGCAACAAATCTGCGAAGCAGTAATGACCGCGCTGGAAAGCACCCCCCCCGATCTGGCCGCCGATATTGTTGATCGCGGAGTTATGCTCACCGGCGGCGGCGCTTTGCTGGGCGAATTGGATCTGGCCCTGAGGGAACAAACAGGGCTGGCGATTTCCGTGGCTGACGAGAGCCTGAATTGTGTGGCATTGGGCACGGGCAAATCGCTGGAATATGAAAAGCAGCTTATGCATGTAATCGACTTTGATAGCTGACAGGTTCAAGAAGTTCTGGCCTTCGGCACGGATATCTAAAGAACAAACAAGCTGAAACCGTGAAACCCTGATGGAAAGCTGAATGGCGGCACATCCCCAAAGTGAAGTCAATTTTGGCCGCTCGCTCCGGCGGGTACTGGTGGGCATTCTGGTAGTGTTTCTGCTGGCGGTTTTTCTGTTGTGGCGTATCGACAACCCGCGTGCCGAACGCTTTCGCATGGCCATTATTGATCGAGTTGTCCCCAACATGGAATGGGCTTTAACCCCGATCACCAATGTGTCGCGTATGCTGGATGATTTTCAATCCTACGCGCGTATTTACGACCAGAATCAGGAACTGCGGCGTGAATTGCAACAAATGAAAGCTTGGCGCGAGGCAGCACTGCAGCTTGAGCAAAAGAACGCAAAACTGCTGGACCTCAACAATGTCAAACTAAACCCGAAACTGACCTTTACCACCGGCGTTGTCCTGACCGACAGCGGCAGCCCGTTTCGTCAATCCGCCTTGATCAACATCGGGCGGCGCGACGGCGTTGTTGATGGCTGGGCGGCAATGGATGGTTTGGGGCTGGTGGGGCGCATTTCCGGCGTTGGGCAAAACTCTGCGCGGGTATTGTTTGTGACCGACAGTTCCAGCCGTATTCCTGTTGAGGTGACCCCCTCGGGGCAAAAAGCAATTCTGGCGGGGGATAACTCTACATTGCCGCCGTTGGAATTTATCGACGGGGTGGATCAGGTGCGCGCAGGGGACCGAATTATCACCACCGGGGATGGCGGCGTTTTCCCGCCCGGCCTGCTGGCAGGGGCGGTGTTTCTGGGGGCTGATGGACGCTTGCGCACCAAGCTCTCTGCTGATTATCGCCGCTTGGAATTCCTGCGTGTTATCCGGCACCTGCCAAGCGCACCAATCACAGATCCGGGACGGCTGGTAGGGCCGAGCCTGAACAACTCTGACAGCGGGGGCAGCGATGGATGATCTCAGCCCCGTGCAATTCTGGATACGCCGCACCGGCTTTATTGCCCTTGGCGCGCTGTTTCTGGTGCAAGCGTTAATCCCACTGGATTTGACCGCAAACCGGATACCCGGACCCGATGTCATGTATTGCGTAACCATGGCATATATTGTCAGAAGACCCGAATTCGCGCCGCTCTGGGCCATTTTCGGGGTGTTCTTTTTGCGCGATGTCCTCACGATGGCGCCCTTGGGCATCTGGACCCTGCTCATATTGGCCAGCACCGAATTGGTACGCGCTAACCTGCAAGCCTTTCGGGAATATTTCTTTGGACTTGAATGGCTCTGGATCACCGCAATCTATGGTGCAATGCTGCTGGTACAACAGATTACACTGTCGACAACCCTAAGCTTTACACCAAATTTTGTAGACCTACTTTTGCAGTTCCTTTTTACCGCCGCCCTTTATCCTGTTATTGTTGCAGCCATGAAATACGGATTTCGCATTGACCGCCCTGCTGCAGGCAAAACCGATGCGCGGGGGCACATGCTATGAGGAAACCTCAGGGCCCCGGACGCAAAAGGGTAAAACTTGCACGTCGCTCGGTTATTTTGGGCGGCTCCATGGCGGGGGTCATGGGGGTTCTGGGCTGGCGTATGCGCCAGTTGGGCGTCGAGCAGAGCAAACAGTTCCGCCTGCTGGCCGAGGAAAACCGCGTTAATATCCGCCTGATCCCGCCCGCGCGGGGCCTGATCTTTGATCGCCGCGGCGCAGCACTAGCCTATAATGCACCAATATACAAAATCGACATGGTCCGCGAACAGGCCAAAGACCCCGAAGCGGTGTTGCGCCGCCTCGCAACCCTAATTCCGCTCAGTGACGCAGAAATCACCAACGCGCTTGAACAAATGGCTAAGCGGCGTGCTTTTGTGCCCGTGACTGTGGCGCAGGATCTGGATTGGACGCATATTGCCGCCGTTTCTGCCAACGCCCCTGCCCTGCCCGGTATTTCCCCCGAACTGGGCCATTACCGGATTTATCCTTACGCCGATGATTTTTCCCATATCCTCGGGCGGGTTGGACCGGTCAGTGATTATGATCTCAGCCGGATTGACGACAAAGACCCGCTGCTCTTGATCCCGCGCTTTCAAATCGGCAAAACTGGCCTTGAAAACAAACTGGAACGGCATTTGCGCGGCTCGGCTGGGGAAAAACGTATCGAGGTAAATTCCATCGGACGCGTGATGCGGGTGCTCAGCCGCGAAGAAAGTTCACCGGGTGTAAATGTCCAGATGACCACCGATAACAGGTTGCAGAGCTATACCCTAAAACGGATCAAGGGCGAGAGCGCCGCCGTGGTGGTAATGGACATTCACAACGGCGATCTTCTAACGCTGGCCTCTGCTCCGGGGTATGACCCCAACATGTTCGTGCGCGGTATTTCAGTGGACAACTGGAATGCGCTTAATACGGACAAGTACAAACCGTTGCTGAATAAAACCGTAACCGGGCTTTATCCGCCCGGCTCCACTTACAAAATGGTCTCTGCCTTGGCGGCGCTGGAAGGCGGTTTTATCAAACCCAGCGAGAAAATCCACTGCGGGGGTTATCTTGAGGTATATTCGCACCGTTTCCATTGCTGGAGAAGTGGCGGCCATGGCAAGATGGATTTGCACAACAGTCTGAAACAATCCTGCGATGTTTACTATTACGACGTCGCCCAACGTGTTGGCATTGAAAACATGTCGGCAATGGCGCGCAAGCTGGGCATTGGTGTTTCTCACGATATTTCCCTGCCCGGCGTTCGCGCAGGTGTGGCCCCGACAAAAAATTGGAAGTTCAAAACGAAAAAGAAGGATTGGGTTGTTGGCGACTCGCTGAATGCTGCCATTGGGCAGGGTTTTGTGCTGGCCTCGCCGATGCAGTTGGCGGTGATGACAGCGCGCATTTCCTCTGGCAACAAAATTTCGCCACGGCTGGTGAATGCGATTGACGATCACCCACAGCCGGTAAATGGCCGCGAACCGCTGGATATTGATCCCGCAAATCTGGCGCATGTGCGCAAGGCCATGTTTGCGGTGGTGAATGAGCCGAGCGGCACAGCACGTGGTTCGCATATTCGGGCCAAGGGCATGCAAATGGCGGGAAAAACCGGCACATCGCAGGTTCGTTTCATCACCAAAGAGGAGCGTGCCCGCGGGGTGATCCGCAACGAAGACTTGCCTTGGGATCGGCGCGACCACGCCCTGTTCGTTGGCTATGCTCCCTATGACAACCCGCGCTTTGCGATTTCTGTGGTAGTGGAACACGGCGGCGGCGGCTCTAGGGCTGCGGCACCGATTGCCCGGGATGTGCTGAAGTTCGCAATGGAGCTGGGCGAGATGGATTACAAGGCGCCCGAAAAGCTGAGTACAACCCCCATCCCCCTTGCAAACAAGGGGGACAAGGCATGAGCTATCTTAATTACAACCTAAAGACCGTGCCCACCGGCCTCTCGAAGGCTCTGTATTTCAACTGGCCGCTGGCCCTTTTGCTGGCAGCAGTATGCTCCGTTGGCTTCCTGATGCTTTACTCCGTTGCCGGGGGCGACCTTGGTCGCTGGGCGCAACCACAAATCAACCGTTTTGGTGTTGGCATGGCGGTCATGGTTTTCATGGGTTTTGTTCCGCTACACTTCTGGAGAGAGGTATCGGTGATCGGCTATATCATGACGCTCATGTTGTTAATCGCCGTACCGCTGGTCGGCGAGACCCATATGGGCGCGCAACGTTGGGTCAACCTTGGATTTATGCGCTTGCAGCCTTCCGAGTTGATGAAAGTGGTGCTGGTTATGGTGCTGGCGTTTTACTATGACTGGCTGGACGAGACTAGGATTTCCCGCCCGATCTGGGTCGCCCTCCCGCTTGTGCTAATCATGCTGCCCACCTATTTGGTACTGACACAACCAGACCTTGGCACCGCGCTGTTATTGCTGGCTGGTGGGGCGGTTGTGATGTTTATCGCCGGTGTCAGTTGGGTTTATTTTGTCGGTGCCGCCAGTGCCGTGGCAATTTTGGTAACAGCTGTATTCTGGTCTAAAGACACCGATTATCAACTGCTGAAAGATTATCAATATCGTCGCATTGAAACCTTTATGGATCCCTCCTCTGACCCGCTTGGTTCTGGCTATCACATCACCCAATCCAAAATTGCACTCGGCTCTGGTGGCATAACCGGGCGTGGCTATATGCAGGGCACCCAAAGCCGCCTGAACTTTCTTCCTGAAAAACACACCGACTTTATTTTCACCACCTTGGCCGAGGAATTCGGCTTTGTCGGTGGCATGGTTTTACTGTTGCTCTACGGGTTGATCCTTATTTTCTGTATCGCCTCCGCCCTGACAAATCGAGACCGGTTCGGCGCCCTTTTAACCATGGGAATCGCTGCGACCTTTTTCTTCTATTTCGCGGTGAATATGTCGATGGTCATGGGGCTGGCCCCTGTGGTAGGCGTGCCCTTACCGCTGGTTTCCTACGGTGGTTCTGCCATGCTGGTACTGCTCGCTGCTTTCGGGCTGGTGCAGAGCGCCCATATCCATCGACCGAGGTAATTCAATGACGATCAAAGTACTGTTCTGGGCCAAACCAAAGGACTGGCCCCGCTACCAGCCAACGCTTTTGGCAGAGTTTGCGCGGCAGGGCATGACGGTTGAACTTATCAATCAAACCGATGATCCTGCCAGTATCGACTACATCATTTATGCTCCGGCCAGCCCGACAGATGACCTCTCGCCCTACATCAAAACCCGCTTAATCCAGAGCCTCTGGGCCGGGCCAGACAAGCTGATCGCCAATCCCACCCTGACCCAACCACTGGCACGGATGGTTGATAGCGGCATGGCCGAGGGGATGATTGATTATGTGGTCGGAAATGTGCTGCGCCACCATCTGAACACCGATGTTTTCGCCGCGGCTGCTCCAGATCAATGGCAGGATGGTTTCGCGCCGCCCTTGGCACGCCACCGCACCGTTGGTTTTCTGGGCATTGGCGCCTTGGGAATGGCCTGCGCCAAGGCAACTCAGCGCCATGGATTCACAGTCATGGGCTGGAGCCGTAGCGCCAAAACAGACGCTGATATCACGTGTTTTCACGGGGAAAAGGGGCTGGAAACCATTCTGGGGGCCAGTGACATCATCGTGCTGTTGATGCCCCATACCCCTGAAACCGAGAACCTGATCAACGCCAAAACCATTGCTATGATGAAACAGGGGGCCTCGATCATCAACCCCGGACGCGGCCACCTGATTGACGACGACGCCCTGCTGGCGGCACTGGATACAGGGCATATTTCCCAAGCCACGCTGGACGTTTTCCGCATTGAACCCTTGCCCGCTGATCACCCCTATCGCCATCATCCCAAGGTTCTGGTGACACCGCACATCGCCTCGGAAACGCGGATCGAGACCGCAGTAGAGGTAGCCGTAGAAAACATCCGGCGGGCGCAAGCTGGCGAAGAGGTGTTATTTCTGGTAGATCGGGAGCTAAACTACTGATGACAAATATTATTCTCTTTAACAAACCCTTCAACGTGCTATCTCAGTTCACCGACAAAGGCACGCAGGATAGCGCCCGCAAGACGCTCTCGGAATTCATTGACGTGCCGGGCGTTTATGCGGCCGGTCGCTTGGACAAAGACAGCGAGGGCTTGCTGGTTCTGACGGACAACGGCAAGCTGCAAAACCGGATTGCCAGCCCGAAATTCCGCACCGAAAAGACCTATTGGGTGCAGGTAGAAGGTACTGCAACGGACAAAGAAATCAATGCCTTGCGCACAGGCGTGACCCTGAAAGACGGCGATACCGCGCCTGCACAGGTGCGGGCAATAGACGAACCCGCAAACCTCTGGCCCCGCACCCCGCCAGTGCGCTTTCGCAAATCCGTACCCGACTGTTGGCTGGAAATCACCCTATCCGAGGGCCGCAACCGCCAAGTCCGCCGCATGACCGCTGCCGTTGGCCTGCCGACCTTGCGACTGATACGTTATCGCGTGGGCGACTGGACGATTGACGGCATTGAAAACGGGCACTGGCGGCAGGCTTGACCCGTCAGAAACCTAGCGCAAGTTCGGCGGGTTATCCGGATCACTTCCCGGTGCTTTGGGCGTCGGCCGTTCTTTGGCTTTAGGGATTTGCGGCAAATCAAGGCGCAGGGCAACACCATCAAAGCTGGCGATAATATCGTCACTACTGTTTAGAAATACCACGTCCAGTGCGGCGTTTTCATCGCCGGAAAAAGACACTGCCTCTCCAATCGCCGCCGCCATAGAAACCTGCGCCTCTGTGGGTGCATCTATAAAGGCCAACACAG
The DNA here is from genome assembly GCA_019090795.1 of Paracoccaceae bacterium. GTDB lineage: Bacteria > Pseudomonadota > Alphaproteobacteria > Rhodobacterales > Rhodobacteraceae > Amylibacter. The sequence continues at coordinate 11,913 of JAHRVG010000098.1, read as the reverse complement.
GGGTTCGGGGCCGGTTCTCGTATTCCATTTCTGCCAAGTAAGCGGTTTTCGCCATGCCAGCCATGCCCGCCAATTTGGCGTCCACCGCCGCCACGAGGCGCTCTTGCATGTTTACCGGCGGATGCAGTGCTGTCGGACGTGCCTCCATTTGCTCGGTGCCTTGCCCCAGCATCGCCGCCAGCCAATCCACGGCCTCGGCTGGCATCAACATGGCAGAGGGCGCCGTGGGCATGTTCAACGCGATGCCAATACCCTGTCCTGCCATCATCTCAACGATTTTGCGACCGGGCATGGAAACATAGGCGGTGGCCTCTTTGGTAAATTCCCCCATACGGATCTGGGTATCAAACACCAGCGCATAAGTAATGCCCTCAAGTGGCAAAAACATCGGCTTAATGTTGTCGTCGGTGGGTTCTTCCTCCAGCGCCATAAACAACTGCGAACTGGCAAGACGTTCGTAAAATTTCAGGCGGGCTGGTTCATTTTCGGGATCATCCATCATCGCCGCATGGGCTTGGTCAAGTATCGTCATCTGTCATTCCTTCAAAAGTTCTGTCACGCGCTTGCGCAATAACGGTAGCAATTCCGCGCCGAACCATGGGTTTTTGTTAAGCCAACCCGTATTGCGCCACGAAGGATGGGGCAAGGGGACAACGCGGGGCCAATGGTCGCGCCATGCCTGAACAGTTTGGGTGACGTTAGAGGTTTTGAGGTGGTATTTCTGCGCATATCCACCAACCAGCAGAACCAGTTTAGCCTGTTTTTGGTGGCGCATGGCCTCTGCCTGCCATGTCTTGGCACAGATCGGCGGCGGCGGCAGGTCGGCCCCTTTGGCATTATACCCCGGAAAGCAGAAAGCCATCGGCAGGATCGCAAATCTGGATTTATCATAGAAGGTTTCGCCCCTCACACCCAGCCAGTCGCGGAGGCGATCACCAGAGGGATCAGTGAACGGCCTGCCACTTTTGTGCACCCGCGCCCCCGGTGCCTGGCCGACGATCAAAATCGGTGCCGCCTGCGAAAGCCACAAAACCGGGCGCGGTCTATGGGCCGTATGAGTAGCAGCAAAGCGGTCTGTGCAAAGGGTACAGTTGCGAATTCGGGCTGTAAGGTGATCTAAGTTTAATGTCATTTCAGAGTATTAGCAGAAATATTCGGGGAGGGAAATCAGGCTGTCTTGACTTTACTTCGATAATACTAGAAATATTGAACTATGAAACACCACAAAAACGTATCCCTATCTATCGAAGACGCGGCGCAGGCTTTTGCAGCCTTGGGTTCGGAACAACGCCTTGGCGTACTGCAAACCTTGGTCCGTGCCGGGCCAGATGGGCTGAGCATGGGGGATCTAGGCAAGCGTTCGGGCATCAACGGCTCTACCCTAACCCATCACCTGCGATTTCTGACCCATGCGGGGTTGGTGGTTCAAGCCAAACAAGGGCGCTCCATTATCTGCGCCGCTGTGGCCTATGACATGGCCGAGGCGCTTTCCCATTTTTTGCTGCGCAACTGCTGCGCGGATACCGATCTTAGCGAGCACAACCATGACTGACCAAACAGTTCACAGCCACCGCCCCACCCGCAAATTCGACCGCGTTTTACTCACCATTACTGGCATTGCTGTCGCGGTCGGCATCCTTGCACCAGCAGATTTCTTCGCGACCCTGCAAGCAACCGCCCAGTCCCTCGGCAGTACCGCGATCTATATCACTTTTGCCGTGATGTTGATTGCCTACCTCAAAGCCACCGGGGCCGAGGGCGTGGTCGCCGGTGCTTTCACTGGCAGCCAAACCCGCATGATCATCCTTGCGGCAATGGTTGGTGGCCTTGCGCCTTTCTGCTCTTGCGAAGTGATCCCTTTCATCGCCGCCCTTCTGGCGATGGGCGTTCCCCTATCCGCTGTCATGGCCTTCTGGCTCGCCTCCCCTATCATGGACCCGCCCATGTTCGTGATCACCACCAGCGCGCTAGGGTTCGATTTTGCAGTCGCCAAAACCATCGCAGCCGTGGGCTTTGGGCTGTTTGGCGGATTTTCGGTGATGGTGTTAGCGAATACCCGCCTGTTCAGCGATCCCCTGCGCGCGGACAGCGTTATGGGGGGCTGTGGCTGTGGTTCCAACCCCTTCACCGGCAAACCGGTCTGGAAATTTTGGACCGAAAATCTGCGCCTGCAAACCTTCCTGAAAACCGCGCGGGATAATGCCTTTTTCCTGCTGAAATGGATGACACTGGCCTATTTGATTGAATCAATCATGGTCCGCTTTGTTCCCGCGCAATGGATCGCAGGCGTTCTGGGCGGCGAAGGCATTGGCCCGATATTCCTTGGCGCATTAATTGGCGGGCCGGCCTATCTGAATGGCTACGCCGCGGCGCCTCTCGTGGGTGGGTTGATCGAACAGGGCATGTCGCAAGGTGCCGCCATGAGCTTTATGATGGCCGGGTCCGTAAGCTGCATCCCGGCGGCCATCGCAGTCTGGGCACTGGTGAAACCCAAGGTTTTCGGGGCCTACATCTTCTTCGGCTTCACCGGGTCTCTCATGGCAGGATTGGTTTGGGCTGCTGTGGCATAGGCGCTGTCATCCCACAATTGGACCCGCTTACAGGTTTATCAAAGAAACCCCACCACCATCGTCGCCGCCAGCAAACCGGCAATCGCGATTACCATCGCCCCCGTTGGCCATTCCCGCGCCATACGCCCCTCTGGCCCGTGGCTGTGATTAAGCCGCGCAATCATCCCATTCATGTGCCGGTTCAGAAAGCCGATCTGCGCATTCCAAATCACCGCAATTCCCCGCGCCGCCAGCCCGATCACCGAGGGCGCGGCCTTACGATAGGTCCAATCCGTATCAAGGTTAACGGCGCGAATTTCAGGCGGGTGGATACCCGTGCGCATCAGCATGCCAAAGGCCAACAGCGCGAACAGTAACAGCTGCAACTGGCCTACAACATGGCCCATAGTATAGGGCTGGTAGTCCATCTCAAACGGCAGGATCGCATAAAGCGTCTGTGGAAACACCCCGATGTAGATGCACAAAAACGCAGTAATCCCCATGGCGATCAACATATGACGCGGTGATTCCTTGGGGCGCATTCCGCTATCGTGGGCAAAAAACATGAAAAACGGGATTTTTATACCGGAATGTGAAAGAACCCCGGCCGATGCAAACACAAGCGCCAGCCAGACCCATTGATAATGGGCATTTGCGGTCTCTCCCAATACCAGCGATTTGGTCACAAATCCCGAGAACAGCGGGAAGGCTGAAATCGAGGCCGCGCCCACCAGACAGAACATAGCCGTCAGCGGCATGGTGCGGTACAATCCGCCAAGTTCTGACGCCTTGGATGTACCTGTGCGAAATAGCACCGCCCCCACAGACATGAACAGCAACGCTTTGTACAGGATATGCGCGAACGCATGGCTGGCCGTGCCGTTCAGCGCCATTTCGGTGCCAATGCCGATACCCACCACCATGAATCCCAGCTGGTTGTTCAGGGAATAAGCTAAGACACGGCGCAAGTCGTTCTCGATCTCGGCAAAAAAGATCGGAAACAGCGTCATCACCACGCCGATGTAAATCAGAATTTCCGTACCTGCAAATCCCCGCGCCAAGGCATACACCGCCAGCTTGGTGGTGAAGGCCGACAAGATCACCGTGCCTGTGACGGTTGCTGCCGGATAGCTGTCTTGCAGCCAGTTATGCATCAGCGGAAAGGCACATTTCACCCCAAAACTGAGGAAAATCAACCATGTGCCGAGACTGCCCAGTGTCATCCGTTCAAACGCTATTGAGCCGGTTTCGCGGAAAAACAGCGCCACGCCAGCGATAAGAACCACACCGGAACCGATTTGTATAATCAGATAACGCATGCCAGTGTTAAACGCCCCTTCGGTGCCCCGCGCCCAAATAAGGAAAACCGAGGCAATCGCCGTGCCTTCCCAATAGAAAAACAACGTGATCAAATCCCCCGCGAGCGCCGCGCCAATCGCGGAACCGGCATAGAGCAGCGCCGCCACCTGTTGGGTAGTGTCGCGCAAATGCAAAGCATACATATTCCCAAGGAAAGCGGCGAGACAAAACACAAGCGTGAAGATACGGGACAGCCCGTCAACGCGCATCAACTCCAGATCAAAACCAAAAAACGGGATTTGCGCAAAATTGCCAAAACCGATGGACCAGATCATCAGGGCCGCGATGATCGGCACCACCAGCATAAATACGCCCCGTATCTTGCCATGGGGAAAAAGCGGTAGGATTGCAGCCGCTATGAAGAACAGAAAAGCCGTTGGGAAACCCGCAATTAAGGAGGTGTCAAAGCCCATCATGGGTCTCCTTTCCCAACTTCTCCGCTGGATATTCCTCACCGTCTACCGCTTTGTCGCCATAGTAATCCTCGGGTCGCTTGATCAGCACCCGCAAGGCCTTGGCCACCAAAATCAAGCCGGTAAACATCACAAACCCATAAATGCCGTAAAAGCCGGGGATATTCTCCATGTCAAAATGGCCGTGGTGCTCATAGGTGAAATCCAGCAAAAACAGCAGACCGCAAAGAATTGCCAACCCCCAAAACAGCTTGTTGGCAGAGCCAGGCTTGTCCACCCAGAGCAGCATCCGGCCAAGACGCGGGAGTTTGTCAGGGTCGGTGTTATACTCGGCCATAGCTAGACCTCGCTCTCTTTTGCAATGATGGTTTGCGCCCAAACACTGGCGTCTTCTTTAGAGATTGTTAAGGATTGGGAAATTTTCCACGTCAAACGGTTCTCGTTCAAGGTCGGGAACCGTGACCGCAGTTCTTTCAATTCCAGATGGCGCGCAGCAGACAGGCTTGAACAGGCTGCAATGGTTTGTGCCACATCCAACCCGAAATGCGTCCGCTGAGCCTTGCGAATGTAGATTTCCCGCTGCCCCTCGGCCTCCAGACGCTTGGTGTATGTCGCCAGGTCCTCACCTTCGGCTGGCTTGTCATCAAAATAGCTATTCATCGAACTACCCCTGTAATTGGCATCAAAAACGCCTGAATATGGCCCGCATAAAAGAACATGATCACGCAACCAACTGCCGTTAGCGCGGGGGGTAACCAGACCAGAAGCGGTGCTTCCCGGATACCGACAACCGCGTTATTGGTTGCATCTTTCAGGAAAAACCCGCGCCCGACGATGGGCAGGAGATAGGCCACATTCAGCAAAGACGATAGCATCAGCACCCCAATCATAATCTGGTGACCTGCATCCGCGGCCCCGACCATCAACAGCCATTTCGACCACGAACCGCCCAGCGGCGGCAGGCCGATAATAGACAACGCGCCAATCAGGAAGGCGGCGAAGGTGATCGGCATCACGCGGCCCAGCCCCTGCATTTGGCTGATTTCTGTTTTATGGGTCGCCACGTAAATCGCACCTGCGCACATAAACAGGGTAATCTTGCCCACGGCGTGCATGGCAATATGCATCCCGCCGCCAAGCACGCCCATCTGCGTGGCCAGCGCCATACCAAGGGTGATGTAGCTGAGCTGCGAAACGGTTGAGTAGGCCAGCCTCTTTTTCAAATTGTCCTGCTGCATCGCAATAACTGACGCCGCGATAATACTGTAAGCGGCCAACCACATCAGCCATTCTGATGCACCGGTTTCCGCCAGAAAGTCGATACCAAAGATGTAGATCCCCACCTTCAGCATGGTGAACACACCCGCCTTGACCACAGCCACCGCATGCAACAGCGCAGACACTGGTGTCGGTGCCACCATCGCCGCAGGCAGCCATTTGTGGAAAGGCATCAATGCGGCCTTGCCGATGCCGAACGCGTATAACCCCAGCAAGATCGGCACCAGCACACCTGAAACCTTGCCCTCCAGAATACCGCCTTGGGTAAAGTCGAGCGTTCCAGCAAGCGTATAAGTCCAGATCACCGCCGTGAGCTGCAAGGCTATCGAGCTGCCAATCAACACGCCCAGATAAATCCTTGCGCCCCGGATCGCCTCTGGTGTGCCTTTATGCGCAACCAAGGGATAGGTGGAAATCGTCAAGATTTCGTAAAACAGAAACAGGGTGAACATATTGGCAGCGAAGGCTATGCCGATGGCCGAGGCAATGGCGCCGGAAAAACAGGCAAAGAAGCGGGCGTGGTGGGATTCATTATTGCTCCGCATATAGCCAAGGCCATAGACGTGGGTAACGATCCACAGGCCCGATGCCACCAGCGCGAACAGCAGGCCCAGCGGCTCCACATTGAAAGCGATATCAAGGCCGGGAAAGACCTCGAACAACGAGATTTCCTCCGTTGTGGCGTTGCCCACATTGGAAAGGATCGCAACCACGGATGTGAAGGTCAACACGGCACAAATGAATGTAAAACCGTCGCGCAAATCGGGCTTGTTGTGAAACCCCATGTTGCCAAACATCGCCAGAGTTGGCAGCAGCATTGCAAGGAAAATCAACGTGTTGGTATCCATATCGCCCCTAGTGCATTGCTGCTGTTGGAATTTCGGCCATGCCAGCAGACCCTGCCAGCAGCGCCTCAGCAGCAGTGCGGGCAGTGCCCAGCGTAAGCTCGGTATCAAAGCCAAACCAAACGCAAGCGCCCGCCATGATCCAGATCGGCCCAAGCATCATTAAAGGGGCCTCTTGATGTTCGGCCTCAGGGTTCGGCGCATGCAAATAGAGCGCCTCTACGATACGCCAGACATAGATCACCGCCAGCAAGCTCGAAGCCATAATAGCCAGCGCCATCCACCACCAACCATTGTCAAACGCCGCCTGTACCAGCACCCATTTAGAAATAAATCCGGCCGTACCGGGCACCCCGATCAACGACAGCCCGCCAACCACAACCGCAGCACCAGTGAAAGGCATCACCCGCCCCATTCCCGCGATCCGGTCATAAAACGTTGTGCCTGTACGCAGCACCAACGCGCCAACGGCCATGAACAATGCCGCTTTGGTAATACCGTGGTTGAACAGATGCACCATGGTGGCGGTCAGGCCATTGAGGTTAAACATCGAAATCCCCAGCAGCATATAACCGATTTGTGCGATGGATGAATAGGCTAGCATCCGTTTGAAATTATTCTGAAAAACGGCGATAAAGCTGGCCACAAACATGGCGATCACCGCGAGCAGCCCAATAATCCAGGTCGCCCCCATATCCAGCACGAAATCAGGCTGGAACACAGAAAACATAAACCGCAACATCACATAAATTGCCGCCTTGGTCGCAGTTGCTGCCAAAAATGCAGTCACCGCCGAGGGCGCGTAATTATAGGCGTTAGGCAGCCAGTGATGCAGCGGGAACATCGCTGCCTTTAACCCCATGCCGATGATAATAAAGGCAAACCCCGCCTGCACCGTGCGATTGGTCCCAAGTGCCGCAATACGATCCGCCATATCCGCCATATTCAGGGTTCCGGTCGCCATGTACAACAGACCAAGACCGATCACAAAGAAGGTTGCACCAATAGTGCCCATGATCAGGTAATCATAAGCCGCAGACAGCGCGCGCCGATCTTTCGATGCCCCTTTGGCCACCAGCACATAGGTAGAAAGCGATGAAATCTCAAGAAATACAAAGACGTTGAACGCATCCCCCGTAATTACCACCCCCAGCAACCCTGTGAGGCACAGCATAAAGGTGGCGTAAAACAGTGTATGGTGACGTTGCGGAATCTCATCCGCGACAGAGGGTTTGGCAAAGGGGAGCACCACAGTCGAAATGCCTGAAATCAGCAGCAATACCAGCGCATTGGCGGCATCTACGCGGTACTCGATTCCCAAAGGGGGTGCCCAACCGCCAATGTGATAGCTAATAAAACCGCCGTTCATTACCTGAGACAGCAACAGCCCAGAGCAAACGAACGCCGCAAAGCTGGCAATGAACGCCACCGGCCATGCCAGCGTGCGAGAGCCGAGTAATACGATCAAAGGGCCTGCCAGAAACGGGATCAAGACTTGCAACACCGGCAAGTGATCCTGCAGGCTCAGGGCAACGTGTTGGGCCTCACTCGACATCAGGCACGCCCCCCCATGGCATCGCCATGGGCAAGGTTTTCCGCATGCGCCGTGGCGGCATCTTGATCCAGAATATCTTGCTCCTCAATGGTGTTATATTCCTCACGGATGCGCACAATCAACGCGAGACCAAGCGAGGTGGTGGCAATGCCGACAACAATCGCGGTCAGGATCAGCACATGGGGTAGTGGGTTGGAATAGACGATTGTGGGATCAATCTGAATTTTGCCCTGTAAATCTGTGGGAAAGATCGGTGCGGTGCCGCCGGTAACTTTACCTATTGAGATATACAGCATGAACACAGAGACCTGAAACACGTTCAGACCAACAATCTTTTTCACCAGATTTCCGCGCGAAATCACAATGTACAGCCCGGTCATCATCAGCACGATGACGAACCAATAATTCAAATGGCCCAGGATAAACTCCATATTCATCCCCTACCAGTCATCATCGCCAAGTTGCGGACGCCGCCCCGCAAATGCATAGAAAATTGCCACCATCACACCTGTAACTGTGATGCCAACACCGACTTCCACATAGAGAATACCGCTGTGCTGGCCATGCGACATGTGATGTGGGGCAAAGGAGCCGTAATGCAGGAACTCATAGCCCAGAAGCATATTCCAAACGCCGGTACCTGCATAGATAAGCACACCGAGCGCCAACAGTTTATGCACCAGCCAAGGCGGAAACACCCGTTGCACCTGTGCGACGCCAAATACTAGCCCATAAAGGATAAAGGCCACGGCCATGATCACACCAGCCTGAAAACCGCCACCGGGGGAAAAATCGCCGTGAAATTGCACGTAAAAGGCAAACAGGATGATCGCGCCGACCAGCAACTTGGTGATGACCCGCAAAATAAGGTGGTGACGCATTACGTTTGCCCCCTTTTGGCCAATTTCCGGCGGCGACGGCTTTCAAGACGCAGGCGCTGGCGCAAACTGTGGCGACGGTGGCGCAAACCAGAGAGGATCAGCATCACACCTATGCCTGCCGTAAACACCACAGCAGTTTCCCCCATGGTGTCATAGCCGCGATAACTGGCCAAAATCGAGGTCACAACGTTCGGCACGTCGATTTCCTCAATTGAATCATTCAGGTAGGCGGGTGCAACATGAATTTGGGCAGGTGCATTCGGATCACCAAAATTGGGCATGTCCAGCGTGCCATAGATCAGCACAGCACCAGTGACCACACAAACCAGCATCGGCACAAAAGTCCGGTTATTGACCCGCTTTTCACGCCGCGCCGTCAGGGCAATGGTCCCCAGCATCAACACGGTGGAAATTCCCGCCCCCACAGCGGCCTCGGTAAAGGCTACATCCACCGCATCCAGCGTCACAAATAACATCGCGGACAGCAAAGAAAACACGCCCGACAGCATGACCACACCAAACAGATGATCCATACGCACAATGGCAAATGCTGTAGTAATCAGCATGGCGAACAGCGCAATGTTTATCAGGGTTTCAATCATGCGCCGCCCTCGACCTCAGGTTCGATGTCATTCGCTATGGGCGGGCGCAACCCTGTCACCAGCGCCGCGTTGGCCACAGCGTGGGTGGCTGTGGGACCGGTGATAAACAGAAATATCCCGATCAGCACTAGCTTCAAAGTAACAAGCGTCAAGCCGGCCTGCAAACACATACCCAAAATGAACAGTAGCATTCCAGCGCTATCCGAGACCGACACCGCGTGCAGGCGTGACCAGAAGTCAGGAAACCGCAGCGTTCCCACAGCCCCGATGATGGTAAAGAAACCACCCCCAAGGATACAAGCCCAACTTAGGATATCTACAAACAGACTCATTGCATGTCCTCGGGGTGTTCGGGTTGGGGATAATCGCCCATCGCACGGTAGCGAAAGAACTTCAAAATTGCGATGGTACCTACAAAGTTGATCAACGCGTACAGTAAAGCAATATCGAGGAAATCAGGCCGCTCGGTCAGAAAGCCGATAACTCCAATGAACAGCACAGTTGTGGTACCAAAAGAATTGGTCGCCAGCACCCGATCATAGAGCGTTGGCCCCACATAAAGGCGGTACAACATCAGGATCATAGCGATAAACAGGGCTATTACGCCGATCAGGAACATCAGGCACGGCCTCCGGTTTCCACAGCCAAAACGCGTGCATCCATATCCATAAGGGCATCGGGATCATCGGCGGAATAGGCGAGCGCGTGAACCCAAAAGTGGTCATCCTCGGTCTCAACAGTGATTGTCCCAGGCGTCAGGGTGATCGAATTGGCGAAAATCACCTGCGCTAATTCCGTCTTTTCTGTACAGGGAGCGGTAAAGAAATTTTGTCGGATCGGCATGTCGCGCGCCAGAATTATCTTTGTCACGGCAATGTTGGACTTGGCGATTTCCACCATCAACCACACCCAGTATTGCAACATCCGCACCGGATGCAGTGCCAAGGGCACCCGATCCTCATCCACCACATTCATCCGGTGAATCACATAAGTAGCAACAATTGCTGACATCGCACCAAAGCCGATTGTCAAAGGTTGATAAACTCCGGACATCGCAAGCCAGAGTAAAAAAAGTATTGCCGCTGTCGCTATCGCCCGCAATTCCCGCTCCCTTTTGCAGCCGGTACCCGACTGTCATTCGCACCCTTTTGCCGACTGCATTACCAAGATGCAAGCCCAAGAAACGCCCATTTTCAACACTGCAAGTTTACACCATTCACCCCCAAGCACAACGGCGGGTTTCTGAGTATGCCAACAGCCACTATCGGCAATTTTCTTTAGCATTTTCATCATAACTTTACACTTAAAGCGCTTATAGGCGGGAATATGGCAACAAAGTCGAAAGGCTTAGCGCCTAAAACTATGCCAAAGCCAATCGGCCATTGCAATTTACCCGTTAGTATGGCCCATATTAACGGGTAATATGTGCCCGAGCAGTGAGGCACAATAACCGCAAAAGCGGCTGTGGTAGAGGTTAGTGGGGCATTCCCCCTGAGGTTTGAGTTCAGGCCAGATGATAGAGTTCAGAAACGTTTCCAAGTCCTTTTGGACAGGCACTCAACGCAAGGTCATTCTTGACCAGGCGTCTTTTCGCATTGATGTGGGGATTTCTGTGGGCATTCTGGCGCCGAACGGCACTGGTAAAACAACCTTGATAAACTTGATGTCGGGGCTGGAAAAACCAGATGAAGGCGAAGTTCTCCGCACCTGCAAGATTTCTTTCCCATTGGGGTATATGGGCGGGCTGAACCCCAAATTGAATGCGCTGGAAAACACCAGGTATATCGCGCGACTCTATTCCCTTGACCCTGATTACGTCGAGGCCTTCTGCCGCTATATTTGTGGGTTGGAAGAGTATTTTGAAATGCCGATCGCCACCTATTCCAAAGGGATGAAGGCGCGGTTTACCATGGCGCTGCTGCTGGCACTCGATTTCGACATTTATCTGATTGACGAGGGCATGCCCCAATCCACCGACGCCGAGTTCAACCGCAAGGCAGGTTCTGTCCTGCGCGACCGGTTGCAAAACTCTACCGTGGTGATTGTTTCGCACCAGCCCAAAATCCTTGAAAAATTTTGCCAGAGCGCGGCTGTACTGCGTGACGGCAGGCTGACCATGTACGAAACCCTTGAAGAAGCCAAAGAGGTCTATAATTATGCGCAGTAATCTTAAAAAATTCCGCATTCAACGTTCCTCGGAAAATCAGGCCGCGCCAGAATCTCAGGCGGATCAAAACACCTCTCCCCCCTTGGAAACTGAGGCAGAACTGCCAGACCAGCACTCGCGAATAGAAACGGCCGTGCGCAATCGTGTGGCCCAATCACTTGATAAAGACCGCGAGGAACAGGAAGAATCAGGGCTAGCTTCTCCTGACGACACCCCCGTGCATACCCCTGTCTCTTATACACATCTGACGCTGCCGACGAAGCT
>JAHRVG010000097.1 GCA_019090795.1 Paracoccaceae bacterium | reverse complement strand
CTAGTCGTCGGCAGCGTCAGATGTGTATAAGAGACAGGTTGGCGTGGGCCAGCGTGGCAGCATCGCTTAGGGACCAGTCACCGGTGTAATCGCTGCCTTTCAGCAATTGCCCAAAGCCCGCGATGGCGGCGGCAAAACTTGCGTCTTGGTTTGGTGTCGCAGTTCCCGGGACAATCGGCATCGACAGCAGTTTGCTGGTCATTTCGCCGGGTGTCTTATAGCGCAGTTTCACAAAACCCAGCTCGTTGCTATCACTTGGTTTAATGCTTGTTTTCGTCTGATAGCGCAGAGGATCACTGCGCAATGCAGACGAGCCGACGGGGGTGATTTCATACAGTGCGGTCACCGCATGGCCTGCCCCTATTTCGCCTGCATCCACGCGGTCATTGTTGAAATCCTCGCGGTTCAATACGCGGGTTTCATAGCCGATCAGGCGGTATTCCGCGACCTGTGCAGGGTTGAATTCGACCTGTATTTTCACGTCATTGGCAATGGGGAACAGGGCAGCAGAGACCTGATCAACCAGAACTTTCTGCGCCTCGGCCAGCGTGTCGATATAAGATGCGGTGCCGTTGCCGTTCTGCGCTAGGCTTTGCATCATGTCATCGCGGTAGTTGCCTTGGCCAAAGCCGAAAACTGACAGGTAAATCCCGCTGTCCCGTTTGCGTTCCACAAAGGCTTTCAGTGCCTCAGGGTCAGAAATGCCGATATTGAAATCACCATCAGTGGCCAGCAAAACGCGGCCAATCTCTGTGTCCTTTCCCATTTGTTCTGCCAGCGCATATGCCTGTTGCAGCCCCGCTTGACCGGCGGTCGATCCCCCTGCCGACAGACGGTTCAGGCTGTCCAGAATAGCACTGCGATCAGAGGCCTTGGTCGGTTCCAGCACTACCCCAGCACTGCCCGCATAGGTCACGATTGCCACCTGATCCTCAGGGCGCAGTTCCGAGAGCAGCAGGCGGAAGGATTGTTTTAGCAAAGGCAATTTATTGCTGTCCTGCATGGAACCGGAGGTATCAATCAGGAACACCAGATTGAGGGGCGAGCGGGTGTCAATCGCCGGTTTCGCGCCCTGAATGGCAATATGAACCAGTTGTGTGTCGCTGTTCCACGGGGTTGGGATCACTGAAACGGCGGTGGAAAACGGGGCCTTGGATATTTCTGGCGCGGCATAGTCATAGGGGAAGTAATTCACCATTTCTTCAATTCGCACTGCATCAAACTCGGGCAAGCGACCCTCTAGGATGGCGTTGCGGATATAGCCATAACTGGCTGTATCTACATCAATCGAGAAGGTTGAAACAGGCGTTTCAGTTGTGATTTTAATTGGGTTTTCTGCGGCGCCCACAAAGCTGTCATTGTTGCGTTTCTCTGACATAGGTTCATAAACCCTAGTCTTTTGCAGAGCGATACTGCCAACAGGTGCAGAGGCCATGCCCGCGCTGTCATTCCTGCGCATTGCAGAACTGGCAGCCCCTTGTTCCGGGTGAACTTTCTTTGGGCTAGGCGGGGTCATGATAACAGGTGCAGGCTGTGCAATCGCGTCGGTCTCGGAAGTTTCTACGCGCGGGTTAACTATGGTCGGGAGTTCCTCGGTCACTTCCGGTAACACTGGCGTGCGGTTTGCCCAAGGCTGATAGGTCACAAATGCAGCCCCTGCCACCACAAGGCAAGAGGAAATATAAAGCGCGGGTTTGAGGTTAATTCGAGCAATCATATCGGGTAGTCCTCTCCAAAATGCCACCGATTTTTTCGGGGCTTCGGGAATAGGACGCACCGTGTCGGCCGATCCTTGGAGGCGGGTGTAACTTTTTTGTGCCGCCAAGATTGCCGCTGCCCGTGCATTGTCATCGGATGCAGGAGTTACCGCTTTCATTGCTGCTGCCAGTTTTTTCAGCTCATCACTCATGGATAGCGCTCCTCTGCCTGTGCAACTGCGCGCAGGCATTTCTTAACTTCACTCATGCGCCAAGAAACCGTGCCCTCGGAAACTCCGAGCACTTGGGCCGCTTGTGCATGGGTTTGCTCCTCGCCCAGCACCAGCGCCACGGTTTCGCGCAGATCATCGGACAGGGTGGCCATGGCTTGTTGCAGCCACTGCAATTGCGCTTGTTGATCGGCGGTGTTTTCGCGGGCCATCGCCTCGACCTCACCCCAGCCGTTCTGCGCCTTTTGTCGTGTCGTGCGTTTGCGCAGACGGTCTTTGGCGGCGTTGATGCTGACGCGGTATAGCCATGTGGTGAATTTCGCCTCCCCGCGAAACCCGGCCAGTTTCCCGGCCAGCCCGGCACAAACATCCTGCGCCAAATCCTGTGCTTCAACCTTGTTGCCCAGCATTCGAAACCCAAGCCGAAACACCAGATCATAGTGGCGCGCGACAAGCTGGCCAAAGGCGTCAGCATTCCCTGCCTGTGCCTGCGTCACCAAAAACTCGTCACTGTGATCCATTTGCATACTGTGATTAGACGCAGGGGTGTGGTCAATCCTTGGGGGAGAAAGAAGAATAAATGGAGCAGGTCTCCCCGCTCCAACTCTGCGTTAAATAAATGTACAGATATACTTCATTTCCAGAAAGTCCTCGGTGCCGTGGTGCGAACCTTCACGCCCGATACCCGATTGTTTGATGCCGCCAAAGGGGGCGATCTCGGTTGAGATCAGGCCGGTGTTCACCCCGACCATACCATATTCCAGCGCCTCTTGTACCCGATGAACGCGGCTCAGATCATTGGAATAGAAATAGGAGGCAAGACCGAAAATCGTGTCGTTGGCGGCCTTTACGACCTCTTCCTCAGTGTCGAATTTGAATAGCGGTGCCACGGGGCCAAAGGTTTCATCGTTTGTCACCATCATGTCAGAGGTTACGCCGGTCAGAATTGTTGGCTGGAAGAACGTCCCCCCCAGCGCGTGGCGGTTCCCGCCCGCTGTGACCGATGCGCCCTTGGAAACAGCATCCGCGATGTGTTCTTCGACCTTGTTAACCGCATCCATTGAGATCAGCGGCCCCGCCGTCACGCCGTCTTGCATCCCGTCGCCCACATTCAAAGCGTTCACCGCCGCCGCCAGTTTCTCGGCAAAAGCATCGTAAACGCCTGCCTGCACGTAAATCCGGTTGGAACAGACACAAGTTTGCCCGTTGTTGCGGTATTTTGAGATCATCGCCCCCTCGACCGCTTTGTCCAGATCAGCATCATCAAACACGATGAAAGGTGCATTGCCGCCCAGTTCCATCGACATTTTCATAATCTGGTCCGCGCCCTGTTTCATCAGGATACGGCCCACTTCGGTTGATCCGGTAAAGGTCAGTTTGCGCACCACGGGGTTCTCGCAGAACTCCTTGCCCACGAGGGATGCGCGCGAATTTGGCACCACTGAGAACACGCCCGCGGGCACGCCGGCCCGCTGTGCCAGCAGTGCCATGGCCAGTGCCGAAAGGGGCGTTTCCTTGGCGGGGCGGGCGACGAATGTGCAACCGACCGCCAGTGCGGGGGCAACTTTGCGCGCGATCATGGCATTGGGGAAATTCCACGGAGTGATAGAGGATACCACGCCCACGGGTTGTTTCAGCACGGTGATACGGGCATCGGGCAGGTGGCCGGGGATGGTCTCACCGTAGATCCGCTTGGCCTCCTCTGAGAACCATTCGATAAAGCTGGCACCATAGAGAATTTCGCCCCGCGCCTCGGCAAAAGGTTTGCCCATCTCAGCGGTCAGGATCAGCCCCAGATCATCGGCATTCTCGATCATCAGATCGTACCATTTGCGCAGAACCGCGGCGCGGTCCTTGCCGGTGCGGGCAGCCCAGGCCTTTTGCGAGGCTTCAGCCGCATCAATGGCGCGGCGCACCTCGTCTAGCCCCAGATCGGCAACTGTGGTTAGAACATCGCCACGGGAGGGGTTCGTGACCTCGAATGTTGCGCCATTGTCGGCGTCGATCCATTCACCGGCAACGTAAGCCTTAGTACAGAGCAGGGAAGGGTCATTTAGCAAAGATTGCAAGTTTGTGTGGTCGAGCATGGCGCAGGACTCCTGTGCAGGAAAGGGGTTTCCTAAGTCCTGACACAGGCTAATCAAACCCGCAAGCTTTTCCCGGACTGGCCTTATCGCTTTTGAAATCAGGCAGCGCGGTCGTTGTCTTCAACACATGCGCCGCTGCGGATTTCCAGCATCCGCAAGGGAATTTTTCCGCTGTTGGTGATACGGTGTCGTATGCAAGAGGCTAAGGTGTAGCTTTTGCCCTCATGCAGTACCGTTGCGCTGTTGTCATGCAGGATGCTGGCGCAGCCCTCCATCACCATCAGCGTTTTGCTGGCATAAAGATGCAGTTGCTCGGGCAGAGTGTCACCCGGTTCCAGCGTGAGCAGCAAGACACGGTGGCGGTCGGCATTCAGCAGTTCCTGCGGGCTGGCAATCTGCTGGCAGTGCAGGCTGCGGGCCAGATCAGCCGCAGGGCGAAAGGACAGGTCTTTGGGGGGGGGGTGTAGCATCAGGTTTCCTGAATTCTTGGTGAATCGTTCCTTAACGCTATGGCCAGATGCTTAACGAAACCTGAATCAATCTTGGTTATCCAACGGATTTAGCAATGTTCTCAGTATGTTCTGATGCAGGGTTTATCATCCCCATCAAATGGTCGTGCCGCCCAAACCCCGCGCGCGATGGCGCGAGACAGGCAAATGCTGGCGGCGTGGCAGATGTCCATCAACTCTAGATCCCCGTTCTGCAAGGGGCGCCTGCCGGAGCTGGCCGCGAAAACCAGATCCCCGTCAAAGGGCGTATGTGCCGGATAAACCGCCCGCCCGATGCCGTCATGCGCAGCAGTTGCCACCCGGTGCGCCTGTGCCTGTGTCAGGGTGGCATCTGTGGCGACAATTGCGATTGTGGTCGAGGTGTTAACCTGTGCAACCTTGGTGTTGAACGTTTGTGAAATCGGGTCCGGCACAGCAGAAATCCCCAAGCCACCAAATTCGGCGTCCATCTCGAATGGGGCCGCATGGAAATGGCCCTGTAAATCCAGCGCAGAGCCCAGTGCGTTCACCCCAACCAGCGCGCCTACGGTTACGCCGGATGGCAAAACCAGCGAGGCCGACCCCAAACCGCCCTTGTGCAAGGCAGTGTTTGCACCGGTCCCCGCACCAACCGATCCTAACTCAAAATCCACCCCCGCAGCGTCCAGTGCCTGTGCCCCGAGCACCTTGTAGGGGTTGGTTTTCCAGCCCTTTTCACCGCCATTCACCAGATCAAACAGGATAGCGGCAGGCACAATCGGAATAATCGCAGGGCCCGCCTGAATTCCCACCCCGCGTGAAACCAGCGCGTCGGCAACGCCGGAGCCTGCGTCTAGCCCAAAGGCCGACCCGCCCGACAAAACCAACGCATTGACTTCTTGCACAGTTCTGTCGGGCGCAAGCAAGTCGGTCTCACGTGTGCCCGGTGATCCGCCCATCACCTGAACCGCCGCGGTAAAATGGTGATCAGAGGTCAAAACAGTGCACCCTGTCTTGATCCGCTGATCGGTGGCATTCCCCACAACAAATCCTTCAACATCGGTAATCAGGTTTTTAGGTCCGGTTTTCATCAGCTTACCCTTTGGTCATAGGCGAATTCCCCCATTGTTCGAAGGAATTCACTGGTCTCAGTGTTTAAATCTGCAATAATCCCCCCAAATATATCGCAACACAGATAACAGAGAGGGTTTTTCATGGCGGATTTTGGGGCGCAAATTCACAAATCACAAGAGCAGGTTGCTGCAGCGCAGTCGAAAATTTCGGAATTGACCTCAAAGCTGGAAGTGGCGCAGTCGAAAATGGCCTCTGGCAGTGATATTTCAATCGACATTGAAAATGCCTCGCTGGATGATGTGCATTCCCACACCGAGCTGATGAATGCCAATATTGCCGAACTGATCATGGGGCTAGACGATGTTACCGCCGGTTTTAGTCAGGACTTTGACCAGATGCGCAACAAAACCGGCTGGGAAAGCTTTGTCGGTATTTTCTCCAATGCACGCTCAGAAAGCCTGCGCCAGGAACGGATGCGTACCGCCAGCATTGACGATAAGCTGCAAGACCTGATTGCCAAATCCGATGTGATTGTGCATTTGCTGGAAACCCAGCTGGCAACGCTGAATGAACACAAAGATCGTGTTGGTGTGAACCTGACCCAAACGCTGGATGAGCGCGAGGGCGTGGTGCACGCATTGGAGCAGATCAAGGCAGACCTGCTGGCGATGGACCCCAGAATTATCGAGCTGGAAAACAAGATTTCCATGGAACAAGACGCCGCCGCGCGTACCAAGCTGGAAAGCGAATTGGCGGAAATGAATGCCAGCTTTAACGAGTTGGCACAGCATGAGCAGGTTAAGCTAGCTAATAGTCAAACACTTGAGCGTTATATCGAAAAAGGCAAAAGCTGGGTTGACAGCCTGCAAAATCAGGCCGCGACCCAGATGGTGCTGATCAACAAGCTGCAAACCGACACCAAACAACGGGTGGTGCTTTATGATGCGCTGACAAAATCGCTCAAAACCGCGCAACAACAGGACGTGGCCCATAAGATTAACGAGATCGGCGTGCGCACTGACCAAGAGGCGCAATCGGCGATGGCGGCGATTGGATCTGCTACCAACTCCCGTATGGCCGAGATGATGGAAAAGCATGAGGATCATATGGTATTTGCCCGCAAGGTTCTGGAAGAAAAGGCAAAATCGGATGAGCGGTTTGCGCGACGGTTTGAACAGATTGTCGAGAAACACGACAAGAACCTGTACGGAACTTGAGTCTCTGCACCCATTTTCCTTACCTGTGATGTTGGGATTGTTTTGGGTTCTGGCGCTATAGTTTGACAGTGGAGATGGCTAGAACGTAAGATTGATCTGCACGAGATATTTTCCTGTCGAGTGCAAAAATAATAGGGTAAGACTAGTGGGTCTGTACTTATTCTATTAGCTAAAACAGCTAGAAAAAAGGAAATTTGGAGGCATGGATGCGTGGATTTACAGCAACTGAATTGGCTAATAACACTGGCGATGTGTTGATAGCTGCGTCTCGGGGAGCAGTGGAAATTTCTCGCCATGGAAAGCCACAGTTTGTTCTGATGACCCTGAAAAAATTTGAACAGTTGAATGTTCGGGCAAAGGCGCCCGTAAAGCAGCAAGATTCAAGACTATTAGATCAACCGGGTCGCAGGCCGCCAGAGGCAGCGCAGCCCAAGCCGACACCAGAGCCAGAAGCCACCGAACCAAAAGAAACGCCAGCCGAATTGGCAAACCGAAATGCGCGCGATGCTCTGGATTTGATGGCAGCCTTGCAGGCATGGGAAAGCAATGAGTAGTATTTTCCCACCGGAAGCTGGGTTTCAGTATGAGAAATGACCTCACGATAGACCATAGAGCTCTGCAAGGGGCCTATGAAACCCGCCGCTATTTCGCCAAATTCGAGCGGATCATTGGGCATCTGGAGCGGGTCACGAAAATGACCATGGGTGAGGGCACGATTGGCCGCGAAGAAGGTGAGGTTGTCACCGCTTACCTGCGGGCGTTGGCGGGCACTTTCACTGCCCTTAGCTATAAACATCTGTTGTCTGGGCGGGTGTCGGATCAACTGCCAAGTGGTCTCAACATCGACCGAACTGACAGCGGGTTTCCGATCTATCAGGAATTGCTGCAACTGGCCAATGATGCGCTGAACGCAGGTAAACATCTGGCCAACCTGCCGGACCAGAACCGCCTGAAACAGGATATGGTGCGCCATATCCTGAACGAACAAACCGCCCCCACCCGCCTGCAATTCGCCATGTCGCAACGGATGTACTATGAGCAGCTGGAGGGCCGCGCCCTGTTCTGGGCGCAGAATGATCCCCAAGCGGTCTGGCGTGGTGAGAACAGCAAAGGGCGGGGGCGTTATCTGGTGCATTGGGCCAGCTATGACAGCCAGACCAACGTGCCGGTGATTTACCTGTTGGAATTGGAAGACAGCGGTCGCCACGCCTTGCCACGTGACGAGGGGCGTTGGCCCCGTGTGCAAAGCCATCTGATGGCACAGTCGGTTTCCGCCCTAAAGCTGGTGACTATCGCCAGCGGGTTTGATCAGGATTTTGATGATCTGCACCCAAAAAAACTGCGTCGTATTTTCCTTGGCCCGATGTATTCGCACTGGTTCACCGAACAAAACGGGCCATTGCGAGAGGTGTTGGCCGAGGCCAGCGGCAAGGTCGGTTTTGACTGGGCCTTGGCCTGGACCGAGGAAACCCTTTGGTCGCGCGAGGTCACAACCGAAAAGACCGGATTTTTCAGCCACGCGGACCGCGAGATTTTCAAGCTGGCCAAAATGGGCGAAAAGGGCGGCAACAGTGGGGCCAGTAAAATACACCGCTCCTTGATCCTGCCCCAGCGTGCTTATCAGGTGTTGGAGGAACACAACCCACCGGGCATGAAAGGCGTACGCAAATATGTGCTGGGATCGGGCGACCGGATTTTGAGTTATAAATAGGAATTTGAGATGACAACCTCGCAGAATTTGATGGAATTGAAAGAAGAGCAAATCCGCGCGCAATATTCGGCGGCTGTGGGGATGCTCGACGGTTTTGACCACACCCCCCGCATTGCCGCCAAGCGCGACGCGGAACCAGCGCGCGAGCGTTCCAGCGGCATTGGCACGCGGCGCCGCTTTCGCTCCACCACACCGGGGCTGGTGACCCGCTCCACTGCGCGTCCTGAGGGGGTGCATTTGATCAACCGCATTGAAGGAGCGGATGAAAGTGATCCGCTGACATCGCCCGCGCAGGCGAATGTATTGCAAGCCCTGCGCCGGGCGCTGGCTGTCGCCCATGTGGTGAGTGATCAATACAGCGATCAGACCGGGCTGAGCGAGTTGCTCAAGGACAATCTGGCGGGCAATCTGACGCGATCCAAAACCGCAGAGTTTGGCGAATTGCTGGCGGCCTCGGCGCTGATTTCCCTGTATGTTTTTGCCAATATGACCAGTTACTTGCTGGCCAGCACCACCGAAAACTCGGTTGAAATCGGCGCGGTTGAGGAGGTTCTGACCGACAATCCCTCTATTGCCCTGCACGGGGCACTTTGGGAGTTGGATCAAGACCTGTCCCTGTTAGCCAAGTCCGAGGAGCAACTGATCCAAGTGATCCTCGCTTACTGTGAAAAGCTGATGGAGAAGGTCGCCTTGCGCGCCGCGACCACCCCACGTTTGGAGCCGTTCACCGCTGTCAGTTACCGCGTTGAAGCGGATGATTTTGATATCAATGGGTTCAGCCCCGCCAGCCGTGGTAAATCGACCAAGCTGACGATGACTTTCAAGAAACCGAACGAGGTTGTGGGCAACCATATCGCGAAATATCAGGCGATGAAGCTGTCTAAAATGCTCATGGCCTATGACTTTGAACGCCAGTTGAACCCCTTTGCCGATCTCGGCGGTTTCATCTTTACATTTATGGGGGATGGCAAGCCGGGCACGGGTAAAACCACGTTGATTCAGATGATGGCAGGGATGATCAATGAATACTGCCAGAACGCGGGTTATGTCTTTCGCTACCAGAATTTGGGCACGGACAGCATCGACAGCTATCAGGGGAAATCGGCGCAGAACGCCAAGGCGTTTATCAATAATATCATTGACCGCCGTGTGATCGGGTTCGGGACGATCGACGATATTGATCAGCTGGCGGGCAAGCGCGGCGATCGACAATCCAGTGCGGGGCAGTTGGAGATTACCGCCGTTTTGATGGAGAGCTTTGCAGGCGCCAATACGGTTGTGCGCGGCAATTGCACCTTTGGTATGTTCAGCAATTACCCCGAAAATGTGGACGACGCTTTGCGCCAGCGCGCAGGGGCGCGGTTCTTGGTGGACGGGCCGCAAACGCGCGAGGATTACATTGATATCCTGCACCTGCTGATGGGTAAAAATCACGATATCCCATTGGGGGACCACGATTTATTCGCCGCCCAGCAGATTAAAAAGGCCGTAGCCGCCAGCTATGCCAGCCACGCACGCCCCCATGAGGCGGGGTTGCTGGAGGTGTTTGATCGGGTGCATTCCGAGATTGGCGAATTGGATACGATTGCCAAGTTGGGGCAGTATTTAAAGGGTATTCAACAGGCGGATGAACGCTTCACAGGGCGCGCGATCAAGAACATCACTGATGCAGTAAAAGTGCGGGCGATGGATTTTGAATTGCCGGATGAATGGATGGAGAATACCGAGCTGTTCCTGGCGCGGGATTATGACACCAAACGCAACATGATTGCAGAGCTGGCCCAGCCGATTACGGTGGAGATGGTCCTGCAAGAAATCAACCGCTACGCGGACAGCGAGTTCCGTTATGCCGATAAATCCGACGAGATCGCGATTGAGAATATGGTGCGGGAGTATGGGCGGCAGGAAGAGGCTAAGAAGCGGTATTTGAGGGGGAAGGGATGAGTATCGAAGCGTGGAGTGCACTAGCGAATTGTGTTATCGCAATTGCCGCGGTTGCGGCAGCAATCGCAGCATTTCTAGGACTTAATACTTGGAAAAACCAAAGCCTGTGGCATGCCGATAGGGAACTTTCTCGTAAAATATTGATAGCTCTATATAGATATAGAGATAGTTTGTATTACGTGCGTCACCCAGCCATGCTAGCTTCTGAAATGGAGCCAGACAAAGACCAAGAACCTGTAAACGGGTCGAACGAGAGAAATCAGGGAGTAATAAATGCATATGTAAAACGTTGGGGAAAATTAGGCGTTAGAAGTAACGACCTTGATGCCTTATTAATTGAGGCGGACGCTGTTTGGGGGAGTGAGCTTTCCCAAAAATTATTGAAGCTTAAAGAACTTGAGCGCGAGTTATTTGGGTATGTGAGATTATATCTCGACAGTCATTTTCGAGGCGATACTAGTCTAGCAGCTTCCCATCGTGAAATTCTAAGGGAAAAAAGAGATATATTATTCGATACATTAAATGAAGAAGATGAATTTCGCAGAGATTTTGTAGACAGTATGAAGCCAATCGAAGCGTATCTGAAAGTGAAATTAGGACGGAAAACTTAATGGCCGCGAGTGTTTCATATCCTATCTATTCGTTTGTACGTCACTTGGCTTGGCCTCGCCCACCAAGTGTCGGGCGCTGCCCTAGTGTTGCTTTTTGTTTGGAAGGTCAGGCGCTGCCCTTTTTCATTCCCTCACCGGAGGTATCCCACCCATGATGCGCCTTGTTCGCCGTGGCCTTATGTTCGGCAATCTCTTTGAAGTTACCTCTCCCTCTCTGGTCGAGCGGTACAACCGCGCGCTAAAACACCTCACGGGGCGGGAAACGGATCTTACGGAATTCCACCTCGATATTTCTGGCTATTCGCCCGAGATCGGTGACGCGTTTGGCGATGATCTCTACCTCAACCCCAACGGCTGTAACCGCCAGTTTATCCTGCTCTCGACCGAGCAAAAAACAGCTCCCTTGCTGAATGCGCAGTTCTCGACCTCTAAATCTATTCTGCGCAAATGGATTGATGAAAACGAAGGTCAGCTGTTTGCCCTGACCGCGCGCGATGCGGTTGCGGGCGAGTTGGTGAATTCGGTTTTCAGCGTGGATGATCCGCGCGACCTGTTGTCGATCCGCGAGATCGAGATTGAGGCGGACACCACCCAAAGCACGGTGGAGGACGGGCGCAAGCTGCGCCGCATGATTGATCGGTTTATGAGTGAGCCGGACGCCTGGTGGGACGATGTGCTGACCGCGGACATGATCGAACTCGGCAAGCGGACTGGTGATATTACCCGTAACCCTGTGGTGTTTTCCCACAATAATTACCAACAAAACAACTTTTATACGGCGCATTTTGGCGGGCTCTATGTGTTTCGTGATCTGGATGAGACTGCCGTTGTGTCGGTTGACCCGCGGGGGGATGTGGCGGATTGGGATGTGGAATACGTGATGGATTTCACCGAGCGCAATGACATCGCCACCTTCCTTGCCGCCAATGATCTGGTCGAACCGATCACCAATGCCAAACACACGGACGTCGCTGCCATATTGCAGCAAAAACTGGATTTCATCGTGGTCGATACTGCTGCTGATGCGGGCGAAGATTTTGGCGATCTGGATCGCCGCGAGCTGCGCAATCTGGCGCGCCGCCATCTAAAAAACCTGCCAAAGGAATATGAGGGGCTGTATAAGCTGTGGCGGTGGGCCAGCGGGCAGGGCAAGTGGCCGCGCCTTACATCTGAACACCCTGCGTATTTCTACACCCTACGTTCAGCGGATCACGCGGATAAGGATCTGGTAAATATGCTGCTGGCCGAACTCGCCCCGCTGGATGTGCGCCAGTTGTTTATCTGTCACAAGGCGGCATTTTACGCGGCTTATCGTGGCTGGTCTGATGCCAAGAAAGAATTTGTCGCAGAGTTTCTAGCAAGCGAGTATATGGTAGACAAGGCTGGGGCGCGTGAGGCGTTATATGGCCATGAGCCGGAAATGGCGGAAGAGCCGGTTCCGATGCGCGGGCCTTGGGAAAAAACGTCTGGTGATCTTATTGCAAGGGTCGGGCCTTGGGGCTCGATAAAGGGATAGAAAATGTTTGGATGGATTCGCCTTGGTGTGATGGGGCTGATTGCCTTGACGGTGGTGTATGTCTGCGCAAGCTGGTTTTCAAAATCCATGCGCCGCGAAAAGCTGGAAATTGAGTTTGATGCGGGCGGGATCGAGGGCGATCGGGCAGAATTCATCAAACAGGGCTTGAAAGAATACGATGGATCGTTACGTCGTAAACTGATCCTTGGCGTTTATGTGGTGCCGGTGATTTTGGTTGTTGTCGTGAACTATGTAATGAACTTTTAAAAGGATGCTGCCCGATGAAATACGTTAAATGGGTCGTTGTCGCGGTTGTTCTACTGCTGGTTGGCAGCTTTTTCCACTATACGTTGCCCCAGCATGATGTGGTGCGGATCGCGGATACCTATGAAAAGCGTATTGATTTTGGCGACAACAGTCTGTTCTGGGCCAAGTCCGACACAGGCAATGCCGATGGCACCATCAATCGGGATGTGTTCTTTGTTCAGGCGTTCTATGAAAACGGCAAGCCGATGGTTTTCCGCAACGAGGATACCGGCTGGGGTTGGCCACCTTATTTCAAGTTTGACACCTCTAACTTGCAAGCCGAGGCGACGGACCTGAAATCCTCCAAAGAAGCGCCGCAGTGGGCTGTTATCACCCATTATGGCTGGCGTAATGAATACATGTCGATCTATCCCAATGCCGTGAGCATTTATGCGGTCGACAGCCCAGATGTTAAGGTGTTCCCGTGGATGAATATTACGATCTTCATTGTTCTGGCGCTGTTCATCCTTGGGTTTTACCGCCTTGTTCAGCGTTTCAAACGACGCCGGATTGACCCCCTGATTGATCAGGCCGAGGAGCATTGGGATTCAGTTGAGGCCAAAGCCTCGGATGTGGGCGAGGGGGCCGATGCGGCGCGCGGCTGGGTCCACCGGTTCCTGAAACGCTGGTTTGGCTAGGCGGTAAATCCTGTGCCTCGGGGCGTGAAGAAACGGGTTACAATCACCGGCCATTCTGGGATACGATAGGGAGAAATCGTAGGCTCAAAGGATAAGCCAATGCTGAAAAACGACCAACTGTCCCAGTGGGACCGCGATAATTTTTTCCACCCCTCGACCCATTTGGCCCAACATGCGCGCGGTGAGATGCCGACCTGCGTGATCAAAACCGCTTCGGGGGTTTACATTGAAGATCGTGACGGCAACCGGCTGCTGGATGCGTTTGCGGGGCTGTATTGTGTCAATGTAGGCTATGGACGTCCGGAAATAGCCGAGGCAATTGCGGCGCAGGCCAAAGAACTGGCCTATTACCATTCGTATGTTGGTCATGGCACCGAGGCCTCGATTACCCTGTCCAAAATGATCCTTGATCGTGCGCCGGCAAATATGTCCAAAGTGTATTTCGGCCAAAGCGGATCGGATGCAAATGAAACTAATATCAAACTGATCTGGTATTATAACAACATTCTGGGCCGCCCCGAAAAGAAGAAAATAATTTCACGCTGGCGCGGCTATCACGGTTCCGGCTTGATGACCGGATCGCTGACCGGGCTGGAGCTGTTCCACAATAAATTCGATTTGCCATTGGCGCAGGTGATCCACACGCAAGCCCCGTATTATTATCGCCGGGATGATTTGGGCCAGAGCGAAGAGCAATTCACCGCCCATTGTGTTGCCGCGCTTGAGCAAATGATCGCGCGTGAGGGGGCGGATACCATTGCCGCCTTTATCGGCGAGCCGGTTTTGGGCACCGGTGGCATCGTGCCCCCGCCCGCAGGGTATTGGCCGGCAATCAAGGCCGTGCTTGATAAACACGATATTCTGCTGGTGCTTGACGAGGTGGTAACTGGATTTGGTCGCTTGGGGTCGATGTTTGGCGCTGATCACTATGGGTTGGAGGCCGATCTGATCACCATCGCCAAGGGCCTGACCTCGGCTTATGCACCGCTGTCGGGTTCGATTGTTTCGGAACGGATGTGGAAGGTGCTGGAACAGGGCACCGATGAAAACGGCCCTATCGGCCACGGCTGGACCTATTCCGCACATCCCATCGGCGCGGCTGCGGGGGTGGCGAATTTGAAACTGCTGGATGATTTGCAACTGATTGCCAATGCGGGTTCGGTGGGCGGCTATCTCAAGCAATCCATGCAACAGGCGCTTGGCGATCATCCAAATGTGGGCGATATTCGCGGCGAGGGTCTGCTGTGCGCCATCGAATTTGTCGAGGACCGTGACAGCCGTACTTTCTTTGATCCGGCGCGCAAAATTGGCCCGGCGATTTCTGCTGCCCTATTGGCGCAGGACAAGGTGATTGCACGGGCGATGCCGCAGGGCGACATTCTGGGCTTTGCGCCGCCTTTCTGCCTGAGCGTTGCCGAGGCGGATAAGATCGTGGCCGCAACTGTCGGCGCAGTGAAAACTGTCATGGGGGGGTAGAACGGGGTATGTTCAGGCGGCTATTCCCGTTGGTCGCCCTGCTGTTGTTTGTCAAATGCGTGGATGGGTATCTTGAGCCAGAGCCGATAAATAGGATACAGCCGCAGAGCGCTGCCGAAATTGCCTTTACCAAAGCCTTTTTCAGCACCATTCAGGAAATATCTTTTGCTGATAATCGCGAGTATTGCGGCTATATCGGTTTGAATGCGGAGGGTGGTTTTGCCGCAACTCCGGCCAAGCGGGGCAAACGGAACTATTGTGTGCCTCGCTATGCGCCAAGGGATTTTCGGGTTCTGGCATCCTATCACACCCATGGGGCGGCTTCTTTGGCGTTCGACACCGAAGTCCCCTCGTTTGATGATCTGCGGGCGGATATTTACGAGGGCATTGATGGCTATATCGCCACGCCGGGAGGGCGGGTCTGGTATGATGATGCGGCGAAACAGCGATCTGTGTTGCTCTGTGGGGTGAAATGCGTGACGGCCGATCCGGACTATACTGACAATAAATACCTGCCGGTTGGCACAATGCTTGATCTGGATGCGTTATAGGCTGTTGGACAGAGTTTCCACGCCCGGCATGCGTAATACCCGCCCGCCGAATCGGAGTTTTGCCCAAGATATCCGTGAATTTCATAATGTTCTCAGTATGTTCTCAAAGCAATTGGAGGCTTATGGGAAAGAATGGGAAATTTTTCAATATTTCCACCCTATACCATATGTTGTGGGTGTGGGTGGGGCTTTCCGCTACAACTTCTTTAGAAAACGCTGTTTTGCAAAATATCAGCCGTTCCATTGTCCCTATATAGGGCTTCAGTGCATGGTTTCCCAAAAAAAACCATTGATCGCCAAATTTTCCCATGTATACCTAGTTACACGATGAGCGGGAAGTAATAAGGGCATCAAGACCCGAAAATCCTAAGTCAGGTTTCTACAGGCAACCACTCATCCAAAGAACCGATGCGCGCGAGCAGACTCCCCCCCAAGGAGGCGCTAAAATCGGACACCCTTAATTGGGACGAGGGCGGCGGATCGAGCACTAGCAGCAGCTCGATCCGCCGTTTCTATTTTCAGGGGTAGTTTATTCCCCGCAATAATACAAGGAGCCCCTCCGGTGGCACGTCGTTTCAGAGGCGAAAGCGAAAACAAGGTTGATGCCAAGGGGCGGGTTTCCGTCCCGGCTGCCTTTCGCCGTGTTCTGGAAGAGGGCGACCCGGATTGGACGACCGGACTGAACCCCAATCTGGTTCTGGTTTACGGCGGCAAGTCGCGCAATTTCATTGAGGGTTACACCATGACCGAGATGGAAAACGTAGATGACCGGATTGCTGGCATGAAACGCGGCAGCCGCGATCGCCGTTTGCTCGAACATATGTTTTCCAGCCAATCAGTGCAGGTGCAGGTTGATGAAACCGGCCGTCTGGTGCTGACGCAAAAACTGCGTGACAAGCTGGGCATTACCAAGCAGGCAATGTTTGTCGCAACGGTGGACACCTTCCAAATCTGGGAGCCAAGCGCCTATGAGGCCCACGCAGAACGATTCGAGAGCTGGGTTGAGGACGAAGATGAAGACTTTGACCCCCTGATCCTGTTGGATAGCCCCCAACCAGTGGAGTAAGCGGCGCTATGACCACAGCCCCCCATATTCCGGTCCTTCTTGATCCGATCCTAAGTGCAATCGCCCCTGTCAGCGGTATCTGGCTTGACGGCACTTTTGGCGCTGGCGGTTATACCCGCGCGCTGTTGGATGCGGGGGCCGAGCGCGTGATCGCGATAGATCGCGACCCCGAAGTTTTCACCCGTGCACAGGCATGGGTCGGGCAATACGGCGAGCGGTTGCAATTGGTTGAAGGTGAGTTTGGCAATCTGGATCAACTGGCCGGCGACACCCCGCTGGATGGTGTGGTGCTGGATATCGGCGTCTCCTCAATGCAGATTGATCAGGCGCAGCGGGGCTTTTCTTTTATGCAGGATGGCCCGCTTGATATGCGCATGGCGAAGGCGGGTGTCACGGCGGCGGACATCGTTAACACGGCGGATGAGGCAGTTCTGGCTGACATTCTGTTTCAATACGGCGAAGAGCGTTCCTCGCGCCGGATTGCCAAGGCGATTATTCGGGCGCGCAGCAGCGCTTTGATCGCAACCACCGCACAACTCTGCGCCATCATCGAGGAAGAACTGCCGCGTTCCAAGCCGGGGCAGGCGCATCCGGCAACGCGTTCATTTCAGGCGCTGCGCATTGCGGTGAATGACGAGCTGGGGCAGTTGCTCAAGGGGTTGTCGGCGGCGGAGGCGGCGCTCAAAGAGGGCGGCATCCTTGCGGTTGTGACCTTTCATTCGCTGGAAGATCGCATCGTCAAGCGGTTCCTGCACGCACGCAGCGGTGCCGGACCAAGGGGCAACCGCTATGCGCCGGAACAAGAACAGGACGCGCCACGGTTTACCCTGATGGGGCGCAAGGCGATCACGGCAAGTAAAGAGGAACTCGCGGCAAACCCCCGTTCCCGATCGGCAAAATTGCGATTGGGGCGGCGCACGGGGGCTCCGGCTGAACAAATCAGCGGGCGCGGATTGGGGTTGCCGGGATTTGATATAGGTAGGATTGGCTAATGCGGGCATTTTTGTATCTGATCTGTTGTGGGGCGGTAATTGGCGTTGCCTATTGGGCCTATAAGGAAAATTATCAGACACAGGCGTCGATCCGGCGTGTGACGCAATTGCAGGGCCAGATTGCCACCGAGCGCACGGCAATTTCGGTGCTGACGGCGGAATGGGCCTATCTGAACCGCCCCAACCGGCTGCGCGATCTGGTGGACCTGAATTACAACGATTTGCAATTGCTGCCGCTGTTGCCCGAACATTTTGCCGATATTGAACTGGTGGCCTATCCGCAAATTAACCTTAAGCTGGACGAAATCAAAGACCCGGTTTCGGTGCGATCTGTAGACGGTGAGGAATACCCTTGATGCGCACTCCCCTTCGCCCGCTCGCCCGTATCATCGAAGCCCGTGATCAGGGCCATAACCCTGACCAGATCGAAGCCGAGGAACGCGCTAAGCGTAACCTTGTTGTGCAAAACAAAATGCGCCGCCGCGCCGAGAGCCGTCTGATGGTGCTGGGGTTGGCGTTTTTTGTGGCCTTCGCCACCGTTGGCACCCGCATGGCGACACTTGCGGGTTCCGAACCGGTAGAGCCACGCTCGGCTTCCTCAATTCCGCAAATCGCCAACCAGCGCGCCGATATACTGGATCGCAACGGCGAGGTTCTGGCGACAAATCTGGCCACCACCGCGCTCTATGCCCAGCCCCCCCTGATGGTGGACCCGCTGGCGGCGGCCAAAGGGCTGGCGGCGGTATTTCCTGATCTGGAGGAGGCCAAGCTGGTCAAGGATTTTACTGGCAAGCGCAAATTCCTTTGGGTGAGAAAGAAAATCAGCCCAGAGCAACAGCAAAGGGTGCACGATCTGGGCCAGCCCGGCCTGTTGTTTGGCCCGCGCGAAATGCGGCTCTATCCCAACGGGCGCTTGGCGGCGCATATTTTGGGGGGGGCGTCTTTTGGCAAAGAAGGGGTGCATGCCGCCGAGGTGATTGGTGTGGGGGGGGTCGAAAAATTCTTTGATTCCGAGTTGCGCGATCCCGCGCAGGAAGGCAAACCTTTGCAATTGTCTATCGACATGACCGCACAGGCCGCCATGCGACGGGTGCTCAAGGGCGGTGTTAAGCTGATGCACGCCAAGGGGGCGGCGGCGATCCTGATGGATGTGCACACCGGCGAGATTATTTCAATGACCTCGCTGCCCGATTTTGACCCAAACGATCGCCCCCGCGACGCGATCAAAGGCGATCCTTCCGACAGCCCGCTGTTCAACCGGGCCTCGCAGGGACGCTATGAGCTTGGCTCGACCTTCAAATTGTTCACCGCTGCCGTTTCCTTGGAAAAGGGCCTAGCGCGCGAAGAGACCATGGTGAATACCCGTGGGCCGTTGAAATGGGGTAAATTTACGATCAAGGATTTCCATGACTACGGCAAACAATTATCCCTGACGGACGTGATCGTTAAATCCTCCAATATCGGTTCTGCCCGTTTGGCGCTGGAGGCCGGCGCTGGCGCACAGCAGGAGATGCTGGAGAAGCTGGGCTTTTTTGATGCGGTGCCGGTGCAACTGGGCGAGGCAAAACGCACACGGCCCCTGTTGCCCAAACGTTGGTCGGATATTTCGACCATGACGATTTCCTATGGCCACGGCATCGCCGCGACGCCACTACATCTGGCCACGGCATATGCCACGATTTCCAACGGCGGCTATAAAATTAACCCGACGTTGCTGAAACAAACAGCCGTCGCGCCGGATCGCAAGCAGGTGATCAGCACGGCCACATCAACGAGCTTGCGCAAAATGCTGCGTGCAGTCGTGACCCGGGGCACGGCCTCTTTTGGCGAGGTGAAAGGCTATGATGTGGGCGGCAAAACCGGTTCCGCCGATAAGCCCAACCCTAAGGGGGGCTATTACAAAGACCGGGTGATTTCGACCTTTGCCTCGATCTTTCCTGCGTATGACCCCAAGTATGTTCTGATCGTGACGCTGGACGAGCCGTCAATCAAAACCCACGGTGAAATGCGTCGCACTGCGGGCTGGACGGCCGTGCCGGTGGCGGCGGAATTGATCTCCCGCCTGATGCCAATTCTGGGGTTGCGTCCCAATGTTGCGTCTGCGGGGAATGTCCAATACACGTCTGCGGACAACTAAGAGGGCAAAAATATGGGCAGCAATGCACAACCGGTTCGCAGGCTGTTTGATTTGGGCTTGGTGGCCAACTTTGGCCTGATTTCCAATCCACCGATTTCGGGCATTTGTGTCGATAGCCGCGAGACCCGCAAGGGGGATCTGTTTGTGGCGGTGCAGGGCGAGCTGGTGCATGGCGGTGAATTTATCAGCTATGCGGTACGCATGGGGGCAGCAGCAATTTTGACGGATCGTGATGGATTGGATATTGCCTTTCCTGATCTCAACGAGGCCAGCCTGCCGATAGTGGTGGTTGATGACCCGCGCCGCGAACTGGCGCTGACGGCGGCGCGTTACTTTGGCAAACAACCCGCGACGATGATTGCGGTAACCGGCACCAACGGTAAAACCTCGGTGGCTAATTTTACCCGCCAGATCTGGGAAGCCTTGGGCAAAGCGGCGGTGAATTTTGGCACCACCGGCGTCGAGGGTGCTTATGCTGCGCCGCTGAGTCACACAACACCGGAACCCGTTACCCTGCACCGGTTGCTGAAAACCCTCGCGGATGAGGGCATCACCCACGGCGCGATGGAGGCTTCGAGCCACGGCCTTGATCAGCGTCGCCTTGACGGGGTGTATCTGACGGCGGCGGGGTTTACCAACTTCTCTCAGGACCATCTGGATTACCACAGCACTTTTGCCGAATATTTCGCCGCCAAATCCAGCCTTTTCAGCCGTGTGTTGCCCCCCGAAGGCTCTGCGGTGATTAACCTAGATGATGCCAAGGGGGCCGAGCTGGCCGATCTGGCGATGCGGCGCGGGCAGGATGTGATTACCCTAGGGCATGGCGCGGCTGATCTGAAAATCCTGAACGCGCGCTATGATGCGACAGGACAAGATGTGCGCTTTGAATGGGCGGGCGAGGTTTATGCAACCCGTCTTAATCTGATCGGCGGTTTTCAGGCCCAAAATGTATTGATGGCGGCGGCGCTGGTGATTGCCTGCGGCGAACCGGCAGCATCGGTTTTTCCGGTGCTTTGCGAACTAAAAACCGTACCCGGACGTATGGAACTGGCGGCAACGCGCCAAAGTGGGGCCAGCGTGTTTGTCGATTTCGCCCACACACCTGATGCAATTGAAACCGCGCTCAAGGCACTGCGCCCGCATGTTATGGGCCGCCTGATTGTGGTGTTTGGTGCCGGTGGGGATCGTGACCAGGGCAAGCGGCCCCTGATGGGCAAGGCGGCGCAGGAAAATGCTGATGTGGTGTTTGTGACCGATGACAATCCGCGTTCCGAAGACCCTGCCAGCATCCGTGCTATGATCCTTGAGGCGGTGCCCGAGGCAACCGAAGTGGACGACCGTGCCAAGGCCATTTTGATGGGTGTTGATGCCCTGCAACCCGGCGACGCGCTGTTGATTGCGGGCAAGGGCCATGAGAAGGGCCAGACCGTTGGCGATGTGGTTTACCCGTTTGACGATGTGGAACAGGCCAGTATTGCGGTGCTGGCGCTGGATGGATTGGGCGCATGAGCATGCTCTGGACCAGCGCCGAGGCGATTGCGGCCACGGGCGGCGTTTGCGCTGTTGAGTGGCAGGCAACCGGCGTGTCGATTGATACCCGCTCGATTGAAGCGGGGGATTTGTTTGTCGCCCTGACCGATCAGCGTGATGGCCATGAGTTTGTCGCGGCAGCGCTGGAAAAAGGGGCGAGTGCCGCACTGGTTTCCCGCGTGCCCGAAGGCGTGGCACCGGATGCGCCGTTGTTGGTAGTGGCGGATGTTCTAAAGGCACTGGAAAAAATGGGCGTGGCGGCGCGCGCGCGTACCGAGGCCAAAGTGATCGGTGTTACCGGATCTGTCGGTAAAACAGGTACCAAAGAAATGTTGCGCACAGCCCTTGCGCCTTTTGGCAAGGTTCACGCCGCAGTACGCAGCTTCAATAACCACTGGGGCGTGCCGCTGACGCTGGCGCGTATGTCGCGCGACACAGAATTTGCGGTGATCGAAATCGGGATGAACCACCCCGGCGAAATTGGCCCCCTCGCGGTGATGGCGGATCTAGATGTGGCGATTATCACCACTGTTGCTGCGGTGCATATGGCGGCATTCAAAGACATTACCGAAATTGCAAAGGCCAAAGCCGAGATATTCGAGGGTCTGCGCAAGGGCGGTATTGCGGTGCTGAACGCCGATATTCCCAGTTTTGGCCTGTTGGCCAAAGCGGCGCGGCGAAGGGATGCAAAGGTTTCCAGTTTTGGCACCAGCAGCAGTGCCGATCTGGTGCTGAAAGGGGCTATGCTGGCAGGGACCAGTACCACCGTGGACACGCTGTTCAATGGCCAGCCTATCCTGTTCAGGCTTGCCGCCCCCGGTCAACATCTGGCGATGAACGCCCTGTCCGCGCTGGCAGCAGTGCAAGCGGTTGGGGGGGATCCGGCACAAGCGATGCTGGCGCTGGCCCACTGGCACGCCCCTGACGGGCGCGGTGCCCGCCACATCATTGATCTGGCCAACGGCGCCGGTGAAACGCTGGAGCTGATCGACGAGAGTTACAACGCCAATCCCACCTCGATGCAGGCGGCGCTGGACGTGCTTGCCGCTGCGACACCGATTGACAATCTGGGCCGGATCGTGACAGGCCGCCGCATTGCCTTTCTGGGCGATATGCTGGAACTGGGGCCGACAAGCGGGGCATTGCATGGGGCGCTGGCGGAATTGGCCGCGCTGGAACGGATCGATGTGATCCACACCTGTGGTCCGCAGATGAAAATACTGCACGCTGGGCTGCCTTTTGGCAAGCAGGGCATGTGGTTTGAAGATGGGGCAGCAATGGCTGCGAATGTGCACCGCTTGCTTGACGCAGGCGATGTGGCAATGGTTAAAGGCTCGCTCGGGGCGCGTGTGGGGCAGGTGGTGACAGCCATCCGTGCCCTTGGTACCGAGCAGACAGACAAAGGATAGCGGATGCTGTATTTTCTAAGCCAGTTTGCGGATGGGGGCGATTTTTTCAACCTGTTCCGCTATATCACCTTTCGTGCAGGCGGGGCGTTTTTCACCTCTTTGATTCTCAGCTTCATGTTTGGCCCGGCGCTGATCCGGAAATTGAAACGCCACCAGAAAAATGGTCAGCCGATCCGTGATGATGGTCCCGAAAGCCACATTGTCGAGAAGGCGGGCACACCAACCATGGGCGGGGTTCTGATCCTTGGCACCATGATCCTGTCCACTTTGCTGTGGGCGCGCTCTGATAACGGGTATGTCTGGGTGGTGCTTTTGGTCACAATCGGTTTCGCTATCATCGGGTTTATTGATGATTATCTGAAGGTTACAAAGCAAACCCATGCTGGATTTTCGGGCAAGGCCCGCCTTGCCCTTGGCTTTGCAATCGCGCTGGTTGCCAGTATTACCGTGAGTCAAATGCACCCCGAGGCCCTGAGCAACAAGCTCGCGCTGCCGGTTTTCAAAGATGTGCTGTTGTCCATGGGCCTGTTGTATTTCCCTTTTGCAATGTTCGTTATCGTCGGTGCCGCCAATGCGGTGAACCTGACCGATGGTCTGGATGGTCTCGCGATCATGCCGGTGATGATCGCGGCGGGAACTCTGGGCGCTATCGCCTATGTTGTCGGGCGCACCGATTTTACCCAATACCTTGATGTGCATTACGTTGCCGGAACCGGTGAATTGCTGATCTTCTCGGCAGCCCTGATCGGTGGCGGCCTCGGCTTTCTGTGGTACAATGCTCCACCTGCTGCCGTGTTCATGGGTGATACCGGTTCCCTTGCCCTTGGCGGCGCGCTCGGGGCTATTGCGGTTTGCACCAAACACGAGATCGTCATGGGCATCGTTGGTGGGCTGTTTGTGGTCGAGGCCCTATCGGTGATCATTCAGGTGCTTTATTTCAAAAGCACCGGCAAGCGGGTGTTCCTGATGGCCCCGATCCACCACCATTTCGAAAAACTCGGCTGGTCAGAACCTCAAATCGTCATCCGCTTTTGGATTATTTCACTGGTGTTGGCGCTGGTAGGATTGGCGACGCTGAAAATTAGGTGATTTTTATCACTCTTTTCCAAATTATGGTCGGATAGGGTTTTCCTCGGGCTTTTCTGGATTCTCGGAAGCTTCATTTGTATTTAGCTAACAGGATTTGTCATGACCAAAGGCTTCATCCCGCACGGAACGGAATTTCGCGCCAGCAGTTTTATAAACACCGGTAATTATACTTGGCAGGTTGGGTCGTCCGTTGCTGGGTTGGCAGATGGTGGTTATGTGGTCGCCTGGACCTCGCAGGGGCAAGACGGGAATGGCAACGGCATTTTTGGCCAGTATTTCAATTCAAAGGGTACCGCTCTGGGCGGGGAGTTTCAAATTAATACGACTTGGAATTTGCATCAGGAGGCGCCTTCCATTGCCGCGCTT
Source organism: Paracoccaceae bacterium (assembly GCA_019090795.1). Lineage (GTDB taxonomy): Bacteria > Pseudomonadota > Alphaproteobacteria > Rhodobacterales > Rhodobacteraceae > Amylibacter. The sequence goes on along the minus strand of JAHRVG010000097.1, from coordinate 44,348 downwards.
GATGATGGAGGGTTTGTTGTCGCGTGGCAGTCGAGTGGCGGTTCCGGGGTTGGTTACAGTATTATCGGCCAACGATATGATGCCAAAGGGAAAACTGTTGGTGGTGAATTCGCCATCAGCGATCCTGACACAGCATCCCAGGGGGCGGCAATTGTGACAGTGCTGGATGATGGTAGTTTTGTGGTGACATGGAATGCCCGCGATCAGGATGGTGACAGTTGGGGCATTTTTGCCAGACGCTTTGATAAAGATGGCGTTGCGGAAGGTGCTGAGTTTCAAGTGAATACCTACACATTGGGTGTACAGACCCACCCTACTGTTTCAGCTTTGAATGACGGCAGTTTCGTGGTGACGTGGGCGTCTTGGCAAGACGGTGACAAAGATGGTATTTATGGTCAGCGCTATGATGCGGTTGGAAATGCGGTGGGTTCTGAATTTCAAGTGAACACATACACCGCTGGCTATCAATCAGGTGCGAAAGTTGCCGGTTTGGTCAATGGCGGTTTCATGGTGATGTGGAATGGCGAGGGGGCAGCCAGCGAAGACAACGGCATTTTTGCGCAACGTTTTGATTATCTTGGCAGGGCAGCGGGCACCCAGTTTCAGGTCAACAGCCACACCTCTGACCTTCAATCTGACCAAGAGATTGTCGCGTTGGCAGATGGCGGTTTTGTGGCAACTTGGATGTCTTTGCACCAAGATGGTGATCGGGCGGGAATCTATGGCCAAAGGTTTGATGCTGGTGGCGATGCCGTTGGCAAGGAATTCCAGATCAATACTTTTACCGATGATGGCCAAGACTACCCGGCCATCGCAGCGCTTGCCAATGGGGGCTTTGTGGTGACGTGGGATTCAGGCGACCATGCTGGGAATGACGATGGCATTTATGGCCAGCAATTTGCGGCGCAGCTATTTGGCACGTCATTGAATGATACCATGTATGACGAAATCGGTGCCAACTGGATGGACGGGCAAGGAGGGGACGATCTTTTGCTGGGGCAGGGCGGCCGAGACGTAGTGTATGGTGGCGCGGGCAACGATATTATCAAAGGCGGCAGTGGGCATGACAAGCTATCTGGCGGTAAGGGTGAGGACATTTTGCGCGGCGGCAAAGGCAATGACAAAATGCAGGGCGACGGCGGTAAAGATAAGATAAAAGGCGAGGCTGGAAATGACCAGCTGGATGGCGGCAAGGGTAGGGATAAATTAACCGGCGGCGCAGGAGAGGACACATTTGTCTTCAAAGTGGGCTATGGACGCGATAAAATTACCGACTTTAAGGATGATATTGACACCCTTCAGTTCGATCAGAGCATGCGGGGTGGGCTGACACCGGGGATGTTTGTAATCAACAAGGCCAGTATCGTGGATGGTGATGTTGTGTTTGATTTTGGCACGGACAAGCTGACCCTCAAGGGAATAACTGACATCGGCGCGCTGATTGACGATATCGAGTTTATCTAAAGCATCATTCATACGACAAACATTTGCCAATCTCCCAACTCTATCCTAAACAAACCGGAAAACACTGGAAGGGTAGAAAATGATCCCCGTAGTTGGATATGAAGGCAAGCGGGTGGCGGTTCTGGGCCTTGGGCGTTCGGGTCTGACATGCGCGCGGGCGTTGCGTGCCGGTGGGGCCATTCCGGTTTGCTGGGACGATAATGAACCCGCCCGAAGCATGGCCGAGGATGAGGGTTTCGAGGTTGCGGACCTAAACAAGGATCGCGCCTGGGAGGGGATCGAGGTTTTGGTCACCTCGCCCGGCATTCCACATCTCTACCCCGCGCCGCATCCGATCATCCGTAAGGCTTGGGATATGGGGGCAGTGGTCGACAACGACATCGGGTTATTTTTTCGCAGTTATGGCACGCGTGCGTGGGATGATTTTGAGGTGCTGCCGCGGGTGATCTGCGTGACCGGTTCCAACGGCAAGTCAACCACCACGGCGCTGATCGAACATATCCTGCGCGCGGCGGGTCGCCCTGTGCAAATGGGCGGCAATATTGGCCGTGGCGCGCTGGATCTTGATCCGGCTGCGGAGGGGCAGATTACCATCCTCGAACTCAGCTCTTATCAAACTGAACTGGCGCGATCTTTGGCCCCTGACATTGCCCTGTTTATGAACCTTTCCCCTGATCATCTGGATCGTCACGGTGGTTTGGGCGGCTATTTTGCCGCGAAACGGCGGTTGTTTATCGAGGGCTGTCCGGATCGCTCCATCATCGGGGTGGACGAAATGGAAGGCGCGTTTCTGGCGGGTCTGTTGCAAGATCGCGGCGATAGTGGCGAGCCGGTGATCCGTATTTCTTCGGGCACTAAACTGAAAACCGGCTGGTCGGTTTTCGCCCGCAAAGGCTTTCTGGCAGAGTGGCGCAAGGGGCGGCAGGTGGCCTCGATTGATCTGCGCGATATGCAGGGCTTGCCCGGTGCCCACAACCACCAGAACGCCTGCGCGGCCTATGCGGCCTGTCGCTCCATCGGCCTTGCCCCGCGTCTGGTTGAGGAGCATCTGCGCAGCTATCCCGGCCTGCCACACCGCTGTCAGATCATCGCGCAAAAACACGGCGTGATCTATGTGAATGATTCCAAAGCCACCAACGCGGATGCGGCCGAGAAATCCTTGCTGGCGTTCAAAAATATTCACTGGATTGCCGGTGGACAGGCCAAAGCGGGGGGAATTACTGCACTTGAACCGATCTTGGAACGGGTTAAAAAAGCCTATTTCATTGGGGAAACTGCTGCTGAATTTGTCAAACAGGTTGGGAATTTGCCCAACACCATTAGCGGTACCATTGAACAGGCGGTTGCGGATGCCGCAGCCGAGGCCCAAGCCGGAGATGTCGTTTTGCTGGCCCCCGCTTGCGCCAGTTTCGACCAGTTCACCAGCTTTGAAGCACGGGGGGATGCTTTTGCAGCGGCGGTAGCGGCACTTTCGTCGCAATAGCGGTTTCTTGTTGCATTTCCAACGATAATTGCAGACGTTTACCGCGCAACAGTATGACAGGGAACATTATGAAACCGTATTTGAAAACCACCCCGACCCGCGACGGATTTTTTGGCGACTATGGCGGTGCAATGCTGCCTCCGCCCTTGGTGCCGCATTTCGAGGAAATTGCCGCTGCCTATGAGCGCCTGTCAAAATCTGCTGAATACATGAATGACCTGCGTTATATTCGCAAACATTTTCAGGGTCGCCCAACGCCAATTTCCTATCTGAAAAACATGTCAGAAATGGCAGGCGGCGCGCAGATTTACGCCAAGCGTGAAGATTTGAACCACACTGGCGCGCACAAGCTGAACCACTGTATGGCCGAGGGCCTGCTGGCCAAGCACATGGGTAAAACCAAGCTGATTGCGGAAACCGGCGCGGGACAACACGGCGTGGCGCTGGCCACCGCTGCGGCCTACTTTGGCATGGAATGCGAAATCCACATGGGCGAGGTCGACATGGCCAAGGAAGCGCCCAATGTGGTGCGTATGAAATTACTGGGCGCAACTGTGGTGCCAGTGGGCGAGGGGGCAAAAACCCTCAAAGAAGCAGTGGATTCCGCCTTTGGTTCCTACATGGGACAGGCCGATACCGCTCTGTTTGGTATTGGCTCGGTTGTTGGCCCGCACCCGTTTCCCAGAATGGTGCGCGATTTTCAAAAGGTCGTTGGCATCGAAGCACGTGAGCAATTCATTGATATGACAGGGGAGTTACCCGACATCGTTGCGGCCTGTGTGGGCGGTGGTTCAAACGCGATGGGGATTTTCTCGGGGTTCTTTGATGACGAAGGGGTAGAGTTGTATGGGGTGGAGCCGGGCGGTACATCGTCAAAACTAGGCGATCACGCAGCGACACTGACCTATGGTCAGGACGGCGATATTCACGGGTTCCGCACGAAACTGCTGGTCGATGAAAGTGGCGAACCGGCACCGGTGAACACACTGGCATCGGGTCTGGATTACCCCGGCGTTGGACCAGAGCACGCCCATTTGCAGAAAACCGGACGGGTGAATTACGCCATTGCGGATGACAAGGAATCGCTGAAAGCCTTTTACGATATGTCGCGTTATGAAGGCATTATTCCCGCGTTAGAGAGCGCCCATGCGCTGGCCTTTGCCATGCGTGAGGCCAAGAACCACATGGGTAAGTCGATCCTGATCAACCTGTCTGGTCGCGGCGACAAAGACATTGATTATGTGACTGAAACCTATGGTTACGGCGATTAATCCAACTCCATAAAAGGGGCATTCAGCGCCCCTTTTCCCCAATTGCCCGACGCAACGGTCCGGCCTTTAAATATCCCGCCGCAAGCATTGAAGGCACGGACGGACTTCTCTCATTTACCTAACTTATGATGTGTTCACTCACGCTTTCTGGGATGAGAGAGTGCGCTCGAAACGATCTGATAACTAGCCCCGCCAAGGCGCTACCCGATGGGCCTCTGCCTGTGGCTCAATAGCAAACGCGGACAGCACGTAAAGCTGAGTGTTTGGTGGGACAGTGGGAAAGATACGCCTTTAACAGCAAAGGCTCTAGTCGCGCCGGAACCCGTCCACATCAATCACATGGCAAGGCGCTAGCCCTTCACCCAAAGCGTTGCATTTGGCCACGGCGCGTCGGCTTGCGGCGCTCTCGGAACCGCCCATTGCCCATCCCCAAGGGCCATCTGGCGAGGTTGCGAATGCTCTGTGCAATCGGCGCACAGGCAGGTAGTTTTGTTCGTAATCTGCTCGTGCGGCAGCACTGAGGGCATAATTATGGCCACGATGGGCGCCATAGCGACCTTGAATATCAATAATACGGCAGCGCCCGTCGCCGGATTTTCGGTTGCGTTCACACAGCGCCATGGCCTTTGCCTCCGCCTCCGGATAGGAATGTGCGCCAAAGGTCATGCCCCAGGCAGACCCGCCGCGCGAAGCGGCGAAGGCTTTGAACGGAGTATTTTCCCCGTATATTTCAAAGGCTTGGGGTTTTGGAATTTGTTGTGCGCCTACAGGCAACGCAATCAAAGAAATGGCGATCGCCAGAATGATTCTCATGCCAGACCCCACTGCTGAAGGCATTACCTAAATACTTTGCTCACCTTGATCACATCCCACGCCCAGACGACTTGCTGTAAACGCTCCTCATCAGAGCGATCTCCGCCATTCAGATCGGGATGCAATTCCTTGATCAGCTTTTTATACTGTTTGCGCAACTCCTTCTTTGTCCAGTTGTCGCGTGCCTCAAGGACATCCACGGCTTTGCGCTCGTTGGGGGGCAAACGCCGTGTGCTGGCGGACGGATCAGCCTTACCAGGATTGCGGGTCGCATTTTTACCCAGCACCTGATGCGGGTCATCAATGCCAAGGCGCGCCCAGGCTTTTTCCTCGGACGATGTACGGCCTTTTTTGCCGAAAGGCTTGGTGCCGCGTTCCCAAACGCGATCTGCTGCGAATTGTTTTTCCAGTTCTTCCTCGGAATGATTCTCAAAGAAATTCCACTTGGTGTTGAATTCGCGAATGTGGCTCAGGCAGAACCAATAGAATTCTTCCAGATTGTCAGGATGCTTTGGGGCGCGGTATTTTCCCGGCTCGTGACAACCCTCTTTCTCACACTCGCGCGTCGAGGTTTCAAACGCCCCCGACATACCACGCCGCCCACGGGCGCGCCGCTTTTTGTCTGCGGATACCGAGATGTCAAAACTGAAAGGTGAACCTTTTGCCATGGGCGAATTCCTGCTACGTGTCGATTCAGATCACGCATTCTAGCGTTTTGAGCAACCGAGCCAAGAGGCTTTTTCGAATTGAGGACAATTAAATGTTGGTAAAAGACATCATCGAGCGGAAACTGAAGGCGGCATTCTCGCCGCAAGTAATTGAAGTGGTTGACGAAAGCCATATGCACGCAGGCCATAGCGGTGCGCCAGAGGGCGGGCAATCACATTTTGCGGTGAAAATCCGCGCGACAGCGTTTGAAGGAAAATCGCGCGTGGCCCAGCAGCGGGCGATTTACGGCGCGTTAAAGGAAGAAATGGCGGGGCCTATCCATGCGTTGTCTTTGGATGTGGGGGGGTAAAATCCCTGTAAGCAGGCGCTTACAACCCTAAAAGTAAGCGGGGTGGGGATTTAGTTTCTGGGCGGCCCCCCTATTTCTGAAGGTGTTGGCGGATTGTTTTCCGCTTTTCATCACTAGGAGATAAAAAGATGAAGAAACTAATCGTTCTGGCCTGTCTGGCATTCGCAAGCCCGGTTTTCGCCGCCGATGCCGAAATGGGTATGGTTTTGGGAACCACCATCCCTGAGGTTCAGTCAAAACTGACCGAAATGGGCTATGAGGTTCGCAAGACCGAAATGGAACACGGAAAAATTGAGATGTATTTCGTCAAAGGGAAGACGAAGGGCGAGGTTTACGTAAGCACCACGACGGGCAAGGTCACCAAGCTGAAATTCAAGTGAGCTGATCATGCGAGAGAACGAAAATTCTGACTGCGGGTTGTCAAAAACCCGCAGTTTCGCGGTCTGGGATCCTTTGGTCAGATTGATCCACTGGTCTTTGGCATTTGCCATATTATTGAATGGCGCAATTCTGGATGATGACGGGAAATGGCACGAGTATGTTGGCTATGTCGCGCTCGGGATTGTGGGTATTCGGCTAGTTTGGGGAATAATCGGCACGCGATACGCGCGGTTTTGGTCCTTTCCACCAAATCCATTTGCCGCATTACGCCATTTTCGGTACATGTCGGGCAATGACAAAGTGGTCCATTTATCCCACAATCCGCTGGGTGCTTTGATGGCTTACAATATTTGGGCGACTGTCATTTTCCTTGGAGTTACAGGCTACATGATGGGCACTGTTCGATTTTTTGGCTTTGAGTGGGTAGAGGAGCTGCACGAGGTTGCTTTTGGCTGGCTGATTGTTTCTATAGTGTTGCATGTCGGAGGCGTATTCTTTGACGGTTGGCGAACGGGTGTTCCACTGGTCAAGGCTATGATTGGCGGGCGTAAAAAGGTTCCGGCAGATAGGCAGATAAAATGAACAAACGTCCTTTCCCCAAAGGGAAACGAGAGCGGCGCGCCTTGACCATCGCCGCGATCATCCTGTTGCAAGCGCTGACGGCGATGTTCTTTGTGGGCGATGTGTTATTTGATTTTCTGGCTGGAAATGATCTTGATGTCATCCATTCCACCCTTGAATTGATCGCGGCACTGGCCCTGACGGCAGGTGTTGCCCTGCTGATGTTTGAGCTGCGCGACTTGTTTCACCGGATGGCGGAAATGGATGTTGGCCTGCATGCCGCGCGGGGCGGAATGGATGATCTTATTAACGCCTTTTTTGAGGATTGGCGGCTAACGCCCTCCGAGCGCGAGATCGCGTTGTTTATTCTAAAGGGTGTGGATAACGAAGCCATTGCTCGGATGCGGGGCACTGCCCAAAGCACGGTGCGCGCTCAATCTGCGCGCATTTATGCGAAAGCAAAGGTCGATAGCCGCGCGCAGCTATTGAGTATTTTCTTGGAAGAGCTTTTGTCCGGCGAAGAAGCCTGAGCGGATTAGCTCCGCCCGGCGAACCGCGCTTGCATTTCGTCCCGTGCATCGTCGGTGATTTTAGCGAACATCACGTCAGGCACGGTGAAGCTGTCGCCTGCCTTTAATGTGCCTAGCGCTGTGGCCACGTCTGTGGGCCAAGCGGTTCCCGTCGCGTTCATCGCCGCCAGCATGGTGGCGGCGGCGTCCGGAATGAACGGTTCTGACAGTACCGCGTAGAACGGGATCAGGTTGAGGGCGAAGCGCACGGTTGTGGCGGCGGCCTCGGGGTCGGTTTTGAACGTTGTCCAAGGGGCAGCGGCTTGCAGGTATTCGTTGCCAGCGGCCCAGATGGCGCGCAACTCGGCGGCGGCTTTGCGGATTTCAATCGCTTGCATGTGGCCCTCGTAGGCTGCAAGGCGGGTGCTGATCTCGTTGATCACCGCTTGTTCGGCAGCGCCGTAGTCGCCGCCCGCTGGCACTTCTTCGCCGAATTTGGCGCGGCAGAATTTTGTGATGCGGGAAACGAAATTGCCCAGCACATCGGCCAGATCCTTGTTCACGCCTTGCTGAAAGCTGTCCCATGTAAATTCGCTGTCGGAACTTTCTGGCACATGGCTCAGCAACCACCAGCGCCAATAATCGCTTGGCAGGATTTCCAGCGCCTCGTTCATAAATACGCCACGGCCTTTGGAGGTGGAAAACTGCCCGCCGTCATAATTCAGATAGTTGAAGGATTTGATGAAATCGACCAGCTTCCACGGCTCATTTGATCCCATGATAGTCGAGGGGAAAGAAAGGGTGTGGAAGGGCACATTATCCTTGCCCATGAATTGCACATATTTCACATCAGCCGCGCCTTTATCGGTGCGCCACCAGCGTTCCCATTTGCTATCGTCATATCCATGTGCATCGGCCCATTCTGCCGTGGCAGCGATGTATTCGATCGGGGCGTCGAACCAGACGTAAAACACTTTGCCTTCCATGCCGGGCCATTCTTCCGCGCCTTTTTTAACCGGAATACCCCAATCAAGGTCACGGGTGATACCACGGTCCTGCAATCCATCGCCGTCGTGCAGCCACTTTTTTGCAATTGATGTGGTCAGAATTGGCCAATCGGTCTTGCTGTCGATCCAGGCATCCAGTTTGTCGCGCAGTTGTGATTGACAGAGATAAAGGTGTTTGGTCTCACGGACCTCCAAATCGGTCGAGCCGGAAATCGCGGAGCGTGGTTCCAGCAGGTCGGTCGGGTCTAACTGCTTGGTGCAATTTTCACATTGATCCCCGCGCGCGGCGTCATAGCCGCAGTTGGGGCAGGTGCCCTCGATATAGCGGTCCGGAAGATAGCGGCCATCGGCGTTGGAATAGACCTGCTTTTCGGATACTTCGCGGATCAAACCGGCCTCGGCCAGTTTGCCCGCAAAATGCTGGGTCAGCGTGTGGTTGCGCTGAGAGCTGGAGCGCCCGAAATGATCAAATGACAGGCGAAATCCCTTGGCAATATCTGCCTGTACTGCATGCATTTCTGCACAGAAATCGGCAACTGGCTTACCAGCTTTGGCGGCCGCCAATTCAGCGGGGGTGCCGTGCTCGTCGGTCGCGCAGATAAACATCACTTCGTTGCCAAGCGCGCGGTTGAAACGCGCGTAAACATCTGATGGCAGTTGGCTGCCAACCAGATTGCCCAGATGTTTGATCCCGTTGATATAGGGAATTGCCGAAGTGATAAGGATACGTGCCATGTCTGCGCCATTCGTGAATAGGTTTTGATGAGGTGTATCCCAAGGCTGGCAGGAGTGCCAGATATTACCTTGGCAAGCACTGTGGAAACGTGACTATTCTGCCTGAACATAGATTGGGCGGCGTTATATTCGCCATCCGGATGTTGGCGCGGGCAGTTTACTTTCGCCGCCGCAGCAGACGGTTGATGATAAAGGATGTTCTCGGCACGTATTTATAGCGGGTTTTAGCTTTGCTGGTGGCCCTAACGCGGCTGCGTGACAGGCCAAAGATCAGCAATAGGGCGTGGGCGATGCTGACAAAGGCAAACAGGGCGAAGGGGCCGAATACCTGGATCAGGTAGCTGGTAATAATCGGGCTAAATATCGCGCCGATAGCATAGAATAGAAAGAGCGAGGCATTCAGCGAGACCCGGTCCTCGGGGGTGCAGAAATCATTTGCGTGGGCGATGGAAACCGAGAAAATCGGATAGGTGGCAAAGCCGAAAACAGTTGCGGTCGCAAGGATTGAGGGGGCGCTACCATCGCTGACGGCAGCCATGGCGAGGCAGGCGAAAATACTGGCCACGGAAAGCCATATCAGCACCCAGCGACGGTCATATTTATCAGCAAACCAGCCGATGGGGTATTGCGCCAGTGCCCCCCCGACCAGCACAAGCGCCATGAAATACCCAACCTGCGCCGAGGTTAAACCGACCTCGACTCCGTAAAGCGGGCCAACCATGCGAAAGGCAGCAGTGGTTACCCCGGCGACCAGCACTCCGGCCACGCCGAGCGGCGAAGTGCGCCAGCTTTTGCGCGGTTGCAGGCTCAGTGCTTTGGGCACATCCGGTTGTGTGGTTTTGGTCATCGCGAGGGGCAACAGGCAAGCACAACACAGGATGGCGAGCAGGTTGTACGAGAGATAGGCGGCGGGTTCCAGAAAGCCGATCATCATTTGCGCCAATGACGAGGCGGTGATGTCTACCACGCGGTACCCGCCCATGACGCGGCCCCGGTTTTCGTTGGTCAGCTTGGCTTGCAACCAAGCCTCGACCACTGTGTAGCAACCGGCAACGCAAAGGCCGGTGAGGATGCGCAGCAGGGCCCAGCTGAGCGGACTAATCAGCATTGGGTGGGCAATTGCGCCGATGGCCCCGAAGGCGGCGAAAATGGCGAAGGTCCGTGAATGCCCCACATTTCCCATCAGGCGCGGCGACCACCAGCAGCCGACCAGAAAGCCGAGGAAATGCGCAGAGCCGAGCAAGCCGATTTGCGCTGTGGTGAAACCCGATTGCAGCCCTGACAATGCATCCAGCGGCCCGATGGCACCAGAGCTGAGTTGCAACAGGCTAATGGACAAGAACAGGGCGGCAAAGGAAATCATTAAACGCATGGCGGCATTCCGGTGGTGAACAGGGCCACCCTAGCAGGGCAATTACTGCGGCCAATCCCAATTCCGACCTGTGATGTCGTTTTGGCATCTCTGACTTGCAAGGGAAATACAGTCCTCGCGTATCTTCGCCCCGCATCAGCGCAGTGCTGGCGGGGAAAAACCATTGCTATGTGGGTATAGAAAGGCGGGCCCGCCGTTGCGGTTGTTCATGCCGTTCAGGGGGGAAAGCCCTGCACCTGTTCGAATTTGGGTGATTTTGGCGATTCCGGTCGGTTTGTCAGGCCGATTGTTCCAGAAGCTTTGAACCACGTTATTTGACGTCGCAAGGGGTATAACCCATTTTGGTATAAGATCGCGTTACCCCTGCGCGCGCTGCTAAATCCGCTTGCCGTCCCCGTCAAACAGGTGCAAATCTCTGGTCGGTGTGTCAAAGCTCAAAACTGTACCGGCCTCAATGCTTTGCACCCCGTTCATACTGGCGATAACTTGGGTATCCGTGCCCTCTAGCACACCGTGGATCAGCGTGTTGGCGCCCAGTTGCTCTAGCAGTTCTACCACCAGCCTTAGCGGCCCGTCTTGGGATAAAACCAGATGCTCCGGGCGTATGCCCAATGTGGTTTTGCCATCTGCCGTGTTGTCCATTTCCAGAGCAACGCCATTTTCCAGCGTCACAATGCCAGCCGCCGCGCTGGCTGGTAGAAAATTCATTGCCGGGCTGCCAATGAAGCCGGCCACAAACAAGGAGGCGGGGCGTTCATAAAGTTCAATCGGGGTGCCGAATTGCTCGACATAGCCTCCATTGAGCACCATCAAGCGGTCTCCGAGGGTCATGGCCTCAACCTGATCATGGGTTACGTAAATGGCGGTGACCCCAAGACGGCGTTGCAGTTTGCGGATTTCCAGGCGCATTTGGACCCGCAATTTGGCATCCAGATTCGACAACGGTTCGTCAAACAAAAACACCTGCGGATCGCGCACAATGGCGCGGCCCATGGCAACGCGCTGGCGCTGGCCACCGGACAATTGGCGCGGCTTGCGCGGCAAGTATTCGCGGATTTCGAGAATATCTGCGGCCTCTTCAACACGCTGACGCACTTCGGCTTTGGGCAGCTTGCGGATTTTGAGGCCATATCCCATGTTCTGCTCTACCGTCATGTGGGGGTAGAGCGCGTAATTCTGGAACACCATTGCGATATCGCGATCAGCTGGTTCCAGATCATTGACCATCTTGTCGCCAATCGAAATCTCGCCCGATGTCACCGTTTCCAACCCTGCCACCATGCGCAGCAGGGTGGATTTACCACAGCCCGAGGGGCCAACGATCACGACGAACTCGCCGTCGTTAATCGACCCTTCGATGTGGTGCAGCACCTCGGTGTTGCCGTAGGTTTTCGTCAGGTTGTCAAGGGTAATACTGGCCATTATCGGGCTTCCTATTTATCAGTTTCGGTCAAGCCCTGCACAAAGAGCTTTTGCATCGCGACCACCACAAAAATCGGCGGAATCATTGCCAACAGGGCGGTCATCATGATGATGTTCCATTCGGGGGTTTGCTCGGCGGATTCCAACATTTGCTTGATGCTCATCACGATGGTGGTCATGTCACTGTCCGTGGTGATTAGCAGCGGCCACAGGTATTGGTTCCAGCCGTAAATGAACAGGATCACAAACATCGCGGCAATATTGGTGCGCGACAGCGGCAGCAGGATATCCCAGAAGAACCGCATTGGCCCCGCGCCATCAATGCGAGCGGATTCCAGCATCTCGTCGGGTATGGTCAGAAATACCTGCCGGAACATGAAGGTGGCCGTGGCCGAGGCAATCAGCGGGATTGTCAGCCCCCAATAGCTGTCGATCATACCAAGATTGGCCACCACCTCAAATGTGGGCAAGATGCGCACCTCTACCGGCAGCATCAGGGTGATGAAAATCATCCAGAAAAACCCCATGCGAAAGGGGAATTTGAAATAAACAATGGCAAAGGCAGAAATGATCGAAATAGCGATTTTGCCACCTGCAATCATCAGCGCTACCACCAGCGAGTTCAGCATCATCCGCCACACTGGTGCGCTATCGCCATGGGAACCTGCGCCGAAAAACGTGCTGTTGAAGTTGTTCAGAAACTGATCGCCCGGCCACATGGGGATTGGCTTTTGCAACATACGTTCGGCCTCGTGGGTGGAGCCAACAAAGGTGATCCAGATCGGCAAGGCGACCATCAGTACCCCTAGGATCAGGAAAATATGCGTTAGCACAGTCAGAAGCGGGCGTTTCTCGATCATCAGTATTCCACCTTCTTCTCAAAGTAACCAAATTGCACTGCGGTCATGGCGATCACAAGGATCATCAGGATCACCGATTGGGCGGCGGACCCGCCCAGATCGAGGCCGATAAAGCCGTCGTTGAACACTTTGTAGACGAGGATTGTGGTTGATCCGGCCGGACCGCCTTGGGTGATGGCGTGAACGATGCCGAAGGTGTCAAAGAACGCATAGACCGCATTTATCACCAACAGGAAAAATGTGGTGGGCGACACCAAGGGCAGGATCAGGGTCCAAAAGCGTTTCATTGGGCCTGCGCCGTCAATTGCGGCGGCCTCAATGATCGACTTGGGGATGGATTGCATGGCGGCGAGGTAGAACAGGAAGTTATATGCGACCTGTTTCCATGCGGCGGCCATGATGATCAGGCCCATTGCTTGATTGCCGTTCAGGTAGTGGTTCCAGTCATAGCCGATGTATTTCAGCAAATAGGGGAATATTCCGATCGTCGGGTTGAACATGAACAGCCACAGCGCGCCTGCCAGAACGGGGGCAACGGCGTAGGGCCAAATGAGCAAGGTGCGATAGGTCATCGCGCCTTTGATCACCCGATCTGCATAGGCGGCAAGGATCAGGGCTACGGACATCGACAGGAAGGCAACGGCCAGCGAAAAGAAGCCGGTGCGAATAAAGGCAGCGTGGTAATGCTTGTCATTCCACAGGTATTCGAAGTTTTCAAACCAGACAAATTCCGTGCTCAGGCCAAAGGCGTCCTCGATCAGGAAGGATTGGTAGATCGCCTGGCTTGCGGGCCACATGAAGAACACCAAGGTGATGATGATCTGCGGGGCCACCAGCAGGTAGGGCAGCAATGAGCTGGGGAAATGCACACGTTTGAGCATCAAAGCCTCCGAATTGGAAAACCCCGCGCCGAGGAGGCGCGAGGCAAGAGAGGGTTAAAACTCTATTTTACAGAACGTTCGAATTTACGCAGCAGGGTATTGCCACGCTCAACAGCGGCATCCATTGCATCACTCGCGGATTTGTCGCCAGCCCAGAGTGCCTCCAGTTCCTCGTTGATCACATCGCGGATCTGAACAAAGTTACCAAAACGCAGACCGCGCGAGTTCGGTGTCGGCGTGTTCAGGCTCAGCTGTTTGATCGCGGTGTCGGTGCCTGGGTTGCTGTCATAGAAACCCTGTTTCTTGGACAACTCATAAGCAGCGGTGGTGATTGGTACATAGCCGGTTTCCTGATGCCACCATGCCTGCACCTCGGGCGAGGACAGGTAGGTCATGAACTTGGCAACGCCTTTGTACTCGTCAGATTCGTGCCCGCCCAGAACCCAAAGGGTGGCGCCGCCAATGATCGAGTTTTGGGGGGCGCTTGCCAGCGAGGTATCCAGCGGCAGCATAGTTTGGGCAAAGTTGAACTTGGCCTGAGCTTTCATCGAGCCATAATAGGCGGAAGAGTTCATCCACATGCCGCATTCGCCATTGGTGAACAACGGCAGGCTGTCGCCGCGTCGCCCGCCGTAAACAAAGCTCTTGTCCGCAGACATGGTTGCGACATCGGCAAGACGGGTCTTCACCGCATCGTTGTTAAAGGTAAACTCGGTATCAAATCCGGCAAAGCCGTTTTCCTTGGTGCCCATTTCAAGGTTGTGCCAGGCCGAGAAATTTTCGACCATCACCCAGGACTGCCAGCCAAAGGACAACCCGCAAGCCATGCCGTTATCAACCAGTTTCTTGGCGGCGACTTTTACCTCGTCCCATGTTTTCGGCTCGGCGGCGCCCGCTGCTTCCAATGCGTCGGCATTGTACCACAGAACCGGGGTCGAGCTGTTGAACGGCATCGACAGCAATTCGCCCTCAGGTGTTTGGTAATAGGAAATTACGGCTGGCAGATAGTCGGATTTATCGAAAGGTTCGCCAGCGTCCTTCATCAGTTTTTCAACCGGTACAATGGCGCCTTTGGCGGCCATCATGGTAGCGGTGCCGACCTCGAAAACCTGCACGATATGGGGCTGCTCTCCCGCCCGGAAGGCGGCAATCGCGGCGGTCATTGTTTCGGTATAATTGCCTTTGTTAGTCGGTACGATTTCATAGGCAGATTGGGATGCGTTGAAATCAGTAGCAATTTTGTTAACGCGATCATTGTTGGCCCCGCCCATCGCGTGCCACCATTCCACTTTTACCTGTGCAGATGCAGATGCGCCCAAGGCGATCAGCGATCCGGCAACCAGGGATCCTAATATATATTTTTTCATTTTTCTCTCCAAGTCGGTTCGGTTCAAACGACGCCATAAGCCCATTTTGTAACGCTTTTTTTGCAGCTTTATGGCGGTTCTGTAACAAGCCAAGCACGTTCAAAAATATAATTCAAATGAAGATTTTCCCTATTAAAATATAACATAATGTTATACTTGAACTGAAGGGTCAAAAATCCCTTGTAAAACAGGCAAATCAGGGCGTTCTACGGTGGCGTTAAGACTTCGACAGTTGCAAGCTTTTCGCGAAGTTGCCCGTTTGGGCAGCATGACGGGGGCGGCTGAGCAGTTGAAAGTATCACAACCGGCAGTGAGTCGGTTGCTTGCGAGCTTTGGTGATTCCGTGGGATTCGCATTGTTTACGCGCACAGAGGGGCGCTTGGTGCCAACGCAAGAGTCGCGCTATTTGCTGGCCGAGGTGGAACGCCTGCTCGATAGCCTCAATCATATCGAGGAGTTGACGCAGGACTTGACCAACCGCAAGGCGGGGCACCTCAGGATTGCCTGCCTGTCGGGTTTCGCGGCGGTGCACTTGCCGCAGGTTCTGGCGCGATTTCTGGCGGATCGCCCGAATGTAACTGCAGTGCTGGAGCCGGACCGACCCGAGCGGATTCTGGAATGGATTATTCAGGACCAGTATAGTTGTGGCATCACCGACGGGTTCACCGGCCACCCGGCGGTCGAGAGCCAAACCATCGCCATTCGAACGGTTTGTATTCTGCCAGTGGGGCATGCTCTGGCGGATCGCGCCGAAATCTGGCCCGAAGATCTGGCGCAAGAACGCCTGATCCACACTCGCCGGGACGGGCCGTTCTATCAAGAACTGCAAAGCCGCTTTAGCGAGCGTGGTGTTGCTATGCCGAGTTGGATGGAGGCGCGCCAGTTTTCGACCGCTTGTTTGATGGTTGCTGCGGGGGGCGGGGTTTCAGTTGTCAGTGCGCTGGACGCCCAAGCCTACAAAGCCCACAATCTGGTGGTTAAGCCTTTCCGCCCGGTATTATCCCATCAATTGTCGATCCTGCACCCAACTCATACGCCGATTTCTATGCTGACGATTGATTTCATCGAAACGTTTATCGAGAGTCTTGCACCGTTTGTGCAGGAGTGATTTTGCGGCGCCCCTTTTGGGGCAATCTGTTTGAGCGCTACGCGCGACTGCCGCTCTGCTCGGGGGATAATTGTCACGGATATGAGAGTGGAAGGGGGCAAATGATGCCCCCTTCGGTCTAGTTTGGTTTGTTGTTTTTCTGACCGAGATCAATGCCGGTGATTTCGGCGGATTCGACCAGACCCTGCGCATAGAGCGAGGCAGCTTTCATCCAGGCCACCTGTTCCAGACGTTCCATGATCTGGTGTTTCACCACATCAAAGGGCAGCTGTTCGCCAAGGGCTTTCTCGTCCATGCGGATGATGTGGAAACCGAAACGCGTATCGACAGCTTCCTTGTGGATTTCACCGATGGGCAGGGTTTTCAGCACCTCCTCGAATTCGGGCACAGTGTCGCCACTGCCGATTTGGCCCAGCTGTCCGCCGTTATCCTTGGACGGGCAGGCGGAGACCTCTTTGGCTAGGTGGGCAAAACTTTTAGGATTGGCCTGAACCTTGGCGAGGATTATTTCCGCGTTCGCTTTGGCTTCCGCCCGTGCCGCCAGATCATCTGGTTTGGCGGGAAACAGCATATGGGCCGGTTGGAACAGGTCCGGCGCGCGAAAGCTGTCTGGCTGGCGGTCATAGATAGCCTGACATTGGGGTTCAGTGATGCCTTCGGGTTCGATCTCCAACTCGCTGAGGGCGCGGATCAAGGATTCTTCGTCCGTTTCCATGTTGTTTTCACCAACCGGCTGGGGCTGGGGTTCGAGCCCCAGTTTGGACGCTTGTTGCAGCATTAATGCGCGGATCGCCAAGGCGCGCGCGGCGGCGCGCCAAGCAAAGCCCGGTTTGTCAGACGGGGCATTGTGGTTCTGGGCCTCGGCAGCGATTGCTGCCGAGGGGATCAGTTCACCATTTACGGTGATGTCGGGGAATAGGGGGTTCATATCAGCCTCTATTTTTCGCGACGGGTGCGCACGATTTGATAGCCGGGGCGCCACAGGAACCGCACAGGCGCTGACAGCATGTGAACCAGTCTTGTGAACGGGAACACCAGCAGGATTGTCAGGCCAAGGAAGATATGCAGTTTGAACAAGATATTCACATCGACGATATGGCTTGCGGCTGCACCGTCAAAGGTGGCAACACCCTGTGCCCATGCCATGAACTTGGTCATTTCATGCCCGTCAAGATGGCCCAAGCTGACGATGATGGTCATCAGACCCAAGATCACCTGTGCCAGCAGCAGCAGGATGATACCAGTGTCCGCAAAGCTGGAGCGCGCCTTAACCCGTGGATTGAACATCCGCCGGTGTGCCAGCATACCGCCGCCCACAAGGGTGGAGATGCCGGCAACGCCGCCCAGCACAATTGCGATCATCTGCTTGAAGCTGTGACTGACACCAAGTGCATCCCACAGCGCCAGTGGTGTGAGTAGGCCCACAAGGTGGCCGCCGAAGATGGCTAGAATGCCGATGTGAAACAGCACCGATCCCATGATCAACTGTTTGCGCGCCAGCATTTGGCTGGAGCTGGATTTCCAGGTGTAAGGGTCGCGTTCATAGCGTGCGATTGATCCCACAATCATCACCGCAGTTGCGATGTAGGGGTATGTTCCGAAAAGAAATTCGTGCATTTTCGCCTCCTAATGTTTGGCTGCAGCCGAGGGCTGCGCTTTGGGCGTTAAAGGGTCCATGTTGGCCAGCATGTCGCGCGTGACCGGGCATCCGGCGTTGGGGTCGGGGCCGAATGTGACTTCGGCTTCTTCCCAAACGTCGTCCAGCGCGTCGAGGTCTTCGGGGTTGTCATCTGCAACAGTTAACAGCTCCTTAACCATGGCGCTGGATGCCTTGACTTTGGCGAATTCTGCCAAACCTGCCAGCACTGCCGCGTAATGGCTTTCGCGTCGCACCAGACGTTCGGCGATGGCCGCGATGATGTGGCCGGCATCGCCGAGCATTTCCTGCGCCTCGGCTAGGGGCCGTTGCGACAGGTACTCCAGCAGGATCGGCAGGTGATCGGGCAGCTCTGAGCTGGCCAGATCAAAACCACCAGCGCGGTAGGTTTCCAGCAGATCAACCATAGCCGGGCCGCGATCACGGCTTTCGCCGTGAACGTGCTCGAACAGGTTGAGCGACAGGGTGCGCGAGCGGTCAAACAACAGTACGAAACGTTCCTGCAGTTCATACACATCCAGCTTTTCCATGTCGTTCAACAGGGGCTGCATGGCTTTGATCGCCTTTTTCGACAGAATGGCCTCGCTGTCCAGCACTATCCGAATTTCACCAATGGCGTCCTTCAGATCGGTGCTGGGGTAACTCAGCAAAGCGGAGAGGGCTTTGAATGTAACGCTCATTCTGCGGCCTCCTGTGGCATGACGAATTTGCGCGAACCGAACAGTTTCTTGTTGCTGGAACCGGATGAACATCCGTTGCCATCAGTGAAGCCGCAACCGCCGCGCAGGTCATAGGCGTCTTCGGCCATTTCGCGGTGGGTGGTTGGTACAACAAAACGGTCCTCGTAATCCGCCAAAGACATGATTTTATGCATATCCTCGATTTGCAGCGGGGTGAGGCCGACCTGTTCTGCGATCTCGTGGTTGATCACACCATCCACGGTTTTGGAGCGCATGTAACCACGCAGGGCCAGCATCCGTTCCAGCGCCGTCACAACCGGAGCCTCATCGCCTGCGGTTAGCATGTTGGCGAGGTAGCGCACCGGAATGCGCAAAGATTGCACGTCCGGCATATTGTTGTTGACGTTGATCTTGCCCGCCTCTGCCGCGTTTTGGATCGGAGAGAGCGGCGGGATGTACCAGACCATTGGCAGGGTGCGATATTCCGGATGCAGCGGGAAAGCGATTTTCCAATCCATCGCCATTTTCCAGATTGGAGAATTGCGCGCGCTTTCGATCCATGCTTCGGGTACACCGTCTGCACGGGCGGCTTTGATCACCTCGGGGTCGTTGGGATCAAGGAACACGCCGAGTTGGGCATCATAAAGTTCCTTTTCGCCTTCAACTGCGGCGGCCTGTTCGATTTTATCCGCGTCATACAGCATCACACCCAAGTAGCGGATGCGCCCAACACAGGTTTCGGAACAAACCGTTGGCAGGCCGGATTCAATGCGTGGGTAACAGAAGGTGCATTTCTCCGATTTGCCGCTTTCCCAGTTGTAGTAGATCTTTTTGTAAGGACAGCCAGACACACACATGCGCCAGCCGCGACATTTTTCCTGATCAATCAGAACGACGCCGTCTTCATCCCGTTTGTAGATCGCGCCCGACGGGCAGGAGGCTACACAAGCAGGGTTCAGGCAGTGTTCGCAAAGCCGTGGCAGATACATCATGAAGGTGTTTTCGTATTCACCATACATTTCTTTCTGCACACCTTCAAAGTTATAGTCCTTTGAACGCTTCTCGAACTCGCCACCGAGAATTTCTTCCCAGTTTGGACCCCACTCGATCTTCTCCATCCGCTCGCCGGTGATGCGGGAACGGGGGCGCGCCGTTGGGAAGGCCTCCATTTCCGGTGCCGATTTCAGGTGGTCGTAATCAAAGTCGAACGGCTCATAAAAGTCGTCGATTTCGGGCATGTTGGGATTGCCGAAAATATTCGCCAAAATCCGCCATTTCGACCCCTGTTTGGGATGCAGTTTGCCGGATTTTGTGCGGGTCCAACCGCCTTTCCAACGGTTCTGGTTTTCCCAATCTTTCGGATAGCCGATGCCGGGTTTGGTTTCCACGTTGTTAAACCACGCGTATTCAACTCCGTCACGGCTGGTCCAGACGTTTTTACACGTCACTGAGCAAGTGTGGCACCCGATACATTTGTCGAGGTTCAACACCATTCCTATTTGGGCGCGAACTTTCATTCTGCTGCCTCCACTTTAGCTGGTTTGTCGAGCCAGTCGACATTCTTCATTTTCCGCACGATCACGAATTCATCACGGTTCGATCCAACGGTTCCGTAGTAGTTGAAACCATAAGACAGCTGCGCATAGCCGCCGATCATGTGGGTTGGTTTAACAATGGCACGGGTCACAGAGTTGTGGATACCGCCACGCTTGCCGGTCTGTTCCGAACCCGGAACATTCACGATTTTTTCTTGCGCGTGGTACATGAACAATGTGCCTTCTTTCATCCTTTGCGAAACCACCGCGCGGGCAACAAGTGCGCCGTTGACATTATACGCCTCGACCCAGTCGTTATCCACGATGTCGGCTTTCTTGGCGTCGATTTCCGACAGCCAGACCACCGGACCACCCCGGTTGAGCGTCAGCATCAACAGGTTGTCAGAATAGGTCGAGTGGATGCCCCATTTCTGGTGCGGGGTGATGAAGTTCAGTGTCACGAAGGGTTCGTTATTCTGCTCGGATGTGTTCACCTCTTTGGTGATCGTTTTCAGATCAACAGGGGGGCGATAGGTACAAAGCGTTTCACCAAAAGCCCGCATCCACAAATGATCCTGATAGAGCTGCTGACGGCCCGTTAAGGTGCGCCAGGGGATTAGCTCGTGAACATTGGTGTAGCCCGCGTTATAGCACACTTCCTCGCTCTCAATCCCAGACCATGTGGGGCTGGAAATGATTTTACGCGGTTGTGCGGCAATATCGCGAAAGCGGATTTTTTCGTCCTCTTTCACTTCTGCCAGATGGGCGTGTTCGCGACCCGTTGCTTTTTCCAGCTCGTGCCATGCTTTGACAGCCACTTCACCGTTGGTTTCAGGGGCAAGCATCAGGATCATCTCGGCCGCATCAATCGCGGTATTGAGTTTCGCCATGCCTTTTGTGACGCCCTCGTCGGTTACAACACCGTTCAATTCCTTGAGGTGGTGCATTTCGACTTTGGTATCCCAAGCGATGCCTTTGCCGCCGTTGCCGACTTTCTCCATCAAGGGGCCAATCGCGGTAAAGCGTTTGCCGATGTTTTCGTAATCCCGTTCCACCGTCACATAATTGGGTGCGGTTTTGCCGGGGATCAGATCGCATTCGCCTTTCTTCCAATCGAGCACTTGATCCTGCGCAATCTCGGCAGGGGTGTCGTGCAGTAATGGCAGGGCAACAACGTCGGTTTCCTGACCTAGATAGCCCGGAACAACCTCTTCCACCTTCATGGCGATGGATTTGAAGATTTCCCAATCCGATTTGGATTCATACGCCGGATCAACAGCCGCCTGCAGCGGGTGGATGAAGGGGTGCATGTCGGAAGTGTTCAGGTCGTCCTTTTCGTACCAGCTTGCAGTTGGCAGCACGATGTCTGAATAAACCGCAGTTGTGGACATCCGGAAATCAATTGTAACCAGCAGGTCCAGCTTACCTTTGGTGCTCTCGTCATGCCATTTGGCCTCGATCGGTTTCTGGCCACCTTCTTCGCCCAGGTCCTTGCCCAAGACGCCGTGATCGGTGCCCAGCAGGTGCTTAAGGAAGTATTCATGGCCTTTGCCCGAGGAACCCAGCAGATTAGAGCGCCACACAAACAGGTTGCGCGGCCAATTTTCCGGCGCATCTGGGTCTTCGCAAGACATTTCCAGATCGCCGGATTTCAGCTGATCTACGATATAGTCTTTGACCTCGACGCCTTTGGCTTTGGCCTGACGCACAACTTCCAGCGGGTTGGTTTTCAACTGTGGTGCCGAAGGCAGCCACCCCATGCGTTCCGCACGGATGTTGTAGTCGATCAGGCTTGCATCTTTCCAATCGCCATCAGGTGCTGTTGGTGACAGGATTTCCTCGGAAGCAAGGGTTTCATAACGCCACTGATCGGTGTGGGCATACCAAGCGCTCGTGGAGTTCATGTGCCGTGGAGGTCGTGCCCAGTCGAGCGCGAATGCCAGTGGTTGCCAGCCGGTTTGCGGACGCAGTTTTTCCTGACCCACATAGTGGGCCCAGCCGCCGCCCGATTGGCCAATACAACCACACATGATCAGCATGTTCATGATACCGCGATAGTTCATGTCCATGTGATACCAGTGGTTCAGACCGGCACCGAGGATAACCATCGACTTGCCATTGGTCTGTTCGGCATTGGTGCCGAATTCGCGGGCAACGGTAATGATCTGGTCGCGCGGTACGCCGGTAACCTTTTCCGCCCAAGCAGGGGTGAATGGCACATCTTCGTCGTAATCCGCTGTGACCCAATCGCCGCCAAGACCACGATCAAGACCATAGTTAGCGCAGAACAGATCGAATACTGTTGCGACATAGGCCTCGCCGCCGTTGACCTTGATTTTCTTGACCGGAATGTTGCGGGTCAGAATGTCAGGGTGTTCACAGTTGGTGAAGTTTTCAGAGGCTTGACCGCCAAAGTAGGGGAAATCTACGCCGATCACTTCGTCGTGATCCTCGTCGCCAATCAGCGACAACCGCAACTCGGTGTCCTTACCTTTGGCGCGTTCCTCAAGGTTCCACTCGCCGTCTTCGCCCCAGCGGAAACCAACCGAACCATTTGGCGGCACCAGCGTGCCGGTGGCGTTGTCATAGGCAACGGTTTTCCATTCGGGATTGTTTTTCTGCCCCAGTTTGCCTTTGAGGTCATCTGCGCGCAACTGGCGGCCTGGAATGAACTTGCCGTCTTTTTCATCAAGCACAACCAGCATTGGCATGTCTGTGTATTTACGGGCGTAATCCTCGAAATACTTGGCCTGACGATCCAGATGGTATTCGCGCAGGATCACGTGGCCCATGGCCATCGCAAGGGCTGCATCGGTACCCGCTTGAGGGGCCATCCAGATGTCGGCAAATTTGGTTACTTCGGCGTAATCCGGTGTGATCACGGCGGATTTGGTGCCGCGATAACGGGCTTCGGTATAGAAGTGCGCATCCGGTGTGCGGGTTTGCGGCACGTTGGAACCCCAAAGCAGCAGGAAGCCGGCGTTATACCAGTCTGCGGATTCAGGTACGTCGGTTTGCTCGCCCCAAGTCATTGGCGAGGCCGGTGGCAAATCGCAATACCAGTCATAAAAGCTCATGCAGGTACCGCCGAGCAAGGACAGATAGCGGGAACCAGCGGCATAGGAGACCATCGACATTGCGGGGATCGGCGAGAAGCCGAACACGCGGTCAGGACCGTAGGTTTTGGCGGTATAGGCGTTGGCAGCGGCAATGATTTCGGTTGCTTCGTCCCATGTGGCGCGCACAAAGCCGCCGGAGCCGCGTTTGGTCACGTAGGCGGCGCGCAGGATCGGGTCTTCTTGCAGTTTGGTCCAGGCCTCAACTGCGGAATTGCCAGCACGCATTTTGCGGTAGGCTTTCAGCAGGTGGCCGCGGATAAGAGGGTTTTTCACCCGGTTCGCGGAATAAAGATACCAGCTGTAGGATGCGCCACGCGGGCAGCCACGCGGTTCGTGGTTGGGCAGGCCGGGACGGGTGCGCGGGTAATCGGTTTGCTGGGTTTCCCAGGTAACAATCCCGGATTTAACATAGATTTTCCAGCTACAGGATCCTGTACAGTTCACACCGTGGGTCGAGCGCACAACCTTGTCGTGGCGCCAGCGGTTGCGATAGCTGTCTTCCCAGCCACGGTCTTCGGTCGTGGTGTTGCCGTGTCCGTTAGCGAATGTTCCGACCGAGTTGGATTTAAGGAAATTCAGCCTGTCGAGTAGATGGCTCATGTTGGTTTTCTCCAGTTGAATAATTTGGCGTCAGCGAAAAGGGGGAAACGCTGACGCCGTAGTCACGGTCTTATGGGTTTTTCACATATGCGCCAGGGCGCAGATAGAACCACCAGTTAATGATGATACAAACCATATAGAAAACCGCGAAACCATAAAGGGCGTATTCCGGTGTGGCGGCTTTGATTTGCTCGCCGAACACTTTTGGAATGATGAATGCCCCGTATGCAGCCACCGCCGCTGTCCAACCCAGCACAGGGCCAGCCTGTTCTTTGTTGAACACAACAGCAATGGTACGGAAGGTAGAACCGTTACCAATACCTGTCATGGCAAACAGGATCAGGAACAGGATCATGAAGGGGAAGAAGTATACTTCCGGAGTGGCGGAAACATAGGCCAGTTTCAGGAAGTAAGCCACACCGAGCGCCGAGGCAACCATGACGATCGAGATGATCTGGGTCACTTTGGCACCGCCGATTTTATCGGCAATCATACCACCAACCGGACGGATCAGCGCGCCGATGAAGGCACCCATCCACGCATAGGTCAGGGCTGACGGGCCATTCGGATTAACGAGGTCGTGGGTCATAACGCCGTCCACCATCACGTGTTGGAAGCCGAACACAACTTTGATGGCCAGCGCGAAAGTCGCCGCATAACCGATGAACGAGCCAAAGGTCATGGTGTAGATGACAGTCATTGCCCATGTGTGTTTGTTGCCAAAGATTTGATACTGGCGGGACAGGTTTTGTCCAACAGCACCGGGGATCATTTTCAGAGCCACCACGGTCAACACAATAACGATAGGCAGGACGATCCATTTGGAAACACCCAGACCCGATGTTGGCAGGCCACCCGGAATGGACGGCAGCAACAGCCACAGACCAAAGGCAGCGGCGCCAAAGCCGACGAGCAACATACCGGTGATGGTAGCAAAAGCACCAAGCGGATTCGGGATGTTGGGGGAAACGTGTTCGTCACGGATGTTGTTCATGCCAATCCAGCCGACAATCGCCAGCGGCACCAGCGCAATCAGCCACACAAAGCCTGCGTTGAAGATATAGGTGTCAGTGCCAGCCGGAATTTTACCGATCAAAGTACCGGATGTATTCACCAGTTTTTGCGGAACGCCGCCAAACAGGCTGAATGTCATCACCAGCGGGATCAGGATCTGCATGGTGGTCACACCAAAGTTACCAAGGCCCGCATTCATCCCCAGCGCATAACCCTGCACCTTTTTAGGATAGAAAAAGCTGATGTTGGACATCGAGGAGGAGAAGTTACCCCCGCCGAGGCCAGACAAGAATGCCAGCACTTGGAATTTCCACAACGGGGTGTTGGGGTCTTGCAGGGCAATGCCTGCGCCAATCGCCGGAATCATCAGCAAGGCGGTGGTGAAGACGATGGTATTTCGCCCGCCCGCGATGCGGATAAAGAAGGTTGAGGGGATGCGCAGTGTTGCCCCTGTAAGGCCCGCAATCGCGCCCAGTGTAAACAGTTGTGATTTATCAAAGGCAAAGCCGAGGTTGATCATCTGAACGGTGATGATGCCCCAGTACAGCCAAACGGCAAAACCAATCAGCAGGCTGGGGATCGAAATCCACAGGTTGCGGGTGGCGATGGACTTACCGGTCGAGGCCCAGTAGCCCTCGTCCTCAATGTCCCAATTTCTAAGATCTTGTCCCAATTTGTCCCTCCTCAGGTGACAGTGAAGCAAGCCCTGTGGAGGGCTTGCAGATTTCGGTTAAACTTTATTGGTGTGTGTTGCGTTGTATTGCGCGACAACATCTGCCGAGTGGGTCAGGGCCGCGTTGGCGCGATCAGCCCGGATTTGCAGCAGATCAAGGTTGGCTTTTTCAAACAGCGCCTTTTCCTCTGCCTCTTGTTCCGGCGAAAACCGCAAGAAGAAGGTCAGCACCGAAGCGATAGAAACAACAACACCAATGGTGAAGAACACATCATTCCATTCCATCGCGCCCTTGAACAAGAAGCCCGCAGCAACCGCACCGGCGTTACCGCCCGCACCAACCACACCGGCAACCGCACCGAGCGCTTTCTTATTGATGAACGGAACAACAGAGTAGGTTGCGCCTTCGGCCATCTGGGTAAACAGCGAGAAGATGATCAGCATCGGAATGGCCAAGAACAGCACATTCATGCGGCTAAAGATCATCAGCGCGATACCTTCGCCCAGCAGCACGATGAACAGCCAAAAAGAGCGGCCCCGCAGGCCCCACATGGCACCAAAGTTGTCACCAAAGATGCCGCCCAAAGTACGCGCAAAGATGTTCATCAGGCCAAACGAGGCAGCAATAGCACCGGCTGTCACCAAATTAACGTCGAAATAATCATAGAAGTAGAGCGCGGCGGTGTTGTTCACGGTCAGTTCGATGCCAAAACAGGCCCCATATATCAGGAACAGAACCCAGACACGATAATCCAGCATTGCTTTGAAGTAAGCACCTGTGACCTTTGTCTTTTCTGGCATCATACCTTTGGCGCGCAAGTCAGCGTAGTTGCCGTCAGGCGCATCCTTGGTGGCAAAGAAATAGGCGATACCGATGATAAAGATCACGATGCCGACAGCAACCATTGACATGCGCCAAGCTTGTGCGTCGGTAAAGCCGAACATAACAATCAGCCCAGAGAAGATCAGAGGCATAACAAGCTGTGTAACACCGCCGCCCAGATTACCCCAGCCAGCGCTGGTTGCGTTGGCGGTGCCCACCACGTTGGGGGCAAACATTACCGAAGTGTGGTATTGGGTGATCACGAAAGAGGCACCGATGATGCCGATCAGCAGCCGGAAGAACAGGAAGCTCTCAAAGCTGTCTGCCAGACCGATGAGCGCAACGGGGAAGGCCCCGAAGATCAGGAGCGAGGTATAGGCGAGCCTTGGCCCGATCCGGTCACAGAGCCAGCCGATGAAGAACCGCGCGAACACGGTTACGGCCACCGAGGCAATGATTGTCCAGCCGACTTGTGATTTGGTCAGTTGTAGCTCTTCGCGCACCACGATCATCAGCGGAGCAATGCCGAACCATGCAAAGAACGCGGCAAAGAACGCGAACCATGTCATGTGGA
This sequence comes from Paracoccaceae bacterium, assembly GCA_019090795.1. Lineage (GTDB taxonomy): Bacteria > Pseudomonadota > Alphaproteobacteria > Rhodobacterales > Rhodobacteraceae > Amylibacter. The sequence continues at coordinate 17,421 of JAHRVG010000097.1, read as the reverse complement.
AGGTCCTGATCTGAACCATCCTAACGTTGAAAAAATTCCCCCAAAGGCGGGTAGCCTTGTTTTGTAGTTCCATTTGTCCCTCCTTGGAACACGGTTCTGTCACTTAGTTTTCCTGTGACATCAGTAGTTGCAAGCTTAGAAGGTAAAGTTGATTTAGATCAATAAGCGTAAATAAGTTGTTTAAAAATAGTACGTTGTGATAATTGTCATGCAGAATGCAATTTACAGGCAAGACCGCAGCACTATTGCAGCAACCGTTGCCTTGACATTCAGCCACTATTTAATTGATAAATGTCAATTGTAGGCAGCGAGGCTATGATGGTTCCCCAGCGATTCGAGATAATTCGAGGTACGCCACTTTTTGCGGATGTCAGCGATGAGTCCTTTGAGATTTTGACACGGGGGGCCTATATCCAGAATTTTCCACCGAACATGGAAATGATCACCGAAGGCGAGCCTGCCGACTTTTTGCATATTGTCGAAAATGGCTGTGTTGAGTTGTTTTGCCAATGGTCTGGACGCGAGTCCTCAATCACTACACTTTACCATAACTCTACCTTTATTTTGGCGGCAACGATCAAGAACCGACCCTATTTGATGTCCGCACGTACTTTGCAAAAATCACGCGTTGTTATGATCCCTTCAGAGGATGTGCGTTCAGTGTTCGGCGCTGATCCGGATTTTGCGATTGCCATCGTAGACGAACTGTCGCGTTGTTATCGCGCCACGATCCGAAACATGAAGAACCTCAAGCTGCGTACTTCACTGGAGCGCTTGGGGAATTATATACTCAAGCTGCATCGGCGGCAGGGAAACACGCTGACGATCGAACTGCCAATCGAAAAACGCCGCCTTGCATCTTACCTTGGGATGACGCCGGAAAACCTGTCGCGTGGCCTCAACAGCCTGAAAGCCCATGGGGTAGAAGTTCAAGGTCAGCAAATTTTGATTGAAGATCTGGAAGCTCTGACAAAGTTTGCCAAGCCAGATTATCTGATTGACTAACGGTAGTGAATCAAACGGTCCGGTGAATATCGGAATTTGAGGCCTTACTTCGCAAAGCGCGTCACAGCAGTCGCCCTGAGCGCGAGATCTGGGGTTTTACCGGAAGATAAAACTTTAGAAAGCAGAAGGTTAGAAATCTGGACTCTGGTTAAGGTTGAGTTGTTTTCTGTATGATGCCCCGTTTTGATTGTCTTGGATGAAAGACAGGTGGGGGATTTGTGGGGGGTTTAAGTTGATGAATTTAAACATGAAAAGTCTACTAAAAAATTAGTTTGACAAAGTTGTAGACTTCGTTTCAAGCTGGGCGGGCCGGAATCATTCGGCCAAATGAAACAAAGGGAGGGCAAGAGATGCGCAAGTATCTTCTCTCTGCGGTTGCAGTGACGGCTGTGATTGCGGGGTCATCAGCGGCGTATGCGGATGCAGCGTCAGCGAAGAAATGGATTGATGAAGAATTTCAACCATCCACATTAACCAAAGATCAACAAATGTCTGAAATGCAGTGGTTCATTGATGCCGCTGCCCCTTTCAGCGGCATGGAAATCAACGTTTTGTCTGAGGGTATTCCGACCCACAGCTATGAATCAGAGGTGTTGACCAAAGCATTTGAGGAAATCACCGGCATAAAGGTCAACCACCAAATACTGGGCGAGGGGGAGGTTGTTCAGGCGGTGCAAACCCAGATGCAAACCAACCGCAACCTGTATGACGCCTATGTCAATGATAGCGATCTGATCGGTACCCACTCGCGCCTGCAACTGGCCTATAACCTGACCGATTTCATGGCAGGCGATGCTAAAGACGTGACCAACCCAGGCCTTGATCTGGGCGATTTCATTGGAACCCAGTTTACCACGGGGCCGGACGGTGACCTGTACCAGTTGCCAGATCAGCAATTTGCCAACCTTTATTGGTTTCGCAAAGACTGGTTTGACCGCGCAGACCTGAAAGCCGCCTTCAAAGCCAAATACGGCTATGAACTGGGCGTTCCAGTGAACTGGTCCGCCTATGAGGACATCGCTGAATTCTTTTCCAAGGATGTGAAGGAAGTCGATGGTGTGGCGATTTACGGCCACATGGATTACGGCAAACGCGCCCCCGATCTGGGGTGGCGGATGACGGATGCTTGGTTGTCGATGGCTGGCACTGGCTCTAAAGGCGAGCCAAACGGTATTCCGATTGACGAGTGGGGCATTCGTATGGAAGCCGGTTCCTGTAATCCGGCTGGTGCTTCTGTGTCACGCGGTGGCGCGGCCAACGGACCAGCGGCTGTTTACGCGATCCGCAAATGGGATGAATGGCTGCGGGCCTATGCGCCTCCCGGTGCGGCATCGTTTGATTTTTACCAATCCCTGCCCGCACTTAGCCAAGGCAATGTGGCCCAGCAAATCTTTTGGTACACGGCATTTACAGCAGACATGGTGAAGCCGAAATCAGAGGGCAACAACACCGTGGACGACAATGGCAAGCCGCTGTGGCGGATGGCCCCAAGCCCACACGGGCCGTATTGGCAAGAAGGTCAGAAGGTTGGCTATCAGGACGTGGGTTCATGGACTATCCTGAAATCCACCCCTCTGGATCGTGCCAAGGCGGCATGGCTCTATGCCCAGTTCGTCGTGTCCAAAACAGTTGACGTGAAAAAATCGCATGTGGGTCTGACGTTCATTCGCGACAGCTCGATCAACCACTCCTCATTCAGCGAGCGTGCTGAAAATCTGGGTGGTCTGGTGGAATTCTACCGCTCACCGGATCGTGTGGCATGGTCGCCAACAGGCATTAACGTGCCGGATTATCCGAAACTGGCACAGATCTGGTGGCAGCAAATCGGAGACGTGAATTCGGGTGCGTTTACCCCACAACAAGCGATGGATCGTTTGGCGGGTGAAATGGACATCACCATGTCACGGATGCAGGCTGTGGACGAGGCTGCCAATGTTTACGGGGGCTGTGGCCCGCGCCTGAACGAGGAAAAATCGGCCGAGTACTGGTACGCAAATGGCGGTGCCAAACCGCCGTTGGACAACGAGAAACCCCAAGGCGTGACCGTCAATTATGACGATCTGGTTGCGCGCTGGGCGTCCAAATAACCTCCCTGTTGGCGCGCTTGCAGGCGCGCTGATTTGGCCGGGGCGTGATCGCCCCGGCTTCCTTGTCAGTAGAAAGAATACGATGGCGCTGGAACTGGTTGGCATTACGAAACAAGTGGGCAGTCAGACCCATATCAAGGAAACCTCGCTGGTTCTGCAACCCGGCCACTTTAATGTGCTGTTGGGGGAAACCGGCGCTGGGAAAACCTCGTTGATCAAGCTAATGGCTGGGCTGGATCGGGTGGCATCGGGGAAAATCCTGATGAACGGGCAGGATGTGACAAGACTGAGCACACAAAAACGCAACATTTCGCTGGTGCACCAGTTCTTCGTGAATTACCCCCATATGACTGTTTTTGAAAATATTGCCTCGCCGCTCAGGGTGGCCGGTTTTGCAAAGTCCGAGATTGAGGGACGGGTAGAGGCGGCGGCGGATGTGCTGCAACTGCGCCCTTTTCTGGATCGTCGGCCACATGAATTATCGGGCGGTCAGCAACAACGTTGCGCACTGGCACGCGCCATTGCAAAGGAAAGCAACGCGGTGTTTCTGGATGAGCCGCTGGCCAACCTAGACTACAAGTTGCGTGAAGAATTGCGGGATCAATTGCCCGAACTGTTTGCGGGGCGGGGCGCGGTGGTGGTTTATGCAACCTCGGAACCCGAAGAGGCGCTGTTGCTGGGCGGAAATACCGGCTTGATGAACGATGGGCGCGTGACCCAGTTCGGGGAGACCGCCGAAATCTACCGCAACCCGATGGATCTGGTGTCAGCGCAGGTGTTTTCCGATCCGCCGATCAACACGGCGCGGATTGAAAAGCTCGGCAATAGGGCGTTTTTTGGGGCTGCCGATTGGGAACTGTCCGGTGATGCGATGGGTTTGCAGGATGGGATATACACCATGGCTATTCGACCAAATTATGTGCTACCTGTTAACACTTCGGATGCTTTTGTACCTGTTCTTGGCAAGGTTCAGGTCGCCGAACTGAGCGGTTCGCAATCCTCTGCGCATTTTACTTTAGGGGCCGAAAACTGGGTGTCTTTGTCAAGCGGTGTGCACCCCTATGAAATCGGACAGGAACACCCGTTTTATATGAACCCCGCCAAGTGCTTTTTCTTTGGTCCTGATGGCAAGCGGGCGGTGTAGATTATGGCAAAAATAACGCTCTCGAATCTGCGCCACAGCTATTATCCAAACCCCAAAACGGCGGATGATTTTGCGCTCAAACAGATTGATCTGGATTGGCAGGACGGCGGTGCTTACGCGTTACTTGGCCCTTCGGGCTGCGGAAAGTCCACGCTTTTGAATATTATCTCTGGCCTTTTGATCCCATCGGAAGGCAAAGTTTTGTTTGATAACAAAGACGTTACCAACTTGCCACCGGATCAGCGCAATATTGCACAAGTGTTCCAGTTTCCGGTGATCTACGACACGATGACGGTTTATGACAACCTTGCGTTTCCGCTGCGCAATCGCGGGGTGAATGAGGCCAAGATCGGTGAACGTGTGCTGGAAATTGCCGGGATGCTGGAAGTAACTGACATGTTGCAGACCCGTGCTTCGGGGCTGTCACCGGACAATAAGCAAAAGATTTCCATGGGTCGTGCGTTGGTGCGTGATGATGTGAATGTGGTGATGTTTGACGAACCGCTGACGGTGATTGATCCGCACCTGAAATGGAAGCTGAGATCCAAGCTAAAGGAGCTGCACCAGCGGGTGCGTGCGACGATGATTTATGTCACGCATGACCAGACCGAAGCGTTAACCTTTGCAGATCAGGTGGTGGTGATGCAAATGGGCGAAATCGTGCAGATCGGCACGCCGGTGGAACTGTTCGAGCGTCCGAACCACACGTTTGTCGGCCATTTTATCGGCTCGCCTGGAATGAACGTTCTGCCGTGCGAAATCCGCGAGGGCAGGGCGTTTTTTAACGGGGTTGATGTGCCTCTGGAAGGGGAAATTCGCGGCAAGGATCTGGCAAATACGGAAATAGGTATCCGGCCCGAGTTTATCAGCCTCGGCCCAAAGGGGATTGAGGCGAAAGTACGCAAGGTTTCCGACATTGGCCGTCACAGCATTGTCGAGGTAGATGTCGCTGGAAGCAAAATCGCGGTGGTGGTTGAAGACGAGCCCCCCAATTTGGGTGACACGGTATTCCTGATTTTCCAGCAAGACCAAACCCGGCTTTACAGTGAGGGCTGGCTGGCAACCCGCAACGGGGGAGCCTCGTGAAAAAACAAAACAACAGAGCGTGGTTTTTTGTGCTGCCGGTGCTGGTGCTGGTCGCCTTTAATGCGCTGATTCCGATGATGACAGTGGTAAATTATTCCGTTCAAGAAACGTTTGGCAATAACCTGTTCTTCTGGCAAGGTCTTGATTGGTTTGAGAAACTCCTGCGTTCGGACCGCTTTCATGCGTCCCTTGGACGCCAATTCCTGTTCACGGGCTCTATTCTGGCGATCGAAGTGCCTTTGGGTATTATCATTGCCCTGTCGATGCCGAGTAAAGGCTTTTGGGTGCCGGTCTGTTTGGTCACAATGGCCTTGCCGATGCTGATCCCTTGGAATGTGGTCGGGGCCATGTGGAATATATTTACCCTTCCCGATATCGGCTTACTGGGGTATTTTCTGAACCACACATTGGGCATTCACTATGATATGACGCAAAACCCGCTGGCGGCTTGGGCGACGATTATTGTCATGGACGTGTGGCACTGGACGTCGCTGGTGGTTCTGCTGAGCTATGCAGGGCTGGTTTCCATTCCCGATGCCTATTATCAGGCGGCAAAAATCGACGGGGCCAGCAATTGGGCAGTGTTCCGTTTTATTCAACTGCCCAAGATGAAAAACGTACTTACTATAGCGATCCTGTTGCGGTTTATGGACAGTTTCAACATCTACACGGAACCCTTCGTGCTGACAGGGGGGGGGCCGGGAAACTCGACGACCTTGCTGTCGATTGATCTGGTAAAAATCGCACTAGGGCAGTTTGATTTGGGGCCTGCTGCGGCTATGTCATTGATTTATTTTGTAATAACATTGTTGGTATCTTGGCTATTCTATACGCTAATGACCAAAGATGACCAGAAATAGGAGGCCGAAAATGCAAAAACGCCATATCATTCCGCTGCTTTACATCCTGTTTTTGATGCTGCCGATCTATTGGCTGATCGCGATGAGCTTCAAGACCACCGGCGAAATCCTGTCGGGCTTTTCGTTGTTTCCCCAAAAGCTGACGTTCGATAATTATCGGGTGATTTTCACCGATCCGACGTGGTATTGGGGGTATTTCAACTCGATTATTTATGTGTCGATCAATACGGTGATTTCGATCACAGTGGCGTTGCCGGCAGCCTATGCGTTCTCGCGTTACAGCTTTCTGGGGGACAAACAGTTGTTCTTTTGGCTGTTAACCAACCGCATGGCTCCTGCGGCGGTGTTTGCGTTGCCGTTTTTCCAGCTCTATTCCGCGGTTGGTCTGTTTGACACCCACCTGGCGGTGGCGCTGGCGCACTGCCTGTTCAATATTCCGTTGTCGGTATGGATTCTGGAGGGGTTCATGGGTGGTGTGCCCAAGGAGTTGGATGAGACCGCCTTTGTCGATGGGTATTCCTTCCCGCGATTCTTTACCACGATATTCATTCCGACCATCAAATCCGGCGTTGGTGTGGCCGCATTCTTTTGCTTTATGTTTAGCTGGGTGGAGCTGTTGCTTGCCAAAACGTTAACGGCCGTAGCGGCCAAACCGATCGCGGCAACCATGACCAAAACTGCCTCCTCTGCGGGGTATGAACTGGGCCTGCTGGCCGCCGCAGGAACCTTGACGATCATCCCCGGCGCAATCGTAATTTACTTCGTGCGAAACTATATCGCCAAAGGCTTTGCCATGGGGAGGGTGTAATGCTGGGATGGATGGCTTGGACCTGGCCCACAGCGCTGTTTTTTATCGGGATTTTCTCGGCGATGGCGGTGCTTACGGTATTGGAAATTCGCAATCCGGGCGGTGATGAACGCAAGGGTGTTCTAGGGCTGACAACCACGCGCGGTGATCGGCTGTTTATTTCGTTACTTGGTTCCAGCTATATTTTCCTGGCCTGGCTGGGGCTGGTCGGGATGCCGCTGTGGTGGCCCTTGGCAATTGCGATTGGCTGGGGGGCATTTTGTTTTTGGAAGGTTTGATAGCGGCCAAGAAAGACATTTTGTCTTATGCCTGAGTTTATGCTACTAAAGTTTTAGATTAACAAAAATACAGGCATAAAAATTAATGCGACAAAAGAAAAAGAATACTCTTTTGACGGAAGTGGAACTTGAGTTCATGACGGCGATTTGGGAGATTAATGGCGGCACAGTCCGTGAGGTGATGGCCAATCTGGCCCCGGATCGCGCGCTGGCCTATACTTCTGCTTCGACCATTCTGCGTATTCTGGAGCAAAAAGAGTTTCTGATATCCGAGCGGGCAGAGAAATCATTTATCTACCGCCCGACAATCAATAAACCCGAATACCAGTCAAAATCCCTGCGCAATCTGTCCGAAAAGCTGTTTGACAGTACCCCATCCTCGCTGGTTGCCCGGTTGGTGGATGACGAAAACATGAGTGAGGAAATGTTGCAGGAAATTCGCGCGCTGCTTGATAAAAGGTTAGGAAAAAATGCCGATTGAGACCCTGTTGAATGTGTATATAGACGCCAACATTATGCTGTTGGTTGCATATTCCTTGTGGTCTTTGGCAAGTTTTTCACTTGCAAAAATGGGGTTAAAACGCGCCTACACCCTGCAACTACGCCTGTTGAATGGTGGGATGGTGGCGATTGCCCTTAGTCCGGTGTTTGTTCAACTTTTGGGTGGGCTGGCAAGCCCGTATTCGACGAATATTTCCGACTTAGTGGTGGCACAATATCTGGCGGGACATGTAGAGATCAGCGCCGTGCGGTTGCAATCCATTCTAGAAATGCGCGCCGATGCGGTGCGGGATTTTGCTATGCAGGGCACGGCAATATCCAAGGTAGTTCTGGGGGTGTTTTTGCTCGGGTTCGGATGGTTCTCGGCGCGGATCTTCCGCAACATCCACGAGTTGCGGAGCATCCTGCGGGCCAGCCATAAATGGCGGCAATTCGGGCGCTTGCATCTGCTGGTAAGCGACACGGTTCTGGTGCCGTTTTCGACCCGTGGTTTGCGCAATCGCTATATCGTTATCCCTTCGGTCATGCTGGATGACACCTCAGATCTGCGCATGGCGGTCAGTCATGAGTTGGAACATTTTCGCCGCTTTGATGTGGAATGGGAAATCGTGCTGGAATTCCTGCGGCCGCTGTTTTTCTGGAATCCGGGTTTCTATGGCTGGAAGCGACAGGTCACGCAGTTGCGGGAATTTTCCTGTGATCAAATTTTGGCGGCGCGGAATTCCTTTGATCTGCGGGCCTATTGTGAATGCCTGTTGCGGGCCAGTGCACGCAGCTTGCAAGGCAAAACCATGGCGGTTGCCTCACCTACAGTGCCGCTAGTAAATATTGAGAGTGCGGGCGGCAGTGTGTTGCGCAGCCGCATTGTGGCCTTGACAACACCCGAGGAAATCCGCACTTCGCGCGGGTTATTTGTGCTGCTGATTGCGCCTCTGATGCTGCTGGTTTTCCTGTCTGCGATGATGATCCAGCGATCAACAGACTGGAGCCATGACCGCCTGATGTTGTCCACGATTGTCAATCTGGAACGGCTGGGCGCACGCAGCGCGCCGACCTTGCCTTAAGAAACCGTAAACTGTCCCATCATGCCGCCGTCTTCGTGTTCCAGAATATGGCAATGGTACATGTAGGGCAGTTCCCTGCTGGCTGGCAGATCAAACCGCATCAATAATTCTGCCTGCCCATTCACCAATACCGTGTCTTTCCAACCTCGGTTTTGCAGGCGTGGCGGCCCACCATTTTCCGAGAGCACCTGAAAGGAAACACCGTGGATGTGGAAAGGGTGCATCATCATTCCCCCAGCAACCACCCAGCGTTCAGTTGCGCCCAAGATTACGTCGAAGTTGATTGTTGCCATGTCAAATGGCGCACCGTTGATTGAATGCAGATTGCCGCTATTCCCCATCATCCGCATCATGCCCCCGCCCATCGCCGAATTCAGAGTGAATTCGCGCCGTGTCAGGCCGGTGCCGGGCAATTGTGGCAGAGAGCCGCCAAGTGATTTCGCTAGCTTGGTGATGCGGGGTTTCAGCGTGGGATCGACCGTAAAGGGGAGGATAATCGCGCCGCTCTTTGATCCGGGGCCACTCATGCTGGTGTTTGAGGACAGGATCGTCACCAACGTTACGTCGCGTCCATTGGTGAAATCCACCAGAACCTCGGCGCGCTCGCCTGGGGCCAGGGTCATCTGTTTCAAAGCAATCGGTTGATCCAACAGGCCCGCCTCACTGGCAACAAGGTGCATTGGTCGCCCATCCGAGAGGGCCAGCGCATAGATCCGAGCATTGGAACCGTTCAATAGACGCAGCCGAACGACGCCTCGCGGTACAGTTGCTAGGGTATTTTCCTGCCCGTTCACCAGCATTGTGTCCCCGGCAAAACCCATCATTTGTTCGTGCATGCCGATGCTGTACTCTGCCCGTCCGCGCCGATCGAACCGGCGGTCTTGCAAAACGAGCGTCAGATCATCAACACCATAGAGTGAGGGAAGGCCGCGCTGGTCATCCAGTCCGTCGCTGAGCTGCATCACACCTGCCAACCCCATTTGCACATGGCGCCCGGTATGGCCGTGGATATGGCTGTGATACCAGAGGGTTGCGGCTGGCTGGTTGATTGGCAGGGTCGGGTTCCACTGCGCACCGGGGGCAACGGTCTGATGGGGTCCGCCATCCACATCCCCTGGCACCAGCGCACCGTGCCAGTGAACGGAGATTTCCTCATCAAGGGTATTTTTGATCCGTGCCTGAACCTCGTTTTTGTGCGAAACGCGCAGGGTCGGTCCGAGGTAGGGTTGGTTGAAACCCCATGTATTGGACGCCGCTTGCCCCAGAAAGTTCGTGCTTCCTGACTGAGCGGTCAAATCAAAACGCCCGGTTTTGGTGGCGTCCAGCAAGGGGGGCATGGCCAGCGGAGTTTGAGCCTGGGCGATGGTGGGCAGGGTCGAGAGGGCGATACCTGCGCTTGCTCCGGCAAGGAACTTCCGTCTGGTGGTCATGGCTTGGGCCTTTCTGCAATGATCGTGCCGAACAATGGGCCGCTGGCTGGTGAAGGGCAATAAGCCTGCCCCGCGTCCGCGACATTCTGACGCGAATGGGGAGGCAGCATTGCTGTGACCAGGATTATTTCCGGGTGATACGACCATCGGTATAGGCTTTGTAACCGTCCTTAGCCGCCATGTATTCTGCCATTACATCCGCAAGATCAGGGCCGAAATCATAGGCGTTCATCGCGCTGAGGAACATTTTATAACCATCCCCGCCGCCGCGCACATAGTTGTTTGAGACCACGCCATAGATTTTGTCGGGATCAATCGGCAGCCAGTTGTCGCCATCCGTTACCAGAACCTCGACAATGCGGCCCTCGTTGGGCGCAATGGAGGAATCCCAGGTGAAACGGATACCGGCAACCTGCGGAAAGCGGCCTTTGACCTCCTCCACTTGCGACACGCCGTTTTCCATTGCTGCAATCACAACCGAGCCTTTGATTTCAAAGGTCGAAAGGGTGTTCTTGAACGGCAGCACAGTCAGGACTTCGCCCATGGTCACATCGCCCGCATCAATCGAGGAACGCAGGCCACCCGAATTGGCGATGGCGATGCTGATGCCTTGGGATTTCACCCGCGCCAGCATGGCGTCTGCCACCAGATTGCCCATGGCGCATTCCTGCACCCGACAAACAGCAGGATCCCCCTCGATCAGACTATCGGACTGAGCCACAACCTTGTTGCGGATTTCATCAAGCGGTTGCGCCAGCTCGGTAACGCGAGCTTTGGTTGCGCTGTCCTCAGAAATGTTTGCATCCATGATCACCGGCTCGCCGATCGCCGCTTTGATGTCGCCTGCGTCGTCAAATGTGACGTTCAGCTCGCCTAGGAACTTGCCATAGGCATAGGCTTGCACAATGGCGGTGTTACCGACCATAGTGGGGTAGGGGCCCTTGGCGCGATCGGATGTGTTGGACAGGTAGGTATTAGAGTGCCCGCCAACGATCACGTCAACGCCGGTGGTTTGGGTCGCAACCCTTTGATCGACCACATAGCCCGAATGCGACAGCACGATGATTTTGTTCACGCCCATGGCGCTGAGGCGATCTACCTCGCCCTGCACGGCGGAAACCGGATCGGTGAACACAATGTTTTTGCCGGGGCTGGCCAGCTCGTCGGTGTCTTGGGGGGTTAGGCCGATCAGGCCCAGCTTCTCTCCGCCGCGCTCGATCACCGTGGATTTAGCCAGTTTGCCTGCGAGCGCCGGTTCCAAGGAAACATCGGCGTTTGACATCAAAACCGGAAACTCAACCGCATCCATAAAGCCGCGCAGAACCTCTGGCCCGTCGTCGAATTCGTGGTTGCCCACGGTCATCGCATCATAGCCCAGCTTGTTCATCATTTCAGCAGCGACTTTGCCCTTATAGTAGGTATAGAACAACGTGCCCTGAAACTGGTCGCCCCCTGATACCAGAATGGCGTTGTTGGAACGGGCACGGGCCTCTCCAACTGCGGTGATCAGGCGTGCGGTACCGCCAAAACACTTGCCCTCAGCGTTCTTTTCTTCCGAACAGCCGGAATCATATTTTGAAATCGGCTCGAAACGGGAATGGAAATCATTGGTGTGCAGGATGGTTAGCGAATAATCCGCCACAGCCGTGCCAGCGCTTAGGGCCAGCGCCGCAAGCGTAGTTGTTGTTTTCAGCATAATACGGGAAAGCATCAGGAGTCCTCCGTTTGGTTCGATAATATTGTGGTATCGTGGCGATGTTTTATCAGAAAGTCAAAGAATCCGCACCCAGAACGGCACCTAGCCTTTATCTTCTTTGCTGATCACTTTGGATACGCGGCGCACCAGCAGGAATACAATCAGGAACACCGGCGGCACTAGCATCGGGCCGAGCCATTTGTCGGCCCACTCCACCCCTGCCAGCAGCGGTTGCAGCATTGTGACCAGCAAAGTGACGGCGTAGGAGCTGATGGCGAAAACCGATAGGCCCTCGACCGTTTGTTGCAGGCGGATTTGTTGCAGGGCGCGTTTGTCCATTTGTTTCAGCAATTTCTGGCTTTGCGCATTGGCCAGCACGTTCACCCGCGTCCCCAGCAAGCGCGACGCGCGGGTGGCGCGGCGTGACAGTTCGTGCAGGCGGTCATGGGCAGAGGCACAGGTGCGCATGGCGGGGGCGAACCGGCGGGTCATGAATTCACCCATCAGCAGCCCACCCATCAGCGGGGTTTCGTTTAGCACCTCGATACGCTGGTTGACGATGGCGCTATAGGCTTCGGCAGCACTGAACCGGAAAGCGGTTTGCGCCGACAGCATTTCGATGCGCGCAGAGATATCCAGCAGTTGTTCTAGGGTTTGTTCGGGGCTGTCTGCATCCTTGGATATTTCGCCAACCACCTCTGACAATCCGCGATCCAGTGTGACCAACTCGCCGAATACGCGCCGCGCTATGGGCAAAGACAGCATTGCCATGGATTTATAGGTCTCGATCTCGATCAACCGCTGCACTGTGCGCCCTGTTCTATGCGTCAAGGTGTCGCCGATCATGTAGACGACAAAGCGGATGTTGGAGTTTTCATCCAGCCGGAAATCGCTGGCAACCGCTGCTGATCCACCCGAAATATAGGAAACAGCACGGGATTCACGGATGAACCAATCGGCGGTTTCAAGGTCGATCCGTGCCTCGACTTCGGCGGCGGTGTGGGCGTGTTCTATGCGCACCAAGGTTGAAGACAGCAAGCGACCGGGGGCGTTGGCCAGCCAGTCTTTGGGGAAATGGTCAAAGGTCTCGCCCGAGAAACCGGGCAGGCTGAGGCCGTCAACATAAAGGGTAAAGGTACAGAATTCGGAATGGCGTTCCCATTTCAGCATTGCTCGCCCCAGATCTACGGTATGGTGGTTGGCTTCGGGGGCCGGGTGGCCGCCACCGTAATGATCCAGCAGGCGCAACAAAAACTGGCGATCCGCATCCGGCTGGCTTGCATCGCGTTCTATTGCAATACAGGCGGCGCGGCTCGGGGTGTTCAGTTTGGGGAATGGGCGAGCGTGCAGTTCGTTTGACAGGGTAACCCGTTCCGGGTGGGGCTGAAGGGGGGAAAGCGGCACTTGCAGCTCCTTTAAGGCAACAGTTGATCCTGATATGCCGGATGATAGCAATGCTATCAAGGCTGTATTCTGGGCGCTATCCGCCAAGGTCGGTCATCTTGCCCAGCAGTTCAGTCGCGTTCTTGACCGCAAAACGTTTCAGAAGGCGCGCGCGCACATCCTCGATTGTGCGCGGCGAGAGGCCCAGATCGCGGGCGATCTCCTTGCTGGTCATACCGCGTGCCATCAACCCCAAGACCTGCCGTTGTCGCTTACTCAGCGACAAATGTTCACGGGTGTCGGCTATGGGGGCGAAACTCATCACCACCTGCTCCAGCGGCTTTGCTGGTGTCAATGAACGGGCGCGAAACCGACACCAAAGCGAGCGCCCGTCGCGGTGGGTAATCATCCGCTCGTCGGTATAATTGCCCGATTGGCGCAATGGGGCGAGCCCCAGATCGCGCACCCGGTCGAATTCCTCGGTCGAGCTGTAAAACATCCGGAACGACTGTCCGATCAGCGTTGCAGGATCATAGCCAACCAGATCGGCAAAGGTCTCATTGCAAACGGTGATCACCCTGTCCTGGGTCATCACAATGCCGATGGGTGCGGCCTCGAAGGCGATTTCGGCCAAGGTTTGGGACATGGGGTTACCGTAGTTGTACGGTATTGATACCGTATCTGTTTGGGCGCAAAGTCAAGCGATACTTTGGGGAATAAAATGACCGCTGACAAAGAAATAGCCCCGGGCCTGATGGCGCGGATTGACGGGAAGCGCGATGATCTGATTGCCCTGACGCAAGAGTTGATCCAAATTCCCACCCTTAATCCGCCGGGTGAAAACTATCGCCTGATTTGCGAATATTTGGAAACCCGACTGAAGCGCAGCGGATTTGATTGCCAATTGATCCGCGCAAAAGGGGCGTTGGGGGATTCTGACGCCTATCCACGCTGGAATATCATTGCCCGACGTGAAGGGAGTGTTGCCGGGGATTGCGTGCATTTCAATTCGCACACTGACGTTGTCGAGGTGGGCGCGGGCTGGACGTTTGATCCCTTTGGCGGCGAATTGAAAGACGGTAACATTTACGGGCGCGGGGCTTGCGACATGAAGGGGGGCTTGGCGGCGTCGATCATCGCAGCCGAGGCCTTTATTGAGGAATGCCCTGATTTTGCCGGTGCGATTGAGATTTCCGGTTCTGCGGATGAGGAATCCGGCGGGCAGGCGGGGGTTGCCTATCTTGCCGAGCAGGGGTTTTTCGCGCCTGAACGGGTGCAACATGTCATCATCCCCGAACCTTTACAAAAAGACCGGATCTGTCTGGGGCATCGCGGTGTGTGGTGGGCGGAAATAGAAACTTTCGGCGAAATCGCCCATGGCTGCATGCCCTTTCTGGGCGATTGTGCAGTGCGCCACATGGGGGCCGTGTTGGATGCCTTTGAAAACACGCTTTATCCGGCCCTTGCGACCCGCGTAACCGAAATGCCGGTGGTGCCAGAGGGTGCGCGCACCTCCACCATGAATATCAACTCGTTCCACGGCGGTATGGCGGAAATTCCGGCCAATTCTGACGCTCTGCCAGCGGCCTGTGTGCCAGATAGTTGTCGCATGGTGATTGACCGCCGTTTTCTGGTCGAGGAACCACTGGAGCAGGTTCGCAGCGAGATGACAGAATTACTGGAAGGGTTGCGGGGAAGCCGCCCAAATTTTGATTATAGTTTGCGAGAAATGCAGCATGTTTTGCCCTCAATGACTGAAAAAAAGGCCCCTGTTGTGACCTCGGTCGCGCAGTCGATTGCGGCGGTGATGGGGGTGGAGGCCGAGCTTGTTGCCTCGCCCGGTACCTATGACCAGAAACACATCGACCGGATCGGCAAGCTGAAAAATTGCATCGCCTATGGCCCCGGAATTTTGGAAATGGCGCATAAGCCGGATGAATATATCGGCGTTGACGATATGATTGACAGCACGAAAGTTATGGCGATGAGCCTGCTGGATTTACTGGCCCCCGCGCCGTGAACTGGCTAAGCTAAAAAAAGACAAGACAAAACAAAACCAACTGGGAGAGAATACATGAGTTATTTCAAAGCCAAACTGGGATTTGCCAGTGCCATCGCGCTGGTCGCTGGCATGGGGATTGCCCAAGCCGCCAACACCAGTCTGACCGTTGCGATGCAGCTGGAACCGCCGCATCTAGACCCGACAAGCGCTGCGGCGGGGGCGATTGACAACGTCGTATATTCCAATATTTTTGAGGGTCTGACCCGGTTTATGGGCGATGGCTCGGTTGTTCCCGGTCTGGCCAAAAGCTGGGATGTGTCGGACGACGGCACAGTTTACACCTTTCATCTGCAAAGCGGTGTGAAATTCCATGACGGCAGCGCGATGGATGCAGAGGATGTGAAATTCAGCCTTGATCGTGCGCGCGCCGAGGATAGTACAAATGCCCAGAAAGGCCTGTTCAAAGGTATCACTGATGTGTCGGTGGTGGACCCGATGACCGTCAAGGTGATGTTGGACGGACCAAACGGAAACTTCCTGTTCAACATGGCTTGGGGGGATGCGGTTATCGTGGCTCCGGAAACCATCGCGGATATTAAAACCAACCCTGTGGGTACCGGCGCATTCACCTTTTCCGGCTGGGTGCAGGGCGACAAAATCGACCTGACTCGCAATCCCGATTACTGGGGCACGGCTGCGAAACTGGAAACTGCGACTTTCAAGTTCATCTCGGATCCGACAGCTGCTTTCGCCGCTGTGATGGCCGAAGATGTTGATGTGTTTTCGGGCTTTCCGGCCCCTGAGAACCTGCCGCAGTTTGAGGCAGATGCCCGTTTCAACGTGCTGGTAGGGTCAACCGAGGGGGAAACCATCCTTTCGACCAACAACAAGATGCCGCCCTTTGACAATGTAAAAGTCCGCGAAGCCATGTCCCACGCGATTGACCGCCAAGCGATCATTGACGGGGCAATGTTTGGGTATGGCACACCGATCGGCACCCATTTTGCGCCCCACAACCCAGCCTATGTAGATTTGACAGGCAATTCAAACTACGATCCTGCATTGGCCAAAAAACTCCTGGCCGAGGCTGGTTTTGCAGATGGATTTACCACCACCTTGAAATTGCCGCCTCCATCCTATGCCCGTCGCGGGGGCGAAATCATCGCTGCGCAACTGCGCGCTGTTGGTATCCAGACCGAAATAAGCAATCTGGAATGGGCGCAATGGTTAGAGCAGGTGTTCCGGAGTAAGGATTTCGGCCTGACCATCGTGTCCCACACGGAACCGATGGACATCGGTATTTATGCTAAACCGGATTACTATTTCCAGTATGACAACCCCGACTTTCAGGCTTTGATGGACAAGTTGAACAAAACCACAGATCCGGCAATGCGCACAACGCTGTTGCAAGATGCGCAGAAAACCATTTCGATGGACTATGTGAATGGCTATCTGTTTCAGCTGGCCTCCATGTCTGTCGCCAAGGCTGGCGTGGTTGGCTTGTGGCAAAATAGCCCAACGCAAGCGGTTGATCTGACTGCTGTTTACTGGTCCGAATAAGGGAAGTCGCGTTGGCCTGAAATTTACGGGCCAGCGCCAAACACACTCATGCTTCGATATATCCTGAAACGATTACTCTCGCTTGGTATCAGCCTTTGCGTCGCCAGCATGGTGATCTTTCTGGTGATCGAGGTGGCACCGGGTGATCCGGCATCCTTTATGCTCGGTATCAATGCGCAACCTGAAACGCTAGAGGCTCTGCGCAGCGAGCTGGGCCTTGATGTACTAAAATACCAACGCTACCTGAACTGGGTTGGTGGTATGGTGCAAGGCGATTTTGGTACCTCCTATACCTACCGGTCTTCTGTCACCAAAATGATCGGAGACCGCCTTTGGGTCTCGCTTCCGCTGGCCCTTTACGCGCTCACACTCTCCACATTGATTGCTTTCCCAACCGGAATTTACGCTGCCAGCCGTCGCGGAAAAATGGGTGATGCGTTGGTGATGGGGGCCACGCAACTCGGCGTTGCCGTGCCCAATTTCTGCTGTCTCTTATACACATCTGACGCTGCCGACG
>JAHRVG010000096.1 GCA_019090795.1 Paracoccaceae bacterium | reverse complement strand
CGGTGGCGCGCCACCGATGGACTGATTTCGTAGATTAAGTTGTATAGCGTTCCTACCAGCCGGGACGAGTTGTCGCAGCTTTTTCGTTGACCGGGAATATAGTAGCACGGATCGGTTGAACCCTGTAGCGTTTGGAGAGTTGCTTTCCTCAAACCGATAGGAGCCTGTTATGCCCGCTGTTCAACCGCCAAAAAACCCCGAAGATAATCCGCGCGTCAAAGCTGTGTTTGATGACATCCGCATCACGCGGGGTTCTGATTTTGTCAATAACATCTGGCGCTATCTGGCGTTTGATCCAGAACTGCTGGAACGCACATGGGAAGAGGTAAAGGCGGTGATGGCAACGCCGTCAACTCTCGATCCTTTGACCAAGGAACTTCTGTATCTGGCGGTCTCCATTATCAATAATTGTGAATATTGCATTCACTCGCATTCGGCTGGCGCGCGGGCCAAAGGCATGACGCCGGAAATGCATGCGGAGGTGTTAAAGATCGTTTCTTTGGCGGCGAAAACCAATCATCTGTCGAATGGGTTGCAGGTGCCGGTTGATCCGGAATTTATGCTGGGAGGAGAATAGCCATGGTCTTTGCAGTTGCGGCATTAGCGCCGGGTAAACCTGATGTTCTGCATCCCGTTGATCTGCCTGTGGCCCGCCCAGCAGAGGGCGAGGTGTTATTGCGCCATACGGCCATCGGGGTGAATTTTATCGACACCTATTTTCGCAGCGGCCTATATCCGTGGCCGGTGGAGAAGGATCTTATTTTGGGCAGCGAGGCTGCGGGTGTTATTCTGGAGATGGGAGCTGGGGTGACTGGTTTTTCAGTGGGGCAGCGGGTGGCCTACACCATCGGAAATGGCGCGTATGTGTCCGAGCGGGTGGTCGAGGCGCGGCATTTGGTGGCCTTACCCGAAACCATAAGTGACGAGGTTGCAGCGGCTTGTATGCTCAAGGGATTGACGGCGCATTATCTGTTGCACCGCTCGTTTGTGGTTGAGGCGGGCCAAACCGTGCTGTTTCATGCCGCTGCGGGCGGTGTCGGGCTGATTGCGGGGCAATGGCTGGCAGCCAAAGATGTGACGGCGATTGGCACCGCGGGCGGGCCAGAGAAATGTGCTTTGGCGCGCGAAAATGGTTATGCCCATGTGATTGATTATCTGGCAGAGGATTTTGTGGGACAGGTGGCGGAAATAACCGGTGGTGCAGGCGTTGATGCCGTTTATGATTCAATTGGCAAGGATACGCTTGCCGGATCGTTTGCCTGTTTGAAAACCTTCGGGGCACTGATAAATTTTGGCCAGTCCTCCGGCCCTGCACTTGATTTCAAACTATCCGATCTGGCGGCAGGTTCATTCAGCATTACCCGCCCTGTTTTGTTTCACTATACCGCCGACCCCGAGTATCTGGCGGCTGCCTCAGAGGAATTGTTTTCGCTGATTGCAAATGGGGCATTGAAGATTAACGTAAATCAGCGTTACCCTTTGGCCAAAGCGGCTGACGCGCACCGCGCGCTAGAGGGGCGCAAGACAACGGGATCAACGGTTCTGATCCCTTAAAAGGAAGTACAACATGGCGATTGGTGAAGTAATCTGGACCTACTTCAAGGGCACGTGGCATCAAGGAGACCTGCCGGTGATGAATGCAGCGGACCACGGCACTTGGCTGGGGTCTTTGGTGTTTGACGGGGCGCGTTCATTTGAGGGCGTGGTGCCGGATCTGGAACCCCATTGTGCGCGGGTGAATGCATCGGCTAGTGTGATGGGAATGAACCCGACAGTGACGCCCGAGGATATGGTGGTGCTGGTAAAAGAGGGGTTGCGCAAGTTTGCCGATGATGCGGCGGTTTATATCCGGCCTATGTATTGGTCGACGGAAGGCGTTGCGGGGGTGATTGTCCCTGACCCCGAGTCCACTGCTTTTTGTCTGTGTCTGGAACAGCTTACGATGGCCCCTCCCACGGCAACGCAAACCCTGTGCCGCACCCAGTTTGTGCGCCCGATGATGACAATGGCAACGGTGAATGCCAAGGCGGCGTGTCTTTACCCCAATAACGGGCGGATGATCCGCGAAGCACAGGCGCGTGGGTACACTAACGCGATTGTGGCGGATGCGCTGGGCAATGTGGCCGAGAGTGCAACGGCGAATATCTTTATGGTCAAGGATGGCGTGGTAAAGACGCCGGTGCCCAACGGGACATTTCTGAATGGCATTACCCGTCAGCGGGTGATCAAGCTGCTGCGAGAGGCGGGGCGAACGGTTGAAGAAACCACCCTAAGTTTTGCAGATTTTGACGCAGCGGACGAGGTGTTTTTGAGCGGGAATATTTCCAAGATCACGCCGATTGTGAAGGTCGAGGAGCGGGAATACCCGATTGGGCCGGTGGCTGTTTTAGCGCGTGAACTGTACTGGAAATGGGCCAAGGGCTGAGAGGCTTCCTTGACGGTGCCCCTTCGGGGCGTTCCTTTTGAGCGCTGACGCGCGATGGCGCGCGCTGTGATGTGGTTTAATAACCTGCCTATGCACGGTCCTTGGAGTGGTTAATCCCGTCTGACCACGGAATTTCGCCCAAGACTTCGGGGTGTATGCCTTCAAGTCCGGCGACGTTCACCCCGTATTCATTTGGGTTGGAGCGCCGTTGATGATGGGTGTAGATGCCGCAATTCTTGCAAAAATAGTGTTTCGCTGTTTTGGTGTTCCACTGGTAGAGGGTTAGACTATCAGCACCTTTGATGATGCGTAGCCCGTTCAGGGGCACCGTGGCGGAAACATTGCCGCGTTTGGCGCAATAAGAACAGTTGCAGCGCCTTGCGGTGTTGACGCCGTCCAGCAAATCAACCCGCAATTCAACTGCACCGCAATGGCAGGACAGTTTGTGGTTTTTCATCGTGCTTCCCTTGTAGCTTGATGTCTGCAACATTGCTTTCAAACGAATAAATCATAGATGAGAGTTTTTGCAAATGGGTAGTTCAGAGCGATTTGAGCGGCCGGGCGCTATGGCTTGGAAGATGGACTGAACGGGGTTGAGATGTCCGAGCATCCGATTTACCAGATATTCTCGATGACCAAACTGTTGTAACTGCGGTTGCAATGATCTTGCTGGAGCAAGGCCGACTGCAGTTATTTGAGCCGCTCGTGACGTATTTGCCAGAGTCTCGCTATACGGAAGTGTTGCAGGCTGATAGGCTGTGTCGTTCCAGCCGGGGTGATTACGGTTGAACATCTGCTGACCCACCGCGCAGGTCTTTCTTACGGTTTTTTGCTGGATTGCCCGGTTGGGAAATTGTATCGCGAGGCGAGTTTTCGGGATGTTAAAGTGTCTCTGGCAGAGTTTGTGCGCCGGGTTGCAGCGCTGCCGCTGGCATTACACCGGCGTTATAGTGTGGCAACGGATGTGCTGGGGCGGGTGCTTGTGCCGAGCTAAATCGGTGAATGCGGATGGGCCGGAGCGGCCAGCACATTTTTCTGGATCGACAACAAGAATGATCTGATTGGGGTCGTGATGACGCAATATATTGGATCAAAAGTGCCGATTGGCGAGGATTTCCTGACCGCAGTCTATCAGGCTCTGGACGCATAAGACGCCCTGCGCTGGCGCAGGGCATCAGCAATCAGATCGCGGCAACTACAGCCGTGAGCAAGTTGCGGACTTTGCCTGCAATCTCGATCAGTTCAGCGTTGTCAATTGCGGCCATTGAGGCTTGCGGGTCAATTGCGCTGACCTCTACGCCGCCTTCAACACCGCGCAGGATGACGTTGCAGGGAAGCATGGCACCAACGCGTGGTTCAGCGGCGATTGCGCCCCAGGCAAGGCCGGGATTGCAAGCGCCCAGAATACGGTAATCATCCATTTCCTTGTCGATTTTCTTTTTCATTGTTGCTTTGACATCGATCTCAGTGAGCACACCAAAACCTGCATCCACAAGTGCTTTGCGGGTACGCGCGTCTACGGTTTCAAAATCTGCGTCGGTAATGGTACGGTCGATGGTATAGGACATTGGGGCCTCCGAGGTTGATTGGGTGTTACAATGGGAATGAAGCCTTGGCGCACTAAATGCAATGGGTCACATGCGCAGGCGCGACAATGTGATGTTACCGCCGCCGCCTTCGCACTAACGGGATATGGATCACGCGTTCGGGAATCTCTGTTGGTTCATGGGGAGGATGACCGTGGGTTTTGGCCCAGAATTCAGTGCCGCCCTGCCGCAGCCAATAAGGGATCGCCAGCAGAGCCCCGGCAAGAAAGCCCCCGGTGTGCGCCCAATAGGCGACGCCGCCTTCGGTTGAATCGATACTGCCCATGCTGTTGAACAGTTGCAGACCAAACCAAAAACCCAGCACTATCCACGCGCGCAGGGTGAATATCTTGAAAAATATGATGAAAATCAGGATCACATCCACACGAGCCTTGGGAAACAACAGCAGGTAACCACCGAGCACCCCTGCGATGGCACCGGATGCGCCGACAACCGGGATTGCGGAGGAGGGGTTGGGAAGCACTTGCAACAGGTCAGCCGCGACACCGCAAACCAGATAGAAAGCAAGAAACGGAAGATGGCCGAATGAATCCTCCATGTTGTCACCAAAGATCCATAAAAACAGCATGTTAGAAGCAAGGTGAATAAAGCCGCCATGCAAAAACATAGAGGTTAGAAGCGTGTAAGTGCGATGCCCGCCTGACACTTTCTCGGGAATCATTGCCCACTCCTGCCAAAAGACGGCCAATAGATAATCATCGCTCATCAAAGGGTAATACAGAGCAAAAACCACAATGTTTGCGGCGATCAGCCCCCAGGTAACATAGGGCGTGCGGCGCGACGGGTTATGGTCTCTGATCGGGAACATCTTGTGGACCTTTCATCCTGTTTCAGCCCGACAGGTTCGGTGTAAACTATGGCTAAAACTACAATATCATTGCCAGATATTAAGGTTGTGCCCTTTTCAATGCAACGGGGGGCGGGCGAAAAGAGAAATGCCCAAAACCGGGTCTCCATCCTTTGTTAAGGGTGATCGGCTAGACAATGGGGCATTGCTCTTCTGAAATGGGGAAACGCTGCAGTTTTGTGAATTCTTACGGCAGTAAGGCAGGGAACAGATTCCCTTGAGGGACGGGTAACAATGAAGAAAATCATCTCCAAGTCTTTCCTGATTACAGTTGTTTCAATTTTTTTATCTCTTTTTGTCTCTATTTCGATTGAATGGTTGGTCAAGGGTGGATTGGGTGAAACGACGCTAATAATTGCAACCATCGTTCCCATGATTGTTGCTTTTCCGGTTTCTATGTTTGTGGGCTTGCAGATGCGCAAAGTCGATGCTCTCAACGATAAACTGGAAGCGGCGCGCATGACTGCTGAAATTTCCGATCGTGCCAAATCCGAGTTTCTCGCCAATATGAGTCACGAAATTCGCACGCCGATGAACGGGGTGATCGGCATGGCAGAGCTGTTGTTGGAGACTGGCCTTGATCGGGATCAGCACTGCTATGCCGAGACGATTTCCAAATCCGGTGCGGCATTGCTGACAATTATCAATGATATCCTAGACTTCTCAAAGATTGACGCAGGTAAGCTGAAACTTGACCCCGCACCTTTTGATTTACGCAGTGCCTTAGAAGATGTTGTGGTTTTAATGTCCTCAAGTGCGCAACAAAAAAACGTTGAGCTGATCCTGCGTTACAATCCCGACTTGCCGATCAGATTTCAGGGGGATGTGGGGCGGATACGTCAAATTGTCACTAATTTGCTGGGAAATGCGGTGAAATTCACCCTCAGCGGCCATGTGTCTGTTGATGTCGATGGGGAGGTTCGGGATGGCTGCGCTGCATTGACTATTACTGTGACGGACACCGGAATTGGCATTCCTGCAGACAAATTAGACAGCATTTTCAACGAATTTGCGCAAGTGGAAGGCGCTGCAAACCGCAAGTTTGAAGGAACGGGCTTGGGGCTGGCAATTTCACTGCGTCTGGTCAGATTGATGGGAGGGGAGATCACGGTCACCTCAAAGCTCGGCGTCGGGTCATCCTTTGCTTTTACGATTACCCTGCCGATAAGCGATGCCATGGCGCAAGTGGAGCAGCCGGAAGATTTGGATTTGGCAGGAAAACATGTACTAATCGTTGACGATCTAGAGGTTAATCGCTTCATTTTGTCTGAACGGCTCAATAGTTGGAATATACACTCATTGAGTGCGCAAAGCGGCGCGCAAGCTCTTGAGATACTGTTGGAAACCTATGCGGCAGGTCGCCAGTTTGATTTGGCAATTGTCGATTTCCAAATGCCGCAGATGGATGGGGTCGCGCTTGCCCGCCAAATCAAAGGGGATTCGAAGCTCTGTCATTTACCACTGATCTTGCTGTCTTCCGTGGACCAGTCCGGAGAGGTAGAGAAAATGCGGGGTATCGGTTTTGGCAAGGTTTTGATGAAACCGGCGCGGGCTTCTATATTGTTCAATGCAATCATTTCCAGCCTCGAAACTGAAACTGGGGGCCACAGGCCGGTTGCAGATACACCCGTAAGTTTGATCCCGAAACCGATCAAACCCAAAGGGCCGGTCGTGCGCATTCTTGTGGCTGAGGACAATAAAACCAACCAATTGGTTCTGCGAAAAATGCTTGGGGCGATAAACGTCGAACTATGCATCACGAACAATGGGATGGAAGTGGTTGAGAAATTCACAGAGTTTGAGCCTGACCTTATCTTGATGGATATTTCAATGCCTGAAATGGATGGCATGGAGGCGACCCAGATTATCCGCGTATTTGAGGAGGGGCATCAGTTAGCCCGATGCCCGATCATAGCTTTGACGGCCAATGCGATGGAGGGTGATAGAGAGAAATATCTTGAGGCTGGAATGGATGATTATCTGACCAAGCCGTTGGTCAAGGCCAGGCTTGTCGCGATGATAGAGGAGTGGAGGGCTAGAGGAGAGTTGGTCAAAACCAAGGGGGAACCCAAAGATATCCTACCAATCTTGAGGTAAAACAATCCATTAGCTATCCTTTGGTTGCCATCAGATATCCAATAGCGGCGGCAATGCACAGGCCCGCAATTACAGCGGCGGAGATCTTGATCGCGGAATAGGGACGTTCCCCCCGCACGGTACCACTGCGTCCGTTCACCACAAAACGGTAGGTTTTTCCGCGGTATTTATAGGCGGCTAACCAGACCGGTAGCAAAATGTGTTTGAAGGTTTGCTGGCTGACCTTGGTGTCAATATTGCCAATCCGCTGCCGATCGCCGCCAATGTCAAAACGCACGTCGCGGTTGATCATGCGGTTCATATAGTCAGTAGCCTCTTTAAAGCCTTCTTCCAAAGAGACAGTATACCCCTCGGCGCGAAAACCGGCCAGATATTCGGGGTGATAAGGTTCCAGTTCTGACAGATCCCACGGGGCAAGCGCGTCTGTGTAGCTTTTGGGCAGGCTTCTGGAGCCAAGGACCAGCACATCATCAAAGAAACGTGCAACTCGGCCTCGGGCGGGTGTCCAGCGTATTTTTTGTACCCGTTTATCTTGCATGCGTGCTTTGCCATCAACCATCACCGATACCTTTTGGGTAACATAATAAATTGTGCCGCGTTGCCCGGAATAATTGCTTTTGGTGTCGGCGTCATAGGTCCAGTAGGGCACATAAATACCCTGCATATTGCGCCCTTTTCGGGCGTATTCCTGCAACCCATTTGGGGCAAACCACAGTTTGCCCAGCCAGTCTGTCATGCGTTTGCGCGCTTCATGCTCTGCCATACCAAAGGGCAACAACGCGCTTGGCTTGATCTGACGTTCCGTGCCCGTGTTCGTCACCACAGGTGTCGCGCAAAAAGGGCATTCAGCGGCGTGGTTGTCCGGCTCGAATTCCACATGCGCACCGCAGTTTTCACAAGTAACGACATGAATTTCAGAGGTTTCGGCCTGGGGCAATTCATTACGCAGGGCTTGCAAATACCCTCGTTCAACTATCGGCGGATCTGACAATTCCGCCGCGCCCTCAATGACCTCTTCACTGCCACAATGGTCGCAAAGCAACACATTCGTGCCTGGCGAAAAGCGCAGATCTGATCCGCAAGTGGTGCAGGGAAATCGGTGGAGGGTGCTGGCGTCCATTGCGTCAAACGCCCGGTGGAGGTGGGGGCGGCATTATCGAAAATAACTGGGCTAACTCTTGAACATCATTGGCTTTCTTCCAGCCGTCCTGGCCTGCGGCCCAAACATAGCTCATGCGGGTCAGGCTACCATCGGCAGCCATACGCCCCAGTGATGCCCGCGAAAACGGCCCCTTCGTGACACCATTTTCGGCCACATGCCAGACTTTCTCGACTGGTGGAGGCGGTGGTGCCGGATGGGGTTGTACCGGGCGTGTTCCCCAGGGGCCTT
The DNA here is from genome assembly GCA_019090795.1 of Paracoccaceae bacterium. Lineage (GTDB taxonomy): Bacteria > Pseudomonadota > Alphaproteobacteria > Rhodobacterales > Rhodobacteraceae > Amylibacter. The sequence goes on along the minus strand of JAHRVG010000096.1, from coordinate 21,217 downwards.
GCTGGCCCATTTGCTGTGCCATTGCCATGCCCATTCCGATACCAAGGCCGGCACCCATACCGCCTCCGCCACTGGGGTTGGCTGCGGCAACCGACATTGCTTCGGCGGCAGAGTATTTCATGAACTCGTCAAGATTCCCGGCCAGCCCCATTGAGGTACGCTTGTCCAGCGCCTGTTCGACTTTTGGGGGAAGGGAGATGTTTTCGATGTAAAGGTTGGGCATCTTCAAACCATACTCCGCCAGTGCAGGCGCAATTTTACCTGCCAGCAGTTTGCCCAGATCAAGTGTATTTGCCGCCATATCCAACACTGGAATGCCCGAACTGGCGATAGCAGCAGAGAAGTGACTGGTGATGATGTTTCGGATTTGATAGCTGATCTCGTCCATGGTAAACTCGCCATCCGTGCCAACAATTTCGCTGAGAAACAGGGCAGGATCGCTAACCCGGATTTCGTAAGTGCCATAGGCGCGAATACGCACTGGGCCAAATTCTGGATCGCGGCAAATTATCGGGTTCTTCGTACCCCATTTCAAATCCTGAAAGCGGGTGGTGTTCACGAAATAAATTTCCGATTTGAACGGACTTTCAAAACCGTGATCCCAGTATTGCAAGGTGGTCATGATCGGCATGTTGTTGGTTTCCAACATATAAAGCCCGGGCGTGAACACATCCGCCAACTGGCCTTCATGCACCAAAACACCGGCCTGGCCTTCACGGACTGTCAGCTTGGCACCATATTTGATCTCATGGCCCTCGCGCTCAAAACGCCAGACCATGGTGTCGTTACTGTCGTCTGTCCAATGGATCACGTCGATGAATTCACCAGTCAGAAAATCAAATATACCCATGGGGGCCTCCATTATTCAGGGTTAAATACGGCTTTATTTCAGGGCATCTTGCGCCACTTGTTTCAGGATCGGGCGGGCCCGGTCCGGGGTCATTCCTGTTTTTAATCGTGGATCATACAGCATTTCCAAAAGCAATGCGTCATGGTAGGTCAGATTGGCAAACTCTTCGTCGTCATTAAAAATCGAAGGTCGGATGTCTGGACCATCGTTCGCCAGTCCCAAAGCTTGGGTCATTTCCTCTTGAATGCAAGAATCGCGCATAATCTGGGCATGTTCTGCTTTGATCAGGATCACCGCACCGCTGTAGTTGGTTGGTTTTTCAGCATTCGAGAGCGCGTAAGCGACACAGAAAATATTTCGCGGGCTGTTCTGGATTTCGCGCACGATGGCAGGCAGTAACTGGGGGACGCTTTCAGAGAGTTTCGGAGTTTGGGATATCTGCTCGTCGCGATTGAGGAACAACATGATAAAATTGGCGTTCCGCAGATCAGTAAGGCGGAAATTCAGCCCTGTTAGCTGTGCGAGACGAACGGAAAATTGCTGCACCGCAGCAGTATCCTTTTTTCGCTGTTCGAGCGTAACCGATGCGCCAAAATACAACCCTATCCGCACGGTTTTATTCCAGCGCCGCAGGGAACTGATGGTTTTCTGCTCGACAAAACTGCCGTCACTCAACGTGTATTCATCATAGAGCGCAACTTGTTCAAAATGTGCAACCAAATCGTCGGCATCAAACGGCACGTCCCTGGGCGCGTATTCCTGACGTAACTTGCCTTGGGCAAGCAGACGGGTTTGGACCGAGGCGTAATAGGCCGCAATTCTCCGACTTTCAGCCGAGGCAACAGGTTGCGCGGGTCTAGAAGGGGGGGCCGCCTGTTTGGTAGGGGATACATTGGGCGATAGTTCATCACAGCCCATAAGGACCATTAAAACTAACATCAATGCGCGACTGATATTCATATTGATTAAGATGCCCTTTTTCCTGCGCTTCAGCCCTTATGCTTCATCACGGTTCCGTTTATTTAGGAATCCGTACTGATGCCGATGGTGTCGCCCGTTCCTGTGCCTTTGGCCTTGGCGGCAGAAAGGGTCTTTTTCAACTCAGCTTCCATGTGCTCCAGTTCTTTCTCGGCTGTCGCCCGCATGGTTTTTCCCTCATCGGCAATAGCAAGGCTTTCCTGAATAGTATCAATCAGATACTGGTTGGCACGTTTGATGCTCTCGATGTCAAAAACTCCGCGTTCCATCTGTTTGCGCACCTCGCGGTTGGCCACTTGCAGGTTGGCAGCATTACTTTCCAGCAACTCATTCGTGAGGTCGTTAGCAGCTTTTACCGATGCTGCTGCTTCGCGTGATCTGTGGATGGTAACGGCCTGCGCCAGTTGTGTTTCCCACAAGGGAACGGTGTTCACCAAGGTCGAGTTAATCTTGGTTACCAGCGATTTGTCGTTCTCTTGAACCAACCGGATTGAGGGCAGGGACTGCATGGTTACTTGCCGGGTCAGTTTTAAATCATGCACCCGGCGTTCCAGATCGTCCCGCGAGGCGCGCATGTCTCGAAGCTCTTGAGCGCGCAAGACACCTTTGTCTTTTCCGGCGTTCTCCACTTGAATTTCCTTGGCAGGAATGATCTTTTCGTCCAGTTCCTTGGTTTTTTCCTCACCCGCAGCGATGTAGATCGCCAGTTCGTCATAGAAAGCCAGTGTTTTTCCGTACAGCTTGTCTAACGATTTGATGTCTTTCAAAAGGGTGTGTTCGTGCCCCATCAGATCATCGGTAATATTGTCGATTTGGGCCTGGACTGTTTCGTAGCGCGCCATGAATTTCACCACTGGTTCGGCGCGGCCAATCAATTTTTCCCACCAACTGCGGCGTCGGTTCGGGTTCAGCTCGTCAATCGAAAACCCGCGGATGGAGGAGACGATACTGCGCAAGCTATCACCGGCTGGTCCAACATCTTTGTTACGTACGCCGTCCAGCATGGAACGGCTGATAACCTGCAGTTCCGATTGCGCACCCGTGCCAAATTCAATGATCGACTGGGTGTTAGACAGGTCCAGCTCGTTCATGCGTGACTGAATGACTTTCTTGAGGTCGGGTTTGACCTCGGAGACCACGATCAGCTCGCCTTTGGGTTCCGGCAGCTCTACTGCGGCTACTTTAGAAACTTCCTTGCGCGAGGTTTCGCCCTTGTTGCGGGTGTTAGACATAGGTATCTCCTGGTTAACTGGCGCGAACGCCCTGTTGTTTCAAACGGTCCCGCAGAACCTCTATTTCAATATCAAGATCAGTGCGATTGTCCAAAAGCATCCGGTCGCGCTGGTTAGCAAAGCTGGCTTCCAGATCATCCAGAAGGGCCTCATAATCGGCGCGTGTGCTAGCCTCGTGTTTGCGGCTGTAGAGATCGGCAAATTTCACCGTCGCATCGCGGGCACCGCGCAGATAGACTGTCATAAACTTGCGGGCAGAAGTCAAATCACGCGGGTCTTGCTCTACGGCGCGGAACATATCGCGCGCGGCAGAGGCAAGAGTTTCAACCCGCCCCTCAAGGTGTCTGTCACCGAAACGACCGGCGGCTTGCAGGGTTTCACTGACGAGTTTTTCTGCCTTATCAACCGCTTTTGCAACCCGCTCACTCTCAAACTCGTCCACGCCCTGCATGCCTTTGTTGCGCATCGGATCAAGGCCAAAGCTGGCGATATGGGCACCACTTGCCAGCAGGCCAAAGACCAGTGCCGGGGCTAGGTCCAGCTTCCAGCCGCCAATTGCTGCAAGCGCGACGCCCAAGCCCGTCAGGACCGAGGCGAATAATTTGCGTGGTATTACAGGTTTGCGGGCGGTTTTGCGGGAATTGAAGGCTTCTTCAGCCGCGAGGCCATCGCGCAGCAACCACGGTGACAGCAACAACAATGCCAAGGCCCCGAATTCTGCAATCATGCCGGTGGCGTCACCAGAACGCATTTCGCCAATACCCGATAACAGCAGGGGCAGAGGCGCGAGAAACAGCACCTTGGATCGGAAATTCGCACGGTGCGCCTTGCGCCCACGAAATTTGTTAGTTGTCGGGGGCGTAGGTTTCCCCGTCGGCCTGTCCCCGTCAGGGCTGAATTTTCCGCCAAATTGTTGTGCCATCAGGCCGCTCCGCCAAAGGCGCCGAAAGATACAACCAAAATAAGGGCTACCAGCACGATGAACGCAATCGCGCGCAGTGTTGTTGCTGACATTTTGCCCCCCATGGCTCCAAACGATAACTGCATTTAACATAGGACGCCCAGCGTCTTGTTACCAGAGCCAGTTACGATCTCATTCCCTATCAGGGTTTGCTGACACAAGTGTATCGGCAATAATCCGCAGGTGTTTCTATCTCTCCACCGTCATTGCGGCCCCAAACCTTCCCATGATTTCATGGCCCCGGTTTTTGGGGGGGCAGGGCAGCGATGGGCAAGCCGTCGTTTAACCTTGCTCGTGCTGGCGCTCCTCGGCCAGTTTTCGCTGGTACCCTGTTTGCACAATTTCAACAATTACTAGCACAATAACCGAGAAATAGAAGGTTGACTTAGACATTGGCAACAATTCGTGGCCAAAGACGCGAATTTGCAATGATTGGTCGTGCATCGCATGGGCCGCTGCTGGTCCGGCTTCGCCCAGCAGAACAACACCGACAATCAGCAAGATGAACAGGCCCAGAACCTCATACATTCGGTTTTTCTTCAGGAACACTGTCACCCCGTCAGCCAGCAATAACATGGCAAGACCAGAGGACAGAATGGCAATGGCTAGGATGGGGAACACATCTGTAATCGCAAGCGCTGAAAGGATCGAATCAAAGCTGAAGATCAAGTTCATCATCACGATCATGATCACCACTTGCACCGCTGATTTTCCGGTACGGGCCTCCGGATCATTTTCCAAATGCTCAACCGACAGCATGTGGGTGATTTCCTTAAAGGCGGTGTACATGATGAACACGCCGCCGATCACGAACACCGCGGTCGAGAAATTGACACCACCTTCGATGATACCGGGCATATTGAAATGGTAAAAGGGTTCCTTCAGCAAATCTATCAGATGGACCATCACAAACAGCAGCACCACCCGCAACACCACCGCAATTATAATACCCCAGAAACGCACGGCTCTTTGCCGGTCCACCGGTGCACGCTGGGATTCGATTGAAATATACAGCAGGTTGTCGAACCCGAGCACGGCTTGCAAAAAGATCAGCACGCCAAGGTTCGCCATGTTTTGAATTGTAAATAGATCGGCCATTGGTCCGGTTCCCATCCAGATTTTCTGTTGCGCCTAAAAAGCCATAGCGCGGCAGAAAGGGCAAGCGCTATAGGTGCGACCAAATTTATGTTTTGAGGGAATCACTTGTTGCTCTAGGTTGATTGACGTTGGGTCAAATCTGCTTGCGCGTGCTTTTAGTTGGTTTTCGCCAAACAGAAATTGACACGGTCCCAAGGCCGTTACGTCGTTGTGACGGCAAGAATAGAAGGAAAAATAAATTGGCCAGTGGTACGGTTAAGTGGTTCAATTCCGACAAAGGCTATGGATTTATCCAGCCTAGTGACGGGGGCAGCGACATTTTTGTTCATATTTCACAGGTACAAAGCTCGGGTTTGCAAGGCTTGGAAAATGATCAAGCGGTTGAGTTTGAATTGATTGATGGGCTGGATGGCCGCCAGATGGCGGGCAATATCAGCATCAAAGAATAAAAACTGTCCTAGCGGTTTCTGCGCGGGCGTTGTGCCGGTTTGCCGGTTTTGCGAAAACTACGCGCTTTTGCTGGCTTTTCGTCGGCTTGGGGTGTGGCCTCAGCGCCTATTCCCAACTGATCCCGCAACACTTTGGCACGGATTTCCTCGATTTCACCCGCTTTCAGGGTTTTCAGTTGAAACGGCCCGTAAGAAATACGGATCAGGCGGTTCACGCTTAAGCCGACGCTTTCTAATGCGCGCCGGATTTCGCGGTTCTTGCCTTCTCGCAGCCCAATTGTCAGCCACGCGTTTGCACCTTGCTGGCGATCAATGGCGACGGCCATTCCCTGAAAACGCTCGCCATCTACGGTGACGCCTTTGCGCAAGGGTTCCAGCATCGCGTCACTGGGGCGCCCATTGACCCGCACCCGGTATTTGCGCACCCATCCGGTTGAGGGCAGCTCCAGCTTGCGTTTCAGTTCGCCGTCATTGGTCAGCAGCAACAAGCCTTCTGAATTCAGATCGAGCCGCCCGATGGTCATCACCCGAGGCATGGTTTCCGGAAATTCGTCAAAAATCGTGGTACGGCCTTTTTCGTCGCTGTTTGTGCTGACCAGCCCTGTGGGCTTGTGATACAGCCACATGCGCACCGCATCGCGGGGGCCGATCGGCTTACCGTTAACAAGGATTTCGTCTTGATCCGTCACTTTGACGGCAGGCGTCGTTAGCAGCTGACCATTTAGCTGTACGCGCCCTTCGTCAATCATGCGTTCGATTTCACGGCGCGAGGCTACGCCTGCACGGGAAAGGTATTTGGCGATCCGGTCGCCCTCGGGGGGGAGTTTGTTGCTCATTGGGCGCAAATACACCGAAAGGAGGTTGGGAGTCCAAGGTTAACTCAGGAAAATCGAGCTTGTTTTAAGGTCCTTAAACGAAACAGATCCATCCCCAAGGTTAGAAACCGCGCTTGCGACCCACTAAAGGCCGTAGTTTTTCCCAGTGGTTCAGAGATGTGCCGCGAGAAACCCCCTTAGACCTTCTGCGACCGCATCCGGTTGCTCATCAACGAAAAAATGGCCACCCTCAATGGCGCAAGCGGTGATATCTGTGCACCGATCCCCCCATGTTTGCGGCACATCGAACTGCTTAGCCATCGCGCCAGCAACCCCGTACATCACAAAGGTCGGGCATTCAACGCGTCGCTGCAAATCCTGCCGGTCATGTTCCAGATCAATCGTAGCGGCCGCACGGTAGTCGCAGCAACTGCCGTGGTGCATTTGCGCCGTGCGCCAGACACGGCGGTACTCTGCTAACATCTCTGCGTTGAAATCTGTCAGCTTTGCCGCGCCCCAACCCAGCAGGCTGGATTGGTAAAAATGATCCGGATCGCAGGCGATCAAACGCTCGGGGAAGGGGGCGCGTTGGGTCAGGAAAAACCAATGCCAATAGGATTGCGCAAAGCGCTGGTTGGTCGATTGATAAGCCAGCAATGTGGGGATGATGTCCATCACCGTCAGGCTCTGCACCGCCTCAGGGTGGTCCAGCGCCAAGCGGTGCGCCGCGCGTCCGCCGCGATCATGGCCGATAAGGTGAAAGCGTGCGAACCCTAGCGCGCGCATCAAAGCCAGCTGATCCGCTGCCATGGTTCGAAAGGAATAGGCGCTGTTGTCGGGGGTGTTGGCAGGCTTGGAGCTGTCGCCATAACCGCGCAGATCGGCGCAAACCACGGTGTAATCCTGCGCCAAAACTGGCGCAACCTTGGCCCAGAGCGCCTTGGTTTGTGGATAGCCATGCAGCAACAGGATCGGCGGGCCATTGCCGGCGACAACATATGATATGGTGACATCACCAAGTTTCCTGCTGCCCGTTTTGAAACCTTCAAACATTTGATCCCCCATAAAGCGTTTAGGTCTATCCTTGAGGCACTTACTCAATCAAAACGCAGTTGCGTTCAGTATCGCGGAGCATTTTCAAGACCTCCGGGTAATTCGAACATAATCGGATTGCTTTTAATTCCTTGCCAGCATTCCCCCCAACAGCTAGCCCCATTCCATGACCCGTTTCAACACCCACATGCAAACCGCCCTGTTCGAGGCCGAAGCTGCCGCTGATCGCGGTGAGGTTCCGGTCGGGGCTGTGGTGGTGTCGGCGAGCGGTCAAATTCTGGCGCAGGCGGGCAATCGCACGCGTGAGCTGAACGATCCTACGGCCCATGCGGAAATCCTTGCCCTGCGCGCCGCCTGTGCGGTGGTTGGCAGTGAACGTCTGACGGGGGCTGACCTTTATGTCACTTTGGAACCCTGTCCCATGTGCGCTGCTGCAATGTCCAACGCGCGCATTGCGCGGTTGTATTATGGGGCGAGTGATCCCAAATCGGGCGGCATTGAACAAGGGCCGCGTGTGTTTGACCATCCGCAATGTCACCATGTGCCCGAAGTATACGAGGGCATCGGGGCAGAACCGGCGGCGGCCCTGTTGAAAACCTTTTTTGAATGCTTGCGCGGGCAATAGCCAAAGGCTGCTTGCAGTGAACCGCCAGCGGGGCTAAAACTGCGCGCGAAACACAGGAATTTTCGAGGGAACACCCCCCATGTCGATTGACAAAGACACCGCGCGCCGTGCTGCGCATTTGGCCCGTATCGAAGTGGCCGAGGAAGAGCTGGACCATCTGGCGCAAGAACTGTCCGGTATTCTCGATTTCATGGAGCAGTTGAACGAGGTGGATATTGAGGGGGTGGAGCCGATGACCTCGGTTACGGCAATGCGTTTGAAGCGGCGCGAGGATGTGGTCACGGATGGCAATATTCAGGCGAAAATCCTGTCCAACGCGCCGGATGCGCGCGAAGGGTTCTTTGCCGTGCCCAAAGTGATGGAGTAGGCACAATGAGTGATCTTAATAACCTGACATTGGCCGATGCACGCGACAAGCTGCGCAACAAAGAAATTTCAGCGGTTGAACTGGCGGGGGCTTGCAATGCGGCAGCGGCGGCTAGTGATCCCCTGAACGCCTATTGCCTGAAAACACCAGATTTGGCGCTGGAACAAGCGGCAACCGCAGATATACGTTTGGCGGCAGGGGATGCGCCGGACATGTGCGGTATTCCGCTGGGCATCAAGGATTTATTCTGTACTGAGGGTGTGAAAACGCAGGCGGCCTCGAAAATTCTGACCGGGTTTGTGCCGGAATATGAAAGCACCGTGACGGCCAAGCTTTGGGATGCCGGTGCGGTGATGGTTGGCAAGCTGAACATGGATGAATTTGCCATGGGTTCGTCGAATGAAACCTCGATTTATAGTGCGGCGGTCAACCCCTGGAGAAGCAAAGACTCGAACGCGCCCCTGTCACCGGGTGGTTCTTCGGGTGGGTCTGCGGCGGCGGTTTCGGCGGATTTGTGTCTGGCGGCAACCGGTACGGATACCGGCGGCTCGATCCGCCAACCGGCGGCTTTCACTGGCATTGTCGGGCTGAAACCGACCTATGGACGCATTTCGCGCTGGGGTACGGTGGCATTTGCGTCCTCGCTGGATCAGGCGGGACCAATGACCAAAACCGTGCGTGACGCGGCGATTTTCCTGCGCTGTATTTCGGGCCATGACGCCAAGGACAGCACCAGCGCCGATTTTCCGGTGCCCGATTTCGAAGCGGCGATCACCGGCGATATCAAGGGTAAAAAGATAGGTATTCCAAAGGAGTACCGACAAGACGGTACACCGGCAGAAATTGAAAAGCTGTGGCATACGGGTACCGAAATGCTGCGCGATGCAGGGGCGGAGATCGTTGACGTTAGCCTGCCGCACACCAAATACGCCTTGCCAGCCTATTATGTGCTGGCACCGGCCGAAGCGTCTTCCAATCTGGCACGCTATGACGGGGTGCGCTATGGCCACCGCGCGAAATTGCAAGCCGGCGAGGGCATCAACGAGATGTACTCCCGCACCCGTGCCGAGGGTTTTGGCCCGGAGGTGCGCAAGCGCCTGATGGTTGGGGCCTATGTTTTGTCAGCCGGTTTTTACGATGCTTACTATCGCCGTGCCCAGCGGGTGCGCACGCTGATCAAACAGGATTTCGACAAGGTTTACGCGACGGGTGTCGATGCACTCCTGACCCCAGCGACCCCCTCTGCCGCCTTTGGGTTGGGGGATATGGCCAAGGCTGATCCGATCCAGATGTACCTCAACGATGTGTTCACCGTGACCGTGAATCTGGCCGGATTGCCCGCGATTTCTGTACCAACTGGGTTGGATGCGCAGGGTTTGCCACTGGGGTTGCAACTGATCGGCAAACCTTGGGAGGAGGGCGACCTGCTGAACACCGCCTACACACTGGAACGTGCGGCGGGGTTTGTTTCCAAAGCACAAAAATGGTGGTAATCAGGCCCAAATGATCGAGGTTACAACTATGCGCATGTTTTTTCTGACGATAGTCAGTTCTGTTCTTTTGGCCGCCTGTGGTGCCAGCAATCCCAATGATGGGACGCAATATTTTGACAGTATTACGCCGGATGCTACCACGCTGGAGGCCGAGCAAGCGCGGCTGGAAAATGCGGAAAATGTAACTGTGCTGCCGCAAACGGATACGGCCTCTCAGGCTGCGCCAACTGTGCCCCTAAATCCACAGGGTAGTGCGACGATTTCTGACACGCAGGATTTCGAGAAAACCAAACAACGCGAAACCCGCCAATCGGATGCCGCCAAGATTGCGGCCCTGAAAGGTACTTACCAACAGGTAGAGCCGACGGCCGTGCCAACGCGTCGCGGTGGCGCCAATCTGGCAAGCTATGCCCTCAAGCAAAACAATGCCGTGGGCCAGAAGGTCTATAGCCGTTTTAACGTCGGCCTCTCAAATTGCAGCAAATACCGCAATGATCCGGATGCAGCACAGCAGGCGTTTCTGGCGGCTGGGGGCCCACAAAGGGATCGTAAACGGCTTGATCCGGATGGTGACGGTTTTGCCTGTAACTGGAACCCCGATTTTTATCGTAACATGTTGAAAACAAACGGGTGATGGACCGGCGTGGGGATTTTCCCTCGCCCAATTGTGGGCCGCGCCGCCACGGCGGGGCGCCCGATATGGTGGTGCTGCACTACACCGCAATGGCAACGGCGCAGGATGCGATTGCGCGCCTGTGTGACCCATGCACCGAGGTTTCCGCCCATTATGTGATTGCCGAGAGCGGCAACCTGACATCTTTGGTAGAGGAGGCCGATCGCGCTTGGCACGCGGGGGCGGGGGCATGGGGGAATGTCTGCGATGTGAATTCCCATTCTATCGGCATTGAGCTGGCCAATGGCGGTCCTGAAAGTGACGCACCTGCATTTCCAGAGACGCAGATGCAGGCGCTTGAGGGGCTTTTGGCGGCACTTTTGCAACGCTGGTCGATTCCGCCTGAACGGGTGATCGGCCATTCCGACATGGCACCGGGGCGCAAGTTTGACCCCGGCCCGTGCTTTGATTGGCGGCGGTTGGCGGCCAAAGGCCTGTCGGTTTGGCCGGATGCGGTGCCCGTGGCCGCGGATTGGCGTCAATTTCAAAATGCGGCACGGCTTTTTGGCTATCGCACGGTTGATGATTTGGGCTGGCAAAACGTGCTGGAGGCATTTCGTCTGCGCTTTCACCCAGATGCAAGCGGTCCGCTGACGGGGCAAGATGTGGGGACCATCAAGCATCTGGCACAAAAATACCCCTGCCGGTCTTGACCCACCCCCTCGACTGGCGCTAGTGCAACAGCTTGCGGATGGCTGGGCGGCCGCACCCTTTGGGGTGAGGAAAGTCCGGACTCCAAAGAGCGACGGTGCCGGGTAACGCCCGGCTTGGGCAACCAAAGGGAAAGCGCCACAGAAAACAGACCGCCCTTGGCTTTCAGGCTTGCCTGAAAACACTTGGGTCAGGGTGAAAAGGTGGGGTAAGAGCCCACCGCGGCGCTGGCAACAGGGCTGGCATGGCAAGCCCCACCGGGAGCAAGACCAAATAGGGATCGCGCGGACGCTTGCGTCCGGGGCCGCTTTTGTCCCAGCAGATCCGGGTTGGTTGCAAGAGCCTGTTGGCAACAGCAGGCCCAGATGAATGGCCGTCCATAGGGGCAACCCTTGGACAAAATCCGGCTTACAGGCCATCCGCAAGATATCTGTAAATCGGGGGCATTCAATTATAACGCGCCCTTGCTCCTTGCGCGAAAATCACCTATACGCGCGCTATCGGCAAGGTAGCCGCAACGATAACAAACAACACGAGCAGGGTCGGGATCATCTCCGACCCTTCGTTTGTTTTCAGATTGCCTCCGATCAAATGTAACCCAAAGACCGGCGGAACCAACCGCTTGGCCCGATAAACACTTGAAAAAGGACGATAAACATATGTGCGCTAAAGCGACTATGGAAGAATTTGAAGCACTGTTGGAAGAAAGCTTTGAAATCGACACACCTGATGAAGGTAGTGTTGTTAAAGGTACTGTACTGGCAATCGAATCCGGTCAGGCCATCATCGATGTTGGCTACAAAATGGAAGGCCGCGTTGATCTAAAAGAATTTGCAGCCCCGGGCCAGGAAGCTGAACTCGCTGTTGGTGACACTGTAGAGGTGTTCCTCGAGCATGTTGAGAACGCCAGAGGCGAAGCGGTTATTTCCCACGACAAAGCACGCCGCGAAGCTGCTTGGGATCGTTTGGAAAAATCCTACGAGGCTGAAGAGCGCGTTGAAGGCGCTATGTTTGGTCGCGTCAAAGGCGGCTTTACTGTTGATCTGGGCGGCGCAGTTGCGTTCTTGCCGGGCTCTCAGGTTGATGTGCGCCCCGTGCGTGACGCTGGCCCGCTGATGGGTCTGGCGCAACCGTTCCAAATCCTGAAAATGGACCGTCGTCGTGGCAACATCGTTGTATCGCGCCGCGCCATTCTGGAAGAGCTGCGCGCAGAACAGCGTGCTGAAATCGTTGGCAAACTGGCCGAGGGCGATGCTGTTGACGGCGTGGTCAAGAATATCACCGAATACGGCGCATTCGTCGATCTGGGCGGTGTTGATGGTCTGCTGCACGTCACCGATATGGCTTGGCGTCGGGTTAACCACCCATCCGAGATCCTGACAATTGGCGAAACCGTCAAGGTTCAGGTCATCAAGATCAACCGCGATACCCACCGCATCAGCCTTGGCATGAAACAGCTGCAGGATGATCCGTGGAGCAATGTTGAAGAGCGCTTCCCGCTGGAATCAGTGCAAAAAGGCCGCGTGACCAACATCACCGATTACGGCGCATTTGTAGAGCTGGAGCCGGGTGTTGAAGGTTTGGTTCACATTTCCGAAATGTCCTGGACCAAGAAAAACCTGCATCCGGGCAAAATCGTTTCTACCTCGCAAGAAGTAGACGTGATGGTTCTAGAAATCGACACTGTTAAACGTCGTGTTTCCCTTGGCCTGAAACAAACCATGGGCAACCCATGGGAAAACTTCCAGTCTGCATTCCCTGTGGGCACAGAAGTTGAAGGCGAAGTCAAAAACATCACCGAGTTCGGCCTGTTCATTGGTCTCGACGGCGACATTGACGGCATGGTCCACCTCTCCGATCTGGATTGGAACCGTTCCGGCGAAGAAGCCATGGGCGATTACACCAAAGGCGACATGGTGCGTGCGGTTGTAACAGATGTGGATGCGGAAAAAGAGCGTATCTCCCTGTCGATTAAAGCACTGGATGGTGATCCGTTTGTGGATGCCACATCCGGCGTGAAACGCGGTGCAGTTGTGACCGTGACCGTGACCTCAATTGAGGATGGCGGCATCGAAGTGGAATACGATGGCATGAAAGCCTTCATTCGCCGCTCCGATCTGTCACGCGATCGTGCAGAGCAACGTCCAGAGCGTTTCTCGGTTGGTGACAGCTTGGACGCCCGTGTGACCAGCATCGACAAGGCATCCCGTCGTTTGGGACTGTCGATCAAAGCACGCGAAATCGCGGAAGAAAAAGAAGCGGTACAACAGTACGGTTCCTCCGATTCCGGTGCGTCTTTGGGCGACATCCTCGGCGCTGCGCTGAAAAGCCAAGACGACGTCTAATATTTGATGCTTCGGTATTGAAACAAGAATTGAAGCGGCACCTGATTGGGTGCCGCTTTTGCTTTGGGGTGGCGAAAACTATTATAAATAGCATTTCCAAAAATCAGCACTCTTTAAGGTTAAGTAAGCATTTGAGAGCATTTTTCGGGCTTTTCCGCTCGAATCATCTAAGCGGTGGCTTGAAAATGTAACGGACAAGTAGGCTCATGAACGGGTTGTTGAGAAAGTTTTTGTCCCAAAACAGCGCGTTAAGGCGTTTTATTCGGTTTAAGGCATTACGCAACTATTCCCTCAGCAGCGAAAACCTGTAACAATGGCGTCAGGAAATCAGCGGGCCAATTAGGTGGCTTTACCTTTGGGGAGGAAATGTTTCCATGATAAGATCTGAATTGGTCGAAAAGATTGCTGAAGACAACCCGCATCTATACCAGCGAGATGTTGAACGTATAGTTTCCACAATTTTTGACGAGATTATTGGCGCCATGGCATCGGGTAACCGGGTTGAATTGCGTGGCTTTGGGGCCTTTTCCGTCAAAAAACGGGATGCTAGGGTAGGGCGAAATCCGCGCACCGGCGAATCTGTGCAGGTGGACGAAAAACACGTACCTTTCTTTAAGACGGGGAAATTACTACGGGATCGGCTGAACGGCAGCTGATTTCCTAAGGAAAGAAGCAAACCATGCGTTACATTCGATATGTTTTCCTGATTGTTGTCGGCGCCTGCTTGGTGACGGTTGCTTTGGCCAATCGTTCTATGGTCACGCTGCATCTGATGCCCGCTGAATTGGCGGATGTATTCCAGATTACGGGCAGTATTTCCCTGCCGTTGTTTTTGGTGATCTTCCTTGGCGTATTGCTGGGGTTGCTGATCGGATTCATCTGGGAATACTTGCGCGAATTCAAAATTCGCTCTGATCTGAACCACAAAAACCGTGATGTGCATCGTCTGGAACGTCAGGTCAAGGTGCTGCGCGAAAAGGCGGGCGAGGGCAAAGACGATGTTCTTGCTCTGATAGAATAGCCCATGCGCAGTAAAATTTGTGGTCTGAGCAGTGCCGAATCTGTTGCCGCCGCTGTAAACGCGGGGGCCGCCTATGTCGGGTTTGTTTTCTTTGCCAAATCCCCGCGTAACGTGACCATTGCGCAAGCGCGCGCGCTGGCGCTAGAGGTGCCTGTCGGTGTTTGCAAGGTTGCGCTGACGGTGAATGCGAGTGATGCCGAACTGGCCGCCATCCTTGAGGCCGTGCCTATTGACATGTTGCAATTGCACGGCTCTGAATCACCTGAACGCGTGGTCGAGATTAAGGCACGCTTTGGCCTGCCTGTGATGAAGGCCTTGGGCGTTGCCGATGTATCGGACCTGCCTGCCATCCGCATTTACTCCCGTGTGGTGGACCAGCTGCTGATTGATGCCAAGCCCCCTAAAGACGCCGATCTGCCGGGGGGGAATGGGTTGTCGTTTGACTGGCGGTTGATTGCCGATCGAAAATGGGTGATCCCGTGGATGTTGGCGGGTGGCCTTGGGCCTGAAAATGTGACACAAGCAGCGCTGTTGACAGGGGCACAGCAAGTGGACGTGAGTTCAGGCGTTGAATCCGCCCCCGGCATCAAAGACAACGACAGGATCGCGGGTTTTATCCGCGCCGCGAACGGAGACTAATTCTATGGCTTCTGACAAGCTCAATTCTTATATGACAGGCCCTAATGAAGAAGGTCGTTTTGGTGATTTCGGCGGACGTTTTGTGTCTGAAACCCTGATGCCACTGATCCTTGATCTGGAAGCGGAATACGAGAAGGCCAAGGTCGACCCGAGTTTTTGGGCAGAGATGGACCATCTGTGGAAGCATTATGTAGGCCGTCCGTCGCCGCTCTATTTTGCGCCCCGCGTGACCGAAGAACTGGGCGGTGCCAAGATCTATTTCAAACGCGATGAGCTGAACCACACAGGTGCCCATAAAATCAACAATGTTCTTGGGCAAATTCTGCTGGCGCGGCGCATGGGGAAAACCCGGATTATTGCGGAAACCGGTGCCGGGCAGCACGGGGTTGCCACGGCAACGGTTTGCGCCAAGTTCGGGTTGAAATGCGTGATCTTTATGGGCGCGCATGACGTGGAACGCCAAGCACCCAACGTATTTCGTATGAAATTGCTGGGGGCCGAGGTGAACGCGGTCACCTCTGGTCGTGGCACGCTCAAAGACGCGATGAACGATGCGATGCGCGACTGGGTCACCAACGTGGATGAGACGTTTTATTGTATCGGCACCGTGGCAGGCCCACATCCTTATCCGGCGATGGTGCGGGATTTTCAGGCGATCATTGGCAAGGAAACCAAGGAACAGATGATGGAGGCCGAGGGCCGTTTGCCTGATTCCCTTGTCGCCTGTATTGGCGGTGGTTCCAATGCGATGGGGCTGTTTTTTCCGTTTCTGGATGACCCGAGCGTACGCATTATCGGTGTAGAAGCGGGCGGCAAAGGGGTTGATGCCCGTATGCAACACTGCGCCTCTCTGACCGGCGGTCGCCCTGGTGTGCTGCATGGGAACCGGACCTATTTGTTGCAGGATGACGATGGCCAGATATTGGAAGGGTTCTCGATTTCGGCGGGTCTGGATTACCCGGGCATCGGGCCGGAACACAGTTGGCTGCATGATATTGGCCGCGCTGAATATGTGTCGGTGACAGACGTCGAGGCACTGGATGCGTTCCAATTTTCCTGCCGCACCGAGGGGATTATCCCTGCGCTGGAACCCTCCCACGCCCTAGCCCATGTGCGCAAGCTTGCGCCCACATTGCCCAAAGATCATATCTTAGTGATGAACATGTGTGGTCGCGGTGACAAGGATATCTTTACCGTTGCCAAAGCACTTGGCTGGGATATGACCGAAGCATAAGGTCCGCTCGGTTCGGTGGCGCTTTTTGCTGCGCAAAAAGTGTGAGGGGGCCTTTCGCCCCCTCTTGCCCTTACAGGCAATTCACCCTGAAAAAAACTTTGCGAACGCAAAGCAGTTTATTCTGCCATATGATCACGAATGTGAAGTTCCTGAGCAATATTTCCCACCGTTTCCATCCAGCGTGCTACCAGATGCGGAGCGTTTGGAACCGCTGAAACTCCGGCCGCAATGTCACCTTGCAACACGGCCTCGACCGCCAAAGACACCGGAATAGAAACCAGACGCGCCATTGCTGTTGCGGTATCATCGCCCCAAGCATCCATGGCATAGGTTTTATGGTAGACTGTTTTGCCGTTCTTCTCGGCCTTAAGTGCGACAAACATCACCACACGGTCAAAATCATTCTCGCCGTATGCATTGTCATTCCAAAATTGATCAGACATTTCCTGAAGGCGAGCATCGCCCGCAGTGCCTTCCAGCGTTTCAACCTCCGAAAATACATCGCCCCAAGCCTCTGCCCAGCCCTTCAGGCGCAAGGTACCGCGCACAAATTTCTGGACTTTCCAAGCGGGATCAAACCGGTATTCGGCCATGAACGGCAGGCTGTCGCGGTTGGGATACACTTCAAAGATTTCCGGCGTTGCAAGCGGGGCCTCATAGCTGGAAATCGCATCCCAGGGGCGGGTGACGTTTAGTTCGCTAAAATTGTCAATGGATCGGGAAGGGGAGCGTAAGGCTTTGAGCACACCTAGGGGTGACCAGCTGAATTTATACTTGAAAGGGTTAGGGGTTTTGGGAATGCCACCACAATAGGAAATAAAAGACAGGTTGTTGTCCGCATCGAACCCTGCACTGGCGCGGTAATCGGCCACTAGCCAATGGGCCATGGCGTGGTCAATACCGGGGTCGAGGCCAACTTCGTTGATCAGCACCAGATCCGCCGCCTTCGCCTTGGCATCAAGGGCTTGCATTTCCGGTGCGATGTAGGAAGAGGACACAAAATGTGCGCCCTTACTGAGGCACAGCTCTGCCAAAGGGACATGCCAGTCTCCGGGCAGCATCGACACCAGAATGTCGCCTTTGTCCAAGGAATCGGTGAAATTCGCCAGTGTAAAAGCACGAATTTGTTGGGTTAGGTCACCAACGGCAGCCTGTGCTTTGTCAAGAGAGCGGTTCCAGACCACCACATCATGGCCGTTTTCGATCAGGCGGCGGATGCCGGGGACAGCAGAGAGTCCGGTGCCGATCCAGTGGATGGTTGTCATGGCGAGCTTCCTTAATGCGGTGCTACACAGGGGGCAGCAGGGTTGTCAGGGTGGTTATATTGTAGTCGGGATCGGTGGCCCGCAGTGTGTCGAAATCATAGAACAGTTGGTTCGGTTCGGGCGTGAACAGGCAAGTCCGGGTTTTGGCCGCCTTGCCAGCCACAATATCCACATGCGAATCGCCCACAATGAGGGTCGTTTGCGGATCTGCATCAATGGCCTTAATTGTCCTCACAAAGGCCTCGGGATCGGGCTTGCGGGCGGAAACTTCGTTGCCCGCAATAATGCTGGAAAAGAACTGCCTTAACCCAAGCGGGTTGAGTGCGGCCTCTATTAAATGTCGTTCGCTAGAGGACACCAGCGCCATTTTGGTGCCCTTCTCATGCAGGCTTTCCAGTGTTTCGATGGCGCCTGCGTAAAGGGTCAGGTTTGGCAGGTTGTCATGCACAAAATCACGGGTATCACGGAACATTTGCTTGGAGTCGAGATCTGGAAAAATAGCGGTTGCCGTCAGAGGTTCGTGAAAAACACGGTCCATGATTTCCCTGTCTGGCAGGCTAAAGCCTTGGTTTTCAAGGCCGGTGCGATACCCCTCCAGCCACAGGTGCAGGGTCATGCCAATGGTGCCGTCCCAGTCAAATATGATTGTGTTGTATTGCATGGCTATACTTTTGCCGCATGTTCATCAAAGGTGGCTTTTGCACGGCCCCAAACGCCGCTGTCAATCTGGTTGAGGGTTAACAGCGATGGCAACAGCTGAGCGGCGTAATCTTCGCTGCTCTCGATCGGCAGCATTGAGGGCAGGTTGTCGATGGCCATCACATCCAGCGGTGGGTTGCCCTGTGCTGCGCGGATCAAGGGGGCATCAAAAGTAGTGGAATGGCTGTAAATCGGCACGGGATTGTAATCGGAGTTCGGATCACAGGCAACGTCCGCAACCACGCTTAGCCGACGATCTGAGGTGAGGGCGGATTTGGGCACAAACACCGGCACACCAGGCTGGGCGAGAATACAGTTCACAAAGATACTGTGGTTCAGGATTTCAGGAAAAGGCCCGCCCTGGGCGGTCTCGGCCATGTCCCATTTTGTCACCTCCAGCCCGAGGGCGGCGAGGCAATCGCAGGCACCGGTGCCCACACGCCCCAGCGCGCCGATAACAATGGCGTTAGGCTTGTCAGCGCCATTCGCCAGCGCCGCACTAAGATCGCTTTGCAGATCCGCCACCAGCGCATCACGACCCGCGTAAACGCCAACAGAGGCAGGGCCGGGGATGTCACCCGCCTGCTGTGCTGCCCATGTTTTCAGGCCCACAGCAGCACCGGCAAAGCCCGCCCAATAGCCAAAAGCCGCGACCCGGCGACCATCCTCGGCCACCAGATATTCCAGATCATAGAGCGCACCGCCCCCCGCTTTGAAGCGGCGCAACAGGGTGGGGCCGTCTGCCTGTCCCTTGAAAGCATGGCCAAACATGATGTGGCGATGGCGCAATGGGGTGTCCTCCTCGGGCAGTTCTTTGAGCCCGAAAACAATCGCCTCGTCAGGGGCCTGAACCCAGGACCCTTCCTCGGCGATGTTGCACCCGGTTGCCAGAAACCCATCGAGCGGCATAGCCCTGCAGGAGGAGCGTTCAACCGTGACCTTTATGCCCGCCGCCATCAATGCGCGCACTCCGTCTGGGGTGATTCCAACCCGTTGTTCGTTTTGCCGCTGTTCGGCGCGAACCCATAGATGTGTCATGTCAAATGCCCTAAAGTTTCCGCGAAATGGTGACGTAATTCGGGGGCAAAAGCCAGTGCAACTTTGTGCTTGGGCGCAAATAGCCCGCCATATGTCGGGAATCGGGTTTGCGCGGATTTGCCCCCCGTGGTCTAACGAGCCTAGGCTTTACTATTGGGGCGCACGCCATGTCTGACAGCATCACCTTTGACCTGAATGGCAGCGATGTCACCACCGCTGGAGATGAAACCATCTGGGAGGTCGCCAAGCGCGTCGGCACCACCATCCCCCATCTGTGCCATTCTGGCGAAAAAGGCTATCGCGCCGACGGCAATTGCCGCGCCTGTATGGTGGAGATTGATGGCGAGCGAACGTTAGCTGCGTCCTGTGTGCGCAAACCGACGTCGGGCATGGTGGTGAATTCCGAAGGCTCACGATCGCGATCCGCGCGTAAACTAGTGATGGAAATGTTGTTGGCGGATCAGCCAGCGCGTGACATCGCCCATGATAAATCCTCGCAGCTGTGGCAGATGGCAGATTTGCACGACCTGTCCGAGAGCCGCTTTCCCGCGCGCGATTCCGTGCCCTTGCTGGATGCCAGCCATGTGGCGATGTCGGTTAATCTGGACGCTTGTATTTCTTGCAATCTTTGTGTGCGGGCTTGCCGCGAGGTTCAGGTCAATGATGTGATTGGCCTGTCGGGCCGCGGGGCTGGCAACAAGATTACGTTTGATCTGGATGATCCGATGGGCGCTTCCAGTTGTGTGGCATGTGGCGAATGTGTGCAGGCTTGCCCGACGGGGGCTTTGATGGCCGCGACGATGGTTGATGACCAGCAGGTCGGCGATAGCCTGGCCTTTGACCGAGAAGTAAAATCTATCTGCCCTTTCTGCGGTGTGGGCTGTCAGATCAGCCTGAAGGTCAAAGGTGACAGGGTGGCTTGGGTGGACGGGGTTGACGGCCCCGCGAATGAGGGGCGATTGTGCGTCAAGGGGAGGTTTGGCTTTGACTATATCCACCATCCGCATCGGCTGACCAAGCCGTTGATACGGCGCACAGATGCGCCTGCCAAAGGGTTGAATGTGGATCCGGCCAACCTGTTGACCCATTTTCGCGAGGCATCATGGCAAGAGGCGCTGCAGGCGGCGGCTGGCGGGTTGCTGAAATTGCGGGACGGGCAGGGCGGCAAGACGGTTGCAGGTTTGGGTTCGGCCAAATGCACCAACGAAGAAGCCTATTTGTTTCAAAAGCTCATCCGTCAGGGATTTGGCCACAACAATGTCGATCACTGCACGCGGCTGTGCCATGCATCCTCGGTTGCGGCCTTGATGGAAAACGTGGGTTCCGGTGTGGTTACGGCCACCTTTAACGAGATCGAAAACGCTGATGTGGCGATCGTGATCGGCAGCAATCCTGTGGAAAACCATCCCGTTGCCGCCACGTATTTCAAACAATTCACCAAGCGCGGTGGCAAGCTGATTGTTATGGACCCGCGCGGCGTTGGCCTTGGGCGGTATGCAACCCACCGGGTGCAATTTCGCCCCGGCACAGATGTGGCATTGCTGAACGCAATCATGCATGTGATTGTTGAGGAAAAGCTTTACGATCAACAGTATATCGAAGCCTATACCGAGAATTGGCAGGCGCAAAAAGCCCATTTGCAGGGGGTTTCGCCCGAGAAAATGGCCCCCCTCTGTGGCGTGGAACCCGAGGAACTGCGCGAGGTTGCGCGATTGTTTGCGGGGGCCAAGG